>CAYXJS010000145.1:0-7212 GCA_964465045.1 uncultured Bacteroidales bacterium | reverse complement strand
GCACGCTGAAGCGTGCTAAATAGTTGGTTTTCCCTGCTTTAAACACCCACCTGAAGGTGGGTGCTATACTCATAAAGATTGGCGTTACACTAAGAACTTTGTTTTGACCTGACAGCGTCGACAGACCTGTCAGCGTCTGGTTTTTAGACAACTTCGACATCAAAATATCCTGCTATCTAAAATCATATCAGCAAAGCATATAACGGAGAAAACGCTTCTTTACTCCATCCTCGTAAAGGTCAACCCTACCCTACTTCATCGTATTCACCATTTTTTCAATAATCCGGAAGGTACTTTTGGGTTTTTTCTGTTCTTTAAGATTTTGCGGGTCGTATGGAGTTCCATCATGCTGCACAAAGCAATTGCAGGCAACTTTCCAGTGTTCGTTATGTAAATCTTCCATAACGGCTGTTTGATTAAAAAGCAGGTAAATCATGTAATAGAGTTCAGATTTATTGCCGGTCCAATGCACGGGCTTAAGCAAAGGCTGCCCTGAAAATATGTTTCTAAACTGTTTGAGGGTGGTTTCTTTACTTATCCGGCCTTTCTGAATCAACTCTTTTTTAAGATAAGTAAGCTCTTCCAGGCGGTCGGTATCGTAATACTTATAGCGAAAAGTAGTATCATCGCTTACTATACTTTTGGCTGCCTTAGTTTTCTCAGGCTCTTCGTTTAATGCCGGCATAACAATTATTTCCGGCTTTGGGGGCTTTTCCCTGAAATAATGAAGGTGTAGTTGCTCCGGCTTTAATAAAGCACCTTTATAATAATAACCGTAACTGATTCTTATTGCATGATATAAACGTATAGTCTGGTATTTGAGCAGCATCAAAACAAAAGCTGTTTCTGCCTGCTCCTCATGGTCGAGTTTATTATTTGTACTTTCAGGGTCCACATCGCTTTCTGCCAAACCCAGCCGTTTGATTTCGCTGTTCAGGTCGCGCAGAAAAGCCGGAATAAAATCAGTTAATACCTCCTCCACAACCAACTTCTTGATATCTTCATCCTGTTTAGCTTCCATTTCCCGGCATACCAGGTTGTAGTAGCGCTGCGCTTCAACCTCCAGAAACTCTTGGTAATAGCTCGTTTTCTCTGAGAAAGCATCAAAAAAACGCAATTGCACTCTTATATCATGCGGTAATTTTTTATGTTGCAGTTCCTCCATAAGCACCTGCCATTTTGCAGGGCTGTGTAACTTTTTCCGTGGATGAAAACGACCAAATAAAACTTCTCTGTATTGTTTTAATCCTTCTATCATCTATTCTTGTTTTTTTCTTACCTCCCCCCTGCCCTCCTTTTGATTTCATCTTGTTTTTTCTGCTAAAAGAAGGAGAAAACAAGGAGCAAACAAGGAGAAATTCTTTTGCTTTACAAAAACCACATGCTTGTTTTAGCGAAGTCATCAAGCGACTGATTTTTAAAATACGGAAAAACGCGGGCTACCAGCTCAGGATATTTTACGGTTACAGGATGACTTTGCTGCTTTACTGATTTCCAGTATATACGACTAAACTGATACACCTGATCGATCAACCCTTTCACGGTTGGCAGGTCATCAAGCAATTCACTTTGCGTGCATTGCAACTTGATTTTCAAAGGCATCGGGTAAGATTCAATTTTGGCGTTGCTATCCCGGTAGCGCGTGTTGTTATGCAGCAAATAGCTCCGTTTGCTTACCTGCACAATGGTACCGCTATGAGGCATTTTGATAGTATCATCTTTTTCAAAGCACATATAATCCAGTGAGGCAGTTTTGTTTATGGTTACAATAAAAACCGGCAGGTCTTCCCTTCCCAGTTGCCTCAGCACCTTATAAAAGGGTTGTATATCCTTTTTGCGGATTTCCGGATAGAGGTGAATAATCAAGCGGTCAAGTGAATCGTGATGCTTAAGAAAGTCCTGCACCATCAGCTTAATTTTGGGTGCAAGCAAATGCGCCTTATTTTCAGTGGTTGCATCAAATTGCCTGAACTCACCTTTAGGTGAAAAAGCAAATGAAGACCCGATGTAGCGCACTCCGTCGGCAGCAGGCTTGAAAGCGCCAATGCCTGCAACAAGGTCATTGTTTTCATTGCGTGGTTTTATCGTCCAGGGAACCCCACCCAGTTTAGCCAGAATCGCTGAGGCAATATTGTTCATATAATACCTTTCAAAATCCTGATCAGAAATCTTATATTTATAAAAGGCCTGTGAAACAATAAAGTGTTTCAGCAGCTTTTCTTTGACCCGGTAATAGGTCTGATTTGGGTCAGTATGCTCTTTATGATAGGGCGAAATGTAAATCGCAAAATATTGCAACCCTTCCTGTGGTTGGTATTGGTTATCGAGATAATCGCTGATTTCATCAAATGGATTCTCCCGGTTTTTAAAAATAATATTGTTCTCTTGCTCAAGTCTGAATTTAATCCTTGAATGACCATACAGCGTAATATCAAACTCCTTGGCAGGTTTACCGCTTTCAGGTTCTTTTTTCTCACCACCCAGTTTCCTGAATAGCGCTTTGGCATACTCTGCATCTTCCTTATGATAAATAAATACAAATTTGATATTATGAGGGTTGACAGGCAACTGGTAAGGCCCCTTTTTTCGCAAATCATACTTGGGCGTGATGGACTCAGCTCGGTTTTTTTCAGGACCAAGGATGATTTTATCAGAGTCATAGTGGGTGTGAAAAACAGCCCTGGGTCGAACTCTATAAAAATCTTTGCTCATGCCGGGCAAGAAAGCTTGCAATTCATCCGTATCAAGAAACGTCTTTTTAAAGTCGCTTATCAAATTCAGTTTTTCAGGAAAGGAATTACGGAGCGGGGAGGGCCTGTCATAAGTTTGTTCCAAATAATCTTCAAGCGGAGGCGTTAATACCGGAAAAGTTTTTGTCGTATCATAAAAAGCTTCCTGAGGTAGCTTTTTCTGGTGATAAAACTGCCCCTGAAACAAAAAACTGGTAAAGTGATGAGCATCGAGATGTTGCAATTCGTAATAGCTTTTTTGCAATACGCGCCTCACTCCCCTCTCCATAATAACCAATTCAGGCTGCGATGAGAGCCTCCCAATCTGCACCCGCAGTGTAAAACGGCGATAGGCATCCCAGTAACCCTTTAAGGAGTTGTCTTTTTCAAGGATATAAACAGTTAAATCATTCACGAAATTCTCCTTTATTAGATCAGCCTGCTCCTTAAAGTATGTGTAAAGGAGGTAAAGATAGTAATGGCGCGCCAGACCCGGAGCTTCAGAAAAATGTATCGTAGCAGTATAGTCTGCCTGGCTCTCACCAGAAAAATAAGTATATAACCTTTGTAGCTGTTTATCTTCGCTTTTTAAATTTGTTATCAATTCATCGGGAAACTCATTTCTTTCTATCGGACTCATACCCGCCTTCTTCTCTGTGTAAAAACCAAAAGTTTCAGGAGTTCGATGCTGAAAATTCAGCACATTCATGATCATTGCAGAGTTATTCGTTGACTTTCTTTGCTGCATACAGTACTTTTTATTTTAAAATGTCTACCTTAAACATGGTAAATCAAATCATTAACAAAAATAAAAGTTTCTCATTCAAAGATTATCTACTTGTTGATAACTTATATCTAAGGATACAAGACGGATAGTATAAATAATTGTCTAACAAATTTTTATAATGTCAAAAAAATAAAATAACTTATCAACAATGCCTCCCGGAGTGTGACGTAGAAAACCTGCACTCCAGAAAGGGCAACATCAAAATATCCTGCCAATCTAAAACCTTACCCCCCATGAGACCAGCACCCCCATTCATGGGGGTGTAAAAAAGCCAGGAACCTCTTTATCAGGGCGCTTTAGCGTCCTTGCAAAAAGGCTATAAAAGCACGCTGAAGCGTGCTAAAACTTTGGTTTTGCACACTTTAAACACCCACCTGAAGGTGGGTGCTATACTCATAAAGGTGATGCCAAACTCATAACTATACTCATAATTCTGGGTTGACCGGACAGCGTCGACATTCAATGGAACACCGGCTTCCAGCCGGTACAGTAAGTCATGAAGAAACATAATCCAGTTTGCAGCGTCTTTACCTATTACTATAAAGCGGGTATTTTAGCGCTTCCGGAAGCAAAACTTATTCAAAAGATTGGGGTTTATGCCGCTTAAAAGTTAATTTTTTCTTAATATTATGCCAGCAAAAAGCTTAAAATAGGTTTAATTGCTTTTTAAATTCTGTTTAAATAAAACATGAGAAGGCTGAAAGGGAAAAAGGAAAAGACATCGGATGATTCAGCTTTAAAGCTGTGTCAGGCTAATTCAGCAGAGGGACTGAAAATATTGTTTGATCGCTATTACAGATCGCTGGTTCTTTTCTCCTATGGATATACGGGTCAGCTTGAAGTTTCGGAAGATATTGTTCAGCAAACGTTTATCAAATTCTGGGAGCAAAAGATTGCAGCAAATATCCGGGGTTCTGTACGATCATACCTGTATGCATCTGTAAAAAATGCTTCTATCAACTACAATCTCAAAAACAAAACGTACCAGAAAATTCTTGAGCATTATCTAAACGAGCATGATGCCTCCATAAACCCTCCTGATGTGCTGGAAGCTGGTGAATTGAAAAAAGCAGTTGAAGAAACAACAAATCAGTTACCTGCCAAATGCCGGCAGGTTTTTCAATTGGTTGTATTTGAGGATATGAAATACAAGAATGCTGCTCAAAAACTGAACATTTCAGTGAATACCGTTAAAACGCAAATGCGCATTGCCTATGCTTCTTTGCGTAAAAGCCTTAAAGAATTTTTATAAACTACCTGTATTTTTTCACCCTGTTTTGTTCGGGAGCTGTCCTACCATCAAAAGCAAGAAATGACTTTCAGTAAGCGCAAAATTTCAAATCAGTTCCAATGTTAGAAGGAATTTTATTAAGACGCTTATTAACAGAATATTGATGAAAATATTATGAAAAGAGATATACCAGAACACATACTTGATAGTATATACGCCCATCTAAACAATTCGCAAACCCCATCGCAAGCCAGCGAATTAGAGTTATGGTTAAATCAAGATGCTCATAACCATCAGGTTTTAAAAGATTATCTGGACCTTCATCATACAATCAAAACATCTCGTGTCAGCGATAAAATCGACCATTCGCAGGCATGGCAGAACGTTGAAAGCGAAATTAAAAAGCCTGCAAATATTTGGTATCGTAAAACAATTTTGAAATATGCTGCCGCCATAGCCTTATTGGCGGCGCTTGGTTCAGGTTTATTCTTCGTGCTGCAAAAAAACCAGTCCCCAAGCCCTCAAAAAGCCTCCCTCAATGAATTAATTCACTCCCGCACCCCTCAGGCCAGGCTGCAGCTATCTACCGGCGAAATCGTTACGATAAATCAGAACAGCAAACAAAATTTCCGGGAATCCAACGCCATCATTACCAACTCAGACGCGCTTAACACACTACAATATAAAAAGGACAGGCATTCTGACGTTGACCGGCCGGCATATAATACACTTTACATACCCCGCGCGGGCAGTTATAAACTGGTTCTTTCAGACGGCACTATAGTCTGGCTTAATTCAGAAACGACATTGAAATATCCGGTTAGTTTTACGGGCAAACGGCGCGAGGTAGAACTAAAAGGAGAAGCTTATTTTAAAATAGCTCAAAATGATGCATCACCATTTATTGTAAACACCAACGGTATGCGGGTGAAAGCTACAGGAACTTCTTTTAATGTCATGGCCTACCCTGATGATGAAAATATAGAAGCCACACTTGTAGAAGGAAAGATAGATGTTACTGCAAATGACCAACAAATGAATGTTGAACCGGGTAAGCAGGCCAGGTATGTGCGTAGCCAAAATGAATTAACTGTCAGCCAGGTAAACACAAACTACTACACCTCATGGATTGATGGTGTTTTCAGGTTTAACAATACCCGCATGGATGATATTGCTAAGCGCTTACACAGATGGTATGACATAAAAATACATTTCCAGGACACACTAGCACCCCAGATCAGGTTTACAGGAGTTATTGATAAAGAAGAATCTATAGAGAAACTATTCAATATTATAGAGCAAACCAATAAAGTTGAGTTAACCATAAAAAACAAGGAGGTAAGGGTAAGTAAAAAATAGAAGAAACCGGAAGATGCGCCAACATCCTCCGGCAAAACTTAATAATCAATGCGCTCAAACTAATAAAGGCATTGAAAGTCAAACTAAAACTACAAATTTATGAAAAAAAACAATCTTCTGTTGCATCCTTTGGGGATAGAAGCTTTTAAAAAATTCTTAAAAATGCTCCGCATACAGCTTTTTTTTATCACAATACTGATTTCGCAGGCCAATGCATCAGTTTTTTCGCAACCACAGCCAAAAGTAGATTTAACATTAACAAATGTAACGCTCCGTGATGCACTTGATGAAATAACCCAGCAAAGCGGTTATCTGTTTTTTTACAGTAACGAAGATCTTGACGACTCTGAATATGTAACAGCAGACCTGAAAGATGTTACATTAACGGAAGCTGTCAAAGAAATCCTGCAAGGACAACAATGCACTTTCAGCTTAATGGATGATTATATTATCATCAGAAAATCAAAAAAAATCCCCCCTTCAACACCTCAAAAACAGGAGGATGAAGGGAAAAAAATCACCGGCAAGGTTATGTCTTATGAAGACGGTAAACCCATCCCCGGGGTGAATGTGTTTATTAAAGGTACCTCTATAGGGGCGGCTACAGGTATAGATGGAAAATTCAGTCTTGATGTTCCCGAAGATGCAGAGATTTTAGTTTTTTCGATAGTTGGGATGGAAAAAAAGGAAATCAGAATCGGCGACAAAACGCATTTTGAAATTACGTTAAAATCCTCTCAAATTGGCTTAGACGAGGTTTTAGTAGTTGGGTACGGAACTGAAATCCGGAGAGACTTGACGGGCTCTATCAGCAAAGTAGAAATTGATGAGGAATCCAGCTTTGGAGAAGCCAGCTTTGAAAAATACATGCAAGGCAGAACCTCAGGCGTATTAGTGAAGCAAGCCAGCGGAAAACTGGGAGAAGCTATAACCATGCGCATTCGCGGGTCATCTTCATTATCGGCCAGCAACCAACCTCTTTATGTAGTAGACGGGATGCCTATCACATCTTCGAGCCAGAGTAGCATAGGCAACGCGCCTACCAGTCCGCTCACAGATATTAATTTTGATGATATCAAATCCATTGAGGTATTAAAAGACGCTGC
>CAYXJS010000144.1:0-7247 GCA_964465045.1 uncultured Bacteroidales bacterium | reverse complement strand
TATAGGCAAGTTGATGATTGTCATTGGCAACCAATTTATACTTTTCGCCGGCAGGGATTGCCCAGCCCAGTTCTATCCGGCTTTCTCCTTCAGGGATTAAGACAGTATCGGTTATCAACACATTGAAAAGGCTGTCGCGAAGCTGAATCACCCTTGGTCTTTCATCTTTCGCGTAGGTTTTAACGCTTTGCAACGTGAAATGCTGGTAAGCATCAAAAATTAATCCGCAAAACATGTGATAACGAGTCGTGTCGCCGCTTAAATCAACTTTTCCTGTATTCGATTCAGACAAGTTGCTTTTTCTTACCCGGTAATTCCGGTTTTCGTTTATTGTATCAGTTGTAAAATCATTTCCGGTATGTAAGAGTTCGCCTTCAGGATTATACCATGAAAAGCGAGCGTCCTCATCCATCTCAAACGAAACGGTTCCGTTTTCACAAATGGGTTCGGAACTAATTTCAGGAACTACAGGCCGGTTTACAGTAACAGAGTCCTGGATGGATATTGTGTCTGCGCCAAATTCGTTTACAGCAACAAGTTGCACCTGATAGCTACCATTTTGAGTATATTCGTGAACCGGATTTGTTTCCTGGCTAGTTGCTCCATCACCGAAATACCATGTGAGCGATTCCGGATTGTAATAGCTATTGCTGTTGAAGGCAATTTTACCATCACAAGTGTATAATTCCTTAGCTTCTGCCACGGCTTTAGGTTTACCGGCTACAAAAATGGTGTCTGTATAGGGCTGATGATGAACTTTGGAAAGCGTAAGAATTACATAATCGTCTTCAATATTATCAAACTCTAAAGCAACTTTATTGTTTTCAGAGCTATCAACTGCCAGGGTCTTTTTCGATGTAACTAATGTTGTGGTTACATCTTGCGTGTTGATGTCAGTAACATTCAGTACCGAATCGGTTTCATAAAATAAAGTATCGGCATGTGTAGCTGTTATCAATTCAGGCTGCTGAATGTGTATTCGCATAGCCGGGTCACCGAAATAGTGAAACAATTCGTTTGTGTACTTTGAAATGCCCCAGGTTTCTCCCATTCTGAGTAAGCCCTGATTGAGTACATGCCCCATTTCAAGCATCTGATCATGTGGCGTAACATTGGGGTTAGGAATGCCACCTTCGCCAAATTCCGGAACCAACCCTGGTTCGGGAAACATTGCATCGATGAAACCTGCGCTGAGGCCGTCGTTATATCCGCTGTAGCTATAGTAAGAAGCTGCAAAAACACCAACCGCTCCACCATCGGGATGCCTTTGAAGCGTTTCAGCAAAAGATTCCGGAAGCTTAAATTCTCCGGTGTGACAGTTGATGCTAAAAACAACCGGAAGTAAATGCTCGTTTTCCAGGTAACTTATTGATGACTGCACAAAATAAGGATGAGCCCATCCTGAGCCACCGGCATAACCATGATCTCGATGAAATAAATAAAACCGTCCATCATTAATGGAGTTTATAATATCCCATTGATCACCACTCCAATTAAAGCCATTGCTTTTCAGCAGCTCATCTTTAATTGGTTCACCGTTAGAATACCATCCGTTATTGTAATTCGTGGGATTAATATTCTGGTTGGTATAGTAAATTCGCTCCACATCATAGCCCTGCTCCAGCATCATATAATCCCTGATATCCTCACTGGTATGCGTAAAACGGCGAGTGGCATATCCATCAAGCTCGTCATCCTGAAACTGGGCGCAGTTTGTACCCTGATTGTAAAAATGCGACTCTGTGGGTGGAGAAGCCTCATAGTTGATAATCTTATCCACAACCAAAAGCGCCTCAGATGCTGTTGATACCGAAAGCCTTCCATGAGCCATATCCGGGAAATAATCTGCCGGACCATCAAAGCAGGCATAATACAAATCTGTAGCAAAAGCTTCACCGGAGGGAGCTGTGCGTATTCTTCCCGGAACTTGATCATGATCGCCGATTATGAGGAAATAGGAGGGAGGGTTTTCCCTTTCATAAAAACCACTTAAAGTGTCCCTGATGCTTTCATAAGACCACCCTGCGCTTTCTAAAAGCGTAACATTCAAACCCATTTGCCTTTTCCACGTTGCCATGCGTTGTGCCGCTTCAGAAAACATGTTATCTGCAATAATGATATATCCCGGAGCGTCGATGCTGTCATTTCGTGGCTTTTCGTCCCTAAAAGCAGTATTGTTCAGGACTATATTCTGTGCCAGTTTAGCATCATTTCCGGTTAAATAATTACTTGAGATAAAATTGCTGCGACTGTTATGTTTTATCTTGTAAGTAATTTCAGGATAGTAAATCAACTGCTTTTTGGCTGGATTATACCTGAAAGGTACAATATCAACTATGGCCATCGGCAATTTGCGATATGTTTGTATATCGCTGATGTTTATGGGTTTATCCGGGTATTGAGTGTCCTGATTGTAAAACAATGTATCCATTTCAAACTCCGGCTCCGGAGCGCCTTCGGTGTCTCTGGCAGGTTTTTTTGCCGGAGCTAACATTACATTTTCAAATACGATACTGTCTTTTATGATCACTTCAAGTTCGTAATTTTTGTCCTGCTTCAAAGCCACTAAGTCAGTATGCATTGGTAAGGCCGGTTTGCCTGCTGATTTCGTGTGAGTAAAATCCGAGATGCGGATTAGCGTCATCTCACCATATTTTGTATCAACAGCTTTAGCATTGAAACCTTTAAAAGTATAATTAACCTCCGATATTTCCTTATCTGATCTTACAATATTTCGCACAGGCGGATCGTCAGTTAACACATCTTCAGGAAAGGGATTTTGCGCTGTCAGGTGAATGGAAATCCATAAAAAATTAAAAAGTATAAGTAACTTCATATCGTTGTTTTGTCCAAAAATACGAAAAGCGTTTTCTAACCAGGATAGTTTCTCTATTTTTTTAAAGTCTAATAGCTCAATGATATATGAATATGGTTGATTTCCATTAAGGTAACCTGAAGCAAACATAAAACAAACCAACAATAAATATTAAATCTAAATAGGGGTGTAATATGATTACTTGAATACAGAAATTCGACTTTCACAGGGCTGAATATTCCAGTAGATGAAAAACACTAGGAATCTATTATTCGGAAATTGATAAATGTCGAAACTTCATTGACCTCCTAAAAATTTATCATTCTGTAACCATAGATTAGTAGCTATGTTAACAGCTCGATTAAAGTTTTCAGTATATTATGTGAAAAAAAATCAATTGCAGGTATAGATTAAGCGCCTTCAAGTGCCGCATTCAGCCGTTCCCTGATGGCCTTTGTAATGTCTGTCACCGTTTCGTTATTTACAATATTCATAACAGCGACCGGATCAACAACAGAAACCTGAACTTCGCGGGGTTGTTTCTCTTGCAAGATCACGTTACAAGGAAGCATTATTCCTATATTTTCTTCAGCCTGAACAGCCTGATATGCGTTTTCGGGATTACACGCACCAAGTATTTTATATTGGCGAAAGTCTTTACCGAGTTTTTCTTTAAAGGTTTCGCTAACATTAATTTCAGTATTTATACCAAAACCTTCATCTGCAAGGGCATTTCTTATGCGGTTTTCCGTATTTTCAAACGAGTCTTTTATCGTTCTGGATGCATAGTACTTCATAGTATTATTCTTTGTTTTGTTTGCTATATCAACACTAAACAAAAAAATTTGTTTAATTTACAAGCTGAACCATATAACAAAACCTCCATCCCGCAAGATGGAGGTTCTAAACTTTCAATGAAAAAGCTTACAATTCTTTAAATTCAGTAAAGTACGATTTGATTTCTTTGGTGACCACAGGCATAAGCAACAGCAATGCAATAAGGTTTGGAATAGTCATGAAGGTAATGACCATATCCACAAAATGCCAAACGAGTTCAATTTTGCCAATAGCTCCAAGGAAGACAAAAAGTCCAAAGACATAACTAAAAGGCTTAATCGCTTTTTCTCCCATGAGGTAATTAGCGGCGCGCGAGCCATAATACGACCAGCTAATCATAGTAGAGAAAGCAAATAAAAGCAGACTGGCACCAATGATATGGCTGCCTGTATGAGAAAGACCTATATTTGCCAATCCGTTTGACAAACCAATAACAGTCATCTCAACTCCCTGGGCATCTTCTTTCCATGCTCCCGTTACAATAATGAGCAAAGCTGTGAGTGTGCAAATAATAAGTGTATCAATCAAAGGGCCTACAGAAGCAACAAGCCCTTCTCTGACCGGATGTTTTGTTTTAGCCGCAGCATGGGCGATAGCAGCAGACCCTTGACCGGCTTCATTGGAGAATAGACCTCTCCTTACACCCCATACCAAAGCCAACATAAAGGTAGAGCCTGCAAAACCACCTGTAGCGGCAGTGCCTGTGAAGGCGTCCGTAATAATTAAAGTAAAGGCCTGGGGAATTTCCTGGTAATTGTTAAGAATTACAGCAAGAATACTGATAAAATATACTGTAGCCATAAACGGTACCAGGCGCGCAGTAACTTCAGCAATACGTTTTATCCCTCCAACGATAACTAGTAGTACCAATAGCATCAAAATAAGACCTGTACTCCATACCGGAACGCCATAATTGGTTACCATTACATCAGATATTGAGTTAGACTGTGCCATGTTTCCCGTACCTAATGCACACACCATGGTAGCAGCAGCAAATATTACTGCAAGTACTTTAGCATACTTGCCCAGAATTTCTTTAAGGCCATATTCCATGTAATACATCGGACCGCCTGAAACAGTGCCATCCGAATTAAAATGGCGATATTTCATGGAAAGGGTACATTCAACAAATTTGAGAATCATACCAAAAACACCTGTAACCCACATCCAGAAAATGGCGCCGGGGCCACCCCAATAAATAGCTAAAGCTACACCAACAATATTACCTGTTCCAACAGTAGCGGATAGCGCCGTTGTTAAAGCCCGGAAATGGTTGATGTCACCCTCGTCTTTTTTGTTGTCGTATTTTCCGCGAATAACATTGATGGAATGCTTTAACTTGGTTAGATGGAGAAATTTGTACTTGATTGCAAAAAAGATACCGGTAGGTATTAAAAGAATTAATAATGCATATCCGCCAACATACGAATTATAGGCCTTTATGCCATTCTCAATCACTTCTAAAAAACTGTCCATATAGTTAGATTTTAGTTAGCAGTTTATTTTGTTTCCATGCAAATTGTAAAAATAGAAATAATATTGACTTTTTGAAATGAAAGTAAAAAACAGATAAAAATCTAAAAAGAGTTAATAGAATTCATCTCTTGATTAATAAAGCTTACCTTTGAATAAAATAATTCATAATATATGAAAAACATGGAGGAAAAATTATGAGCATTGAGGAAAACAGAGAAAAAACCAAGGAAAAAATTGATCAATTATTCAATGAACTTGAAAAAATTGAAGGCCAGTTTTCAGAAGCCAGCGAGACACGAAAGCTGGAATTAAAAAGAATGATGGATGATATCCGCAGCAGAAGAGAGGAACTGAAGGAAAAATATAACAACTACAAAGACGCCACCGGAGAATCTGCTAAGGAGCTGCGAAGAGCATTTGATCATTCGGTAGACATCTTTAAAGAGCATCTGGATAATGCTAGAATTTACTTCAAAAACAGGGAGTAAAAGTGCTTTATGATTATATGATAATGAATTACATAAAAACCCTATATTTGAAAACAATTATTAACCAATATTAAAAAATCATGGAAAAGAAGTATAAGATGAACAAAGAAAAAAGTATAGAGCTGTTAAACGAAGCAATTGCTGATGAACTAAAAGCCTTACATCAGTATATGTATTTTCATTTTCATTGCGATGATAAAGGATATGATTTATTGGCCGATCTTTTTAAGAAAACAGCTATTGAAGAAATGCAGCACGTGGAAATGTTAGCCGAACGAGTATTGTTCTTAGGTGGAGATGTAGAAATGACAGTTGGCGAAAAAGTCGCACAAGAGCAAGAAGTTGGAAAAATGCTTATCATGGCGAAAAATATGGAAGAATCCAGCTATGAGATGTATAACGAATTTGCCCGCCAATGCAATGATAATAGCGATTCAGCATCAAAGCGTTTGTTTGAAACCTTAGTGGATGATGAAGAACGACATTTTGATCAGTATGACCTAGAAGAAGCAAATATGGATAAATACGGTGACAATTACCTGGCGCTTCAATCCATAGAAAGAAGCAAAACTTATAGTTCCGGACAGCCCGGTGATCAAAGCGGACAGCAATAGTTTTTCTTGAAATACCACATTAAAAAAGCCCGGTAACATTGCCGGGCTTTTTTGATGGGATAAATCACGGTTCTATCATTATTTTAAAATCTGTAGCTTTCTTGTCTGGCTGGAATTTTCATTTACAATGCTAATGAGATAAATACCATTTGGATAATCAGCTACATTAAAGTCAACACTTCTGTTACCTTGAAGTTGTTTTTCATCCAAAACTTTACCTGTAACATTGAGCATACGCACTACTGCATCTGTAGCTGATTCATCTACGGTGACCGTAGCTGTTTGTCTGGCCGGATTTGGATATAATTTCCATTCTGCCTCAGCTATCGTATTTTCTTCCACACTGGTTGTATTCGTAAGTTCTACCAATTCACCACCAGAAGGTAAAGCTACATATAATCCGAATGCCGGACCGCCGGAGTTGTTGTCAGGATTCAGGAATCCGCTGGCAAGTATCGCAAGCGCCTGACCATCCAAATTCAATGAGCTTAATGGCGCTCCAAAAACAGCCACTTCAGATTCTCCCGTTTCATCTGTAATTGACAACTGATAATCAGCCGTAGGCAATTCAAGGTAACCTGCAAAGTCGCCATAACCGGCATCATCTACAATCGTTCCGGCGCCCTGGCCTACTTCTACAACATCCACCACAGGAGCATCTGTAGCGCCGTGGAATACGAGTGCATCCGTATTTCCATCTGCTGAAGCCATTTCACGAGCCATATTATAAACATAAATGTTGAAAGGCTCAGCAGGGTCATATCCGTCTTCGCTGACAATACCATTGGCTACGAGGATGTATTTCTCGCCGCCCTCAAGTGTATAGTCAAAAGTAGCGATAGCCTCATCCGCGCTTTCGCTGGAAGGAGGAGCTACACTAATGGTGAATTCTTCTCCTGCCGGAGCATCAATAAATGGCGATGCTGTGCGGAATGAAAAATCGTCGAGCAACATACCGTCGTTTAACCATATGTCTACGGTTTCAGCAGCCGCATCGGCTGAGTTGTGGATTACCTG
>CAYXJS010000143.1:0-7483 GCA_964465045.1 uncultured Bacteroidales bacterium | reverse complement strand
TCATAGCGCTAAGGAACCTGAAAAAGCAAAGAGAATTTGCCATAATTACTATTCTCGGGCTCGGTATCGGAATTGCCGTTTCGGCCCTGATTATGCGGTATGTGATGTATGAATATAATTTCGACCGCTTTCATGAAAACAAAGACCAGATTTACCGGATCATGTCGGATGTAAACATGCCCAACGGGAAATCCAAAAAAGCGGCGGTCTCATCCGGTGATATTGGCGAATTAGTTACCGATAAACTGCCTCAGGTACAGGCGTTTACCCGTTTACACACACAATCTGATGCACGGTTAACTTATAACAATCGCGAATACGCCGTCAATGATTTTACTTACGCCGACTCAACGTTCTTCGAAATATTCTCTTTTAAATTGCTGAAAGGAAACCCCGAAAAGGTTCTTACCCAGCCACATTCTGCTGTGATATCAGTTTCCACGGCACATCAGGTTTTTGGTGATAAGGAAGCCATAAACAAAACAATAACTATTGATGAAAGGGACTTCAAGGTTACCGGTGTTATGGCAGACTTTCCGGCACAGTCGCACTTGCAGTTCGATGCATTAGGATCGTTGACCACTGTGGATAATCCTCAGGTAAGAGTGGTAGAAAGGAACGGCTTATCCTTTCCCACCTACTACCTGCTGGAGGAGAATACGGCAATTACCGGGGTCATCGAAGAATTCAAGGAAATCAACCGGGAATATATGGAAGAGCGGTTCGGGGGGTTCGGAATTACGGTAAACAGCACGCTGCAACCTATGACAGACGTTTACCTGCATACTACTACCGATTACCAATTCTTCAAAACCGGTTCTTACGAAGACCTTATCATCTTTTCTTTGCTGGCCATTTTCATTCTGATTATCGCCCTGATCAACTTCATAAACCTCATTACGGCGCGCTCGGAAACCCGGTACCGGGAAATAGGGATAAGAAAAGTATTGGGAGCCGAGCGCAAGCACCTCATCCGGCAGTTTATCGGTGAGGCAATGGTTACAGTGCTGTTTTCCCTGCTGTTGGGTCTGGTCATTACTGAGTTGTTGTTACCTGTTTTCAACAATTTGATGGGCACCGCCATATCCAGGGGAATTCTTTTAAACCCTGATTTCTCGGCGGCTATTATTCTGGGCGTATTGCTTACTGGACTTATCGCCGGGGCATATCCGGCGTTTTACCTGTCCTCATTCCGGCCGGCCTTTATTCTGAAAGGAACATCGCAGAAACAGAAAGGCAACGCATTCCTGCAGAAATCGCTTGTAGTCCTGCAGTTTGGTATCGCTGTTTTTCTGGCTATTGCCGTCACCGTGCTGTATCACCAGGTGGATTTTATGAAAAACAAATCGCTGGGATTTGATAAAGAACATGTGGTAACCGTCAACAGCCTGAGCAGGAACTTAAGAGAGAGCCGGGATGCTATCAGGAAAGAACTGGTCACAAAAACAGGGATTACAGAAGCGGCTTTTTCATCATCTATTCCCGGCAAATCCAGAAACATTGAAAGTATCTATGTAAAAGGAGAAGACCCCGAAACGGGACATATTTTTAATGAAAACAGGGTGCTGAAACACTATTTTAACACCTATGGTATTCCATTCATAGCGGGAAACCCCTTTAAAAATTATGAGAATATTGAAAACAAGTGTATCCTTAATGAAACAGGAGTTAATAAACTTGGACTGGATGGCCCGGTAGGCAAAAAGATAATCCGTTTTAACAACGAATTAGAAGTCATTGGAGTGGTTCATGATTTTCACTACGCCTCATTCCACAAACCCATAGAGCCTCTTATTTTCACTGCTTACAATCATAATCCCGGCTATTTGTCTGTTAAGCTTGAGGGCAACCGGATAAAAGAAAGCATTGATAACATCCAAACCACGCTGGCCGGATTTGATCCCAACTTCAACCTCGATTACAATTTTGTGGATAAGCAGTTTGAAAGGATGTACCAGAAAGAAGAGCAGAAAAGCAAGATTCTGCTTTACGCCGTGCTGCTCGCCATTTTCATTTCGATGATGGGATTGTTTGCGCTAACGTCATTGACTATCCAGCGAAGGCTGAAAGAAATCGCTATCCGCAAAACACTGGGCGCCTCCCTGAGAGAAAACTACAGTCTGCTGGCACAGGATTTACTGAAATGGGTGCTTATTGCCAATCTTATTGCCTGGCCGCTGGCCTGGGCTTACCTGAACAACTGGCTGGAGCAGTTTGCCTCCCATATTGCTTTTCAGGCATGGCATTTCATGGCACCCGGCATCATATCAGTGCTGATCACTCTGTTAACTATTAGTTACATCACCATAAAGGCAGGCCGTACCAATCCGGCCCGGATATTAACGTATGAATAAAACTGATAACCATGCTAATCAATTATTTTAAAATCGCACTGCGAAATATATTAAGAAACCGAACCTATTCTGTCATCAATATTCTGGGTCTGACAATAGGCATTACAGCTGCCGTAATGATCATGTTATTTGTCCGGTATCATCTTCGTTTTGATGAACATATCAGCAATATCGACAACAAATACCGTGTGGTGGAGATACAGCAGGCTCAGGGAGTGGGCGAGCAGCATGTAGCGATAACTATGGGGCCGCTGGCCCGCCGCATGGAGCAGGACTTTCCCGAGGTGAAGCAGGCCTGCCGTGTGATGACCTGGAGTTCGGAGGTTTTTACCTACGGAGAGGAAAGCTACAACATATACAATTTTGCTTTCGCCGACTCCAATGTGTTCGATATGCTGGGAATAAAGATGCTCTACGGAGATCCGGCAACAGCCCTGGCAAACAAAGGATCGATGTGTATCAGCGAAAGTACCGCAAAAAAAGTGTTTTCTTCAGCAGAAGCCGCTACAGGCAAAATGATTAGCTATGGTCCTCATGGTACTTTTAAAATTACGGGTGTTTTTCAGGATGCCCCTGAGCAAAGCCATTACAAATACAATGTGATGGTGGATTTTAAAACGGCAGAAGATAATTTCTCCAGCATGAGCAGCTGGACCTCCAATTCGATGACCACTTATGTGGAATTTAAAAACGAGGCAGATATGGATGCATTCGGAGAAAAGTTCAGGGAGTACCTGCTGCCCCATGCCCCTGAAGATGTTCCGGAAGAAAATGTATACAGGCTTTATCTGCAGAATGTGGGCGACATCCACCTGCATTCAGGACACATCAAATATCAATATAACCGCAACATGGGCAACGGGATGTTCATTTTTATCCTGGGGCTGGTGGGAGTATTGCTGATTACCATCGCTTCCATCAATTATATCAATCTATCCATTGCCCGCTCGGTGAAAAGAAGCCGGGAAGTGGGTATGCGTAAGGTGCTGGGAGCTACGCGGCAAAAGCTGATCAACCAGTTTTTAGGTGAGTCACTGATGATCACCTTCATCAGTATAATACTGTCGATGGTAGCGGCAGAGCTGCTTATCCCGGAATTTAATGCCCTGATGAATACCGATCTTCAGCTGAGCTTGTCGCCGCTGTTTTTGTCTTACCTGCTGATAATATTGCTGGTAGTGAGTATTGTATCAGGGAGTTATCCCGCTTTTTATCTGTCGCGTTATAATCCGGCTACTGTTCTGAAAGGAGATACAGAAAAAGGTATCTCATCAACTACCCTGACAAAAATACTGGTAGGTTTTCAGTTTTTTATCTCCACGGTCCTTATCTTTTTCATCATTATCACCAGCGAGCAAATGGGATTTATCAAAAGCAAGGATCTGGGCATCAATTATGAGAATGTGATCAACCTCGATCTGTCGAGCAACAGCAGAAAACACAGCCGCATCCAGGCTTACAAGGATGAGCTGATACAAAACAGCATCATCGAAGGCGCCAGCCTTACTACAGCCTTGTCGGGTGCCGGGGGTTCGCAGTCTACCGTTTCACTGAACGACACTTCCGAAACCAGCGTAATGGTTCGGGTATGCTTAGTTGATAAGGATTTTCTTCCCTTGATGGATGTTCCGGTTGTTAAAGGAAGAAACTTTAGCAGCAACTATGCCATGGATACCGTCTCTTCCATGATTATCAATGAAGCGCTGGCCGATTACCTGGGTTGGGAAAATCCGGTAGGTAAACGTTTCAATCCGTTTATGAGCGACACCGTGCGCAAAGTCATAGGCATGGTGCATGATTATCACTATTATGACCTCTATGCCAAAATAGAGCCCGCTATTTTTATTTACAGCCCTTCCATGCTCAACGAGATGAACATAAAAGTGTCCGGCGCTAACAGCGACAGAGCCATGACACTGTTAGAGGAAAAGTGGAATGAGTTCTTTCCCGGGCAACCCTTCAATGCCAACTTTGCCGAGCGTGAAGTTATGGCTCGCTATGGCAGTGTGGAACAAACCATCAGGCTGTTCTCCGTCTTTGTTCTGATTTCACTATTGATTAGTTCTCTGGGACTGTTCGGGCTATCCTCACTCTATGTGGAAAGAAAAACACGCGAGATAGCTATCCGGAAAGTGTTGGGAGGAACAGCATATGACATCAATATGATGATAGTGCGCGACTTTATCATCCTGATTGGAATAGCAGGTTTGATCTCGATACCTGCCGGCTATAAGCTCGCAGAAAGATATTTGCAGGAGTTTGCCTATCATGTGGATATTGCATGGTATTATTTTGCCGCGGCAATCGCCATCTCTTTGATATTAGGCATTGGCACAGTACTGATAAAATCAATGCGTGCAGCCAATACCAATCCGGTAGACACATTGAAATACGAATAAAAAATATAAACAATATTATGTGGTGGAATTATCTAAAAATAGCATTCAGAAGCCTTATCCGGAACCGATCACACTCCCTGATCAATATTTTCGGGCTGGCGCTGGGTCTTACAGCATTTATCCTGATAGCTTCTTTTGTGAGGCACGAGGCAAGCTATGACCGGTTTCACCAGCATTCGGAGCGTATCTTCAGGCTGGGCGACAGCCTGATGTGGTCAGGTAACTGGGAGAAGCTGGCGATGACCTCGGCACCAATGGGGCCATCACTGCAAAAGGATTACCCGATGGTAGAGCGGGCTACCCGCATCATGCCCTGGAAACCTTCGGAATTAAGATGGGAAGAAAAAAAGGTGACCGAGCGGCCTCATTTTGCCGATAACAACTTTTTCCAGGTTTTTTCATTTGAGCTGCAAAAGGGAAACCGGGAGAATCTTCTTGAAGAACCCCGTTCTGTCGTGATATCCGGGACTTTGGCGCAAAAGCTTTTCGGCAATGAAAGTCCGCTGGACAAGACAATAACCTTCAGCGATAAAGGGTCGCTCAAAGTGACCGGCGTTTTTAAAGACCTCCCCACCAACTCGCACCTCCGGTTCGAAGCGCTGATCAGTACCGGTTTTCTGGAGACCGATGCTTTTGGAGGAGGCGATTTTCTGGATATGTGGGTGCCACACAACTATCACACCTACTTATTACTCAAAAAGCAGGAAGATGCAGAGAAGCTGGCAAAAGTCTTTCCGGAATTCACCAAAAAATACTTTGGAGAAGACGAAGCGCATAAATACCGTCCTTTCCTCGAGCCGCTGACATCGATCTACCTGAAATCGGATGCAAAATATGGAACCGGGATATCGGGAGATGTGGATACGGTATATCTGTTTTCCACGATAAGTTTTTTGATATTGCTGATTGCTGCCGTCAACTACATGAACCTTTCCACGGCCCGCTCAGCCAAACGCGGCAAAGAGGTCGGCATCAGAAAACTGTCAGGAGCCACCCGGCAAAGCCTCATTCGTCAGTTTCTGGGAGAAGCTTTGCTGATCACGATCATCGCTTTTGGCATCTCCTTGTTGCTGGCCGAAATCACGCTGCCCTACTTCAACCAGTTAACCTGGAAGAGTTTTGAACTTACAGACCTGCTCACTCCCGGATTCATCATGTTACTGGCCGTGATTATCCTTCTTGTGGGATTTCTGGCGGGTCTTTACCCTGCATTCTACCTCTCATCATTTCAGCCGGTTAACGTACTAAAAGGGGGCCTGTCGCCAAAGGGCCAGAACGGGATGCGCCGCTTTCTGGTGGTTTTCCAGTTTCTGATTGCCTCAGGATTGATTATTGCCACCCTGACGGTATATAGTCAGCTCGACTACCTCCAGAATAAAGACCGGGGATACGAAACCGCGGAGACCTATTACTTTGAACTTAACAGCCCTAAATTGCAGGATAAAGCCGAAGTGCTGAAGAATGAGCTGAAGGCCTTGCCCGGTGTTAAGCGGGCTTCGGCAACATCACGCATGATGGGTAATGTGTATGGAAAATGGTTTATCAAAACCGCATCCATGCCTGAGAAGAGCGATATTGTTTTATTGAATGCCGATGAAGACCTGATTCCGGCACTGGACCTGGAAGTTGTTAAAGGAAGAAATTTCAGGGCAGATGGTTCAGACAAAGACGGCATCATCATCAATCAGAAAGCAGCCCAAAAATACGGCCTGACTGAGGTAGAGGGTCAAAAAGTACAAATCACCGAAGAGTATGAATACAACCTTATCGGAATCGTCAAGGACTTCAATTATGCCTCGCTGCATAACCGTCCTGAGCCTTTGGCCATTACCTATCCCATGGCGCCACGCTGGAACCGTTTTATGGCCGTTCGATTGAATTCCGCCAATCACAAAGAGGTGCTGGAAAGTATCAACAATACGGTAAAAGAAATGGATGCCGAGGCCACCACCCAATTTGTGAACCTGGAAAGCTATCTGAAAAAGCAGTATTCCAATGAAGCCCGCACCGGCAAAATCATCATTACGTTCAGCATCCTGGCTATCTTAATTGCCTGCCTGGGACTTTTCGGACTCTCTGCTTTTATGATGGATCAAAAAAGGAAAGAAATCAGCATCCGTAAAGTATTGGGCGCCACTGTTGCCATGATAACCCGACAGCTTACTAACCGGTTTGTGAGATGGGTACTTGCGGCCAACATCATTGCCTGGCCTGTAGCTTATTACTTTCTTGATACATGGCTGCAGCACTTTGCATATCACATTACCTTCAAAGTATGGTTCTTTTTGGCGGCTGCCGTGATTACCATCCTGATAGCTACAGCCACCGTGATGGTTCAGACCGTAAAAGCAGCCCGGACCAATCCTGCTGAAAACCTGAAATACGAATAATTATGAAAATACCAGAGCAACCTTACGATGACAATTACTGGAAGATTGCAGCCTGGAAGGCAGCTGTAAGCCTGACGGTGGACATCGAGCAAATCTTTTCGAATGTCGGCGACCATTACATCAGCCGCAACCTGATTGCTATATCGCTGGACCTGTCTTCCTTCATTTCTCTCGGTTTTGAAGAACGCGACTACTCACTTTCCGTAGCGTGGCTCCGAAAGGCCCGGCAGTTATGCACCACCATCCGCACACGCCTTTACCTGGCCAAAGAAATGATGGTTGTTAATGAAAATACTATAGAAAAGCTGATAGAGCAATCGCGCGAAGTGGCCACGCTGCT
>CAYXJS010000142.1:0-7530 GCA_964465045.1 uncultured Bacteroidales bacterium | reverse complement strand
TCGGGATGGATTTTGGGATTTTTTCTTACTAATCAACTACTCACTAATCAACCAATCAACTATTCCCTTCTATTTGGAAATTGGAACTTTGACAACCTCTTCTATCAGTTGGCAAACATAGTTGATGTCCTTCCGGGATAATTCAACATAAAAAGGCAGACGCACAATGGTATCTGAAAACCGATTGGTGTTGGGCAGTGCTCTGCCGTCATGCTTATCCTTGTAATACGGACTTTCATGCAGCGGTAAATAGTGAAAAACGGCCAGCACATCATGATTTTTCAGGTAAGTAATCAACTCATCCCTCGATTGCCGATCCGGTAAAAAGATATAAAACATATTCCCGTTAAGGGTGGCAAAATCAGGGATATCAGGGTAATTAATCTTTCCGGCTTCTCTGAGCGGTTTTAGTTTTTCATGATACGTTTTCCACACCCTGATTCGCTTTTCCTGGATGTCATCCATCTCGAGCAGTTGAGAATAGAGAAAAGCGGCGGTTAAATCGGAAGGCAAAAAGCTTGAACCCAAATCCACCCAGTTATATTCCTTAACCTCTCCGCGGTGAAAAGCAGCTCTGTTGGTTCCTTTTTCCCAGATAATCTCAGCTTTTTCTACAAAACGTGAATCATTCACCGCCAGCATTCCGCCTTCGCCACAAATAATATTTTTGGTCTCGTGGAATGAAAACGTACCGAAATGCCCGATAGAGCCTAACGCTCTTCCTTTATAGTAAGAATCAATGGCATGGGCAGCATCTTCAACGACGAAAAGGTTGTGCTTATCTGCAATTTCCATCATCTTATCCATATCCACAGCCACGCCGGCATAATGAACTACAACTATAGCTTTTGTTTTTGACGTAATTAAAGCTTCTACCTGATCGACACTAATATTCGGGATTTCATCATCCACATCAGCAAATACCAGCTTGGCGCAACGCAAAGCAAACGCGTTGGCTGTAGAAACGAATGTGTATGATGGCATAATTACCTCATCACCGGGCTGAATATCACACAGCAGCGCTGCCATTTCCAGTGCATCCGTACAGGAACTGGTTAAAAGCACTTTTTCAAACCCAAAACGGGACTCAAAAAAGCGATGGCATTCTTTTGTGTAAAATCCGTTACCGGATATCTGCCCGGTATAGGCACACTTCCCAACATTATGGGCCTCTTTCCCTGTAAAATAAGGTTTATTGAATGGAATCCTCATAGTTCTGATTCAGTTTTACTGATAAGACAAATGTAAGGAGAAAATTTTTGCTTTGCAGTTACTTGGATAAATCCAGAGAAATAACTGCCCGGGTTAACCAAAAAGCCTTGATATTTCGTTATTTTTGCTGAAAAGAAATAATACAGTGCCGCAGGCCTACCTTAATCGGGGTTATAAAAAAGGGCACAAATCAAAAAAACAGTTATAACAATTCATGAAGCAAAAAGACCAACCGCTTACACTGGAAGAAAAAAGAAACCTGCCCATATTTTTTATCACCGCACGTCCACGGTCAGGCACAACCCTGCTGCGAACGCTGTTTGACCGGCACAGCAATGTTGTAATACCTGTAGAATCGCCCTTTATGCTTCGTTTTTTCTGGAAATATCATAAGGTGAAAGACTGGAACAAAGAGAAAATCCTGGAGTTTTATGATGATATCACCAATGAAGCGGAGCCTTATTATCTGAATATCAGGAAATGGACTGTTGACTTTGAGCGCCTGAAATCCGATTTACTGGCTTTGGCCGGAAATACTACCTATCCGGAACTCTGCCGCGTTGTGAATGCCAGCTATATTTCCTTGTTCCCGAAAGACAAAATCAAGCTGGTGGCTGATAAAAACCCGGTTTATTCAAACCGGACGAAATACCTCATGAAAATGTTCCCGGATGCCCGGTTCATCCATATGACCCGGGATTATCGCGATTATATGCAATCGATGCTCAGGGCGGGATTTGTGAAAGGCATCACTCCTATCATCGCCCACCGCTGGAAAAAATCCCTGAAAATTAACCTTAAACTTCAAAAAAAATATCCTGAGCGTTTCTACTTTCTGCGTTATGAAGATTTGGTGGAGCAGCCGGAACGTTATTTTCGCGAGATGTGCGATTTTCTGCGCATCCCTTATGAAGATCAGATTTTTGACTTCCACAAATACCGGGAAAAATTTGTTGAGCTGTATAGCGAAGAAGAAATGAATACCTATCACAGCAAACTCTTTAAACCCATCAGCAACAAAAACGTAGGTGACTGGAAAAAGAACCTTAGTGAAGAGCAACTACTCATTGCTGAGGCTGTAACGGGTAAAACAGCCGAAAGAGCAGGCTATATGCGAACACGTAAAAAAATTCCTTTGGGGGTACGCATGAAACTCTGGCCGGTTTATCTTTACCTTTGGGCAACCAAACAGGTTGGTGATTTGATGCGCACGTTTCCACACAAACCGGAAATGCAGAAACTAATAGAAAGAGGCCCTGTATTAGGGAAAAAATACTGGGAAGCCGTTAAGAATAAAAATCAGTGAAAAACAAAAGCCTTTTCAGGGATATCAGCAGCGTATTTGGCAGCAATATTTTTGCCGTTGCTGTTACTTTGCTTTCAGGTGTCCTGATAGCGCGCTATTTAGGTCCTGCGGGCAAGGGTGCTTTTACAGCCCTGACTGTGGTTCCGGTTATTGCATCCAGCTTTGCTGCCATGGGCATACGCCGGACTGCGGTTTATTTTACCGGCAGCAAGCAATATGACAATGCAGCCGTTGCCTCGGCCGTCATTCACATCCTTATTCTCACCAGCCTTTTGGCCATGGCGCTAACCGTTATTACGTTTTTTTGGTTAGACAATCCAGCCTTTACCCTGAAGCTAATCACGCTTACGGTGTTAATTATCCCGTTCAGACTGGCTACAGTTTACATCGGCGGCATTTACCTGGGGCAGGAAAAATACCGCTTTGCGAACCTGATGAAATGGCTTGTGCCGGCAGTTAACCTGCTTCTACTAATCGTATTTTTAGTGGTGCTGGAAATGAATATAACCGGAGCGGTGCTTGCCTTGCTTTTGTCAGGTTTGTTGGTTTCTCTGGTAGCATTCAGGCGCGTTTATAAAGACTTTCCCATTTCATGGAGATGGAATTCTGATTTAATAAAAAAGATGGTGCGGCTGGGCATCATGTATGCAGCCTCTTTATTGGTGCTGAAACTGATTTACCGGATAGATATCCTTTTACTGGAGCGCCTGGCTGACGTACGCGAAGTTGGGTTTTACTCTACTGCTGTGAATGTAGCCGAGCAGCTTTGGCAAATACCGCTTGCCGTGGGTATTGTCATCATGTCGGCTACAGCCAACAGTGCAAATCCGGAAGCAATGAAAACCAAAATCAGCGCCTTGTTCAGGCTGTCCCTGCTGGCAGGACTGGCAGGAGGTTTGGTTTTGTTTTTCATAACACCGTGGCTTATTCCCTTCCTTTACGGAGAAGATTTCACGCCGGCCGTATCGCTGCTGCAAGCGCTGCTGCCCGGCATCATTCTCTTTATTGCTTTCCGCATCTTAAACAGCCATTTTAATGGGATTGGAAAGCCCGTATATGCTGTTTACGCTGTGATTCCGGCGCTGGTGTTGAATGTTTTATTAAATTTTTTGTGGATACCTGCCTACGGCGCTTTCGGAGCCGCCATGGCTACCAATCTAAGCTACGTAGCAGGAGCTGCCTTGATGATTGGAATCTATGTGAAAAAAACCAAGACATCTTTGTTTATACTCTTTCTGCCTAAAAAGTCAGATTTTTCCGTGATCACGGAAAAAATAAAAGCCCGCAAAAGATGAAACATCCTGATGCGCTTCCATTCTTCTTCATTATCGGCAGGCCACGCAGCGGCACTTACCTGCTGAGAAATATGTTTGACGCCCATCCCAACATAATCATTCCCACAGAAGGCCCTGTCATTGCCAACTTATTTCCCAAATACGGAAGAAAAACCCACTGGACGGAGAAAGATATCAAACGCTTCATGGCGGATGTGTTTCGGCATAAAGACATTCAGAAATGGCCGCTGAACAAATCCGAACTGGAAAAATCGCTTTTACGATGCTCTCAAAAATGCACTTTCCAAACACTCATTAAAACAGTTTATCTCCACTTCAATTCTGCTTTTGCCAAAAAAGACATCCTGTTGCTGGGAGATAAAAATCCGGTTTATTCCACCAATACAGATAAAATCCTGAAAGCCTTTCCGGATGCTCGTTTTATTCACCTCACACGCGATTATCGCGACAACCTGGTCTCCATCCGTAAAGTGGATTTTGAGGCGCCCTATACGCCTCTGATAGCATATCGATGGCGCCATTCAGCCAAACTGTTGCAGTCTCTTAAGGAAAAACAGCCCGGTCAATTCTTTACATTGCGTTATGAGGATTTGGTTCGCGAACCCGAAAACTCCTTACAGCAGGTTTGTCAATTTCTTCACATCCCTTTCAAAGACAGCATGCTTACCTTTTATAAAAAGCAACCCAAAGCATTTGCCAAACATCCTGATAAGGAAGTAAAAAAATACCATCAAAGCCTTACCAGTCCGGTAAACACGAAAAAAATCGGTGTTTGGAAAAAATCCCTTCCCGAAAAGGATATTAAAACAGCCGATGCCGTAGTCGGTAAATTTGCTGAGCTATCGGGTTATGAAAGAAAATATCGTCAAACAGGTTTTAAAACCAAAATCGCTTCCCTTTCGGGGATCGTTTACGGAAAAGCCTCTTATCTGTTTGCTGATTTTTTGGATATCCTGCCATTCCGGTTACGATTGAGAATCAAAGAGGCGGGCTCTGTGTTGGCCATTTTGTATAATAAGCTGGCAGGTAAAAAATAAATCATGCTGTTTTTTTGAATTCCATAAACACAGAAATATGGGAGCCCGGTTGAAGACCGGTAGGTTTTATTATCTCTGTCAACAAAATAAAAAGGTGCATAGAATGCAACAGATACCGGATAAACGATGTCAAACATACATATCAATAACAAAATGAATAAACTATGAAAAAGAAAAATCTACTTTTGCCTTTAATTCTGATATCTTTCTTCGCGCTTCCCACGCATGCACAGGAAGTGGAACGCGAAATGGTTGTTTTGGAAATCGGAACCGGCACGTGGTGCCCGTATTGTCCGGCAGCAGCCAATGGCGCTGCTGAGCTACTAGAAAACGGGCATGACGTTGCCGTAGTAAATTATCACACCGGAGACAGTTATCAAACCCAATCTTCTATTGCTCGTCTCAATTATTATTCAATAACAGGTACTCCGACCTCAAAATTTGACGGCGTACTCACCCAAAATGGTGGCGGAGGCGCTTCCAGCAGCAATTATTCAGCTTATTTACCCCGCTATGAAGAGCGGAAAGCCATTCCATCGGCTTATACAATCGATGTTACAGGCTCGCACTCCGGACTTATTGATTTTGAAATTCAGGTGGATATGGAGCAAGTAGCTGATGACGATAACGAAAACATCAAGCTGCATGCCGTCATTACAGAATCAGACATCGAAGAGTACTGGCAAGGCATGACCCACTTGCATTACGTGGAAAGAACCATGGTGCCCTCCTCCAACGGCACAAACGTTGACTTTTCAGAAAATGAGGAACAAACCGTAAACCTGGAGTTTTCGCTGGAAGAAGACTGGGTGGTTGAAAACTGCGAGCTGGTTGTCTTTTTGCAAAACAACAGTACCAAAGAAATCCTGCAAGGGAAAAAAATAGCTTTGTCAGAATTTCCGACCGCAAATAACTATGATGTGGCCGCAACAGCATTGAGGAGCATTCCGGAAACCAACTGCAATGGAATCATTAACCCCGTTTTGGAAGCCACCAATTACGGCAACAATACTATCACAAGCTTTACGGTAGAGTATGAAGTAAACGGTTCGTTGTTTTCTCATGATTGGGAAGGCTCACTGGAATATATGGAAAGTGTTGATGTAGAACTCCCGGAAGCGGATTTTACTGTTCAGGAAAACAACACTATCATTGTTGAAACCATCAACCCGAATGACCAAAGCGACGAATATGAACAAAACAATCAGCAAAGCCAGTCTTTCAGCGAAGCAATAACGACCTCAACCACGCTTGAGCTTCTTCTCAGAACAGACAACAACCCAACTGAAACCAGTTGGGAAATCCTCAACAGCGCAAATGAAGTGGTAGAATCAGGCGGGCCGTATGAATCCGCAAATTCATGGGTGGAGATGTATACAGATATTAACCTACCCTCAGATGGATGCTATCGTTTTATCATTTACGACGAAGCCGGAAACGGTTTTGATGATGGCAATGGCATGGTTAAGCTAACGTATAATGAAAATGTAGATGTTGTTAATATGAACACAGTTGATTTCGGTTATTCCGATGAAACCCAGTTTACCGGTATACTTGGCACAAGCGCTGAAATGACCAAAAACACGGCAGCCATCAAAATATCGCCAAACCCTGCTGTTTCAGGATATTTTAATATTGCTTTATCAGGAAACCATGGAAGCGCCGTAGAAATTGAAATGTATGACAGCTTTGGAAACCGTGTTGAAAAGCAGTCAGCCCATTTGAATGGCAACAGCTCCTCAAACATCACGGTAAACACAGCATCCTTTAGCAAGGGCGTTTACCTTGTAAGGGTGATATCAGAAAAACAAGAGTATGTAAAACGCGTAGTGGTTCAGTAATCTTTATTGAAACAGATCACGTTTTTCCTGAACATATTGCTTCAGAGTCAGCGGCTTCCGGTCAAGAGTGTTTTCAACAGTCTGGCTGGATTCCGCTACTTGTCCCTTCTTTATTTTCCCGAAAACGGCAATCATCGCATTAATGTATGTATCCGAAAAACCTCTTTTTTCCATCTCCTTGCGGTATGTTTCCTCATCCGGATTCTGATAGGTGATTTTCCTTCCGAGCACCTCACTGAACACCTGCGCCACTTCATAATGGTCTAAAAGCTCCGGCCCGGTAAGGTACAAGGTTTCACCGGTATATTTATTCAGGTTTGCCAATACTTCTGCAGCTACTTCGCCAATATCGCGGGTGTGGATAAAAGGCGCCTTACCTTCGCCGGTGGGCATGAAAATCTGACTCCGCTTTTTGATGTCCTCCACCTGGTAAATCTCAAAGTTCTGCATAAAGAAATTTGCCCTGAGGAAAGTATAATCCATGCCTGCATTTTGAATCGCCTCCATCACCTTCGGATAAGAAGCAATAAACACGATATGTTTTACATTTTGTCGCTCTGCTTCATCAATCAGCGGCAGAAGCATCTCCTGTGCACCCGGAGTAGCGGAAGGGCCACACAAAAACATAGTCTCCACCCCATCAAGCGCCGGCCGGAAGCTGCCGGGATCACTAAAATCAAAATAAACTGTATTGATGTCAGAACCCAGTTTCTGCTTCGCCTTATCCTCGTCGCGTGTTGCCGCTGTAAAAGGAATTCCTTTGCGCTGCAAGGCTTTCACCAATGGAGCGCCTACGTTTCCGGTTGCTGCTGTTATTAAAGTTTTGTTTTTCTCCATAG
>CAYXJS010000141.1:0-7557 GCA_964465045.1 uncultured Bacteroidales bacterium | reverse complement strand
AATAGAACTTTAAAAAACAGATTTCAATGAACATTACACAAGAAGACCAAGGGAACTTAACTACATTACTGAAAGTTGTAATTGAACCGGAAGATTATAAACCCTCAGTAGATAAACAACTTAAAGACTATCAAAAGAAAGCGCAAGAGCCCGGATTCAGAGTAGGTAAAGTTCCCATCGGGATTATTGATAAGAAATACGGTAGAGCCATTCGTCTTGACGAAGTAAATAAAATCCTCAGTGATAAAATCAATAATTATATCCTGGAAAACGAACTGCCGATTTTAGGGCAACCGTTAGCCAACCAGGAAAATATGCCTAAAGGTGATTTTTCTAAAAACGACACTTTTGAGTTCTTTTTTGATATAGGTTTGTCGCCGGATATAGACTTGAATCTCGAAGAACGTACTTTTGACTTTTACCGCATTGAGATAGATGACAAGCAGATTGATGAAATTGTGGAAAACATCCGCTCTCAGCATAGCACGCAGGAACCCGTTGATGATGAAATTAAAGAGGGTGATGTAGTAAAAGGAGCTATCACAGAACTGGATGAATCAGGAGAAGCCAAAACTGAAGGCGTATTTGTAGAAAACGGTTCAATCAATGTAGATTACATCAAGGATGAAAACACCAAAAAACAATTCTTAGGTAAGAAAAACGGAGATGTTGTTCACTTCAACCCGACAAAGTATGCCGGAGAGAACACGTCAGAAATCAAATCGCTTCTCAAAATTGAGAATGAACAGCTCGAAAATATATCCAACAACTTCAGCTTTGAAATCGAAGAAATCATCCGTAATAAACCTGCCGATATAGACGAAGAACTGTTTAAAAAAGCCTATCCTGAAGATGAAATCAATACGGAAGAGGCATTCAGAAACAAAATAAAAGAAGATGCAGAAAAGGCTTATGAGCGCGAGAGTGAACGCTTGTTACTGGCTCAGTTATCGGAAAAGCTTGTTAAAGAGATCGATCCGGAGTTACCCGATGAGTTCTTAAAACGTTGGTTAGTGCAAAACGATGAAAAACTCACTGAGGAAACTTTAGAGCAGGATTACGAAAAGTATTCACGCTCTATGAAGTGGCAGCTCATAGAAAACCAAATCATCAAGAAATTTGACGTACAGGTTACGGATGATGAAGTGAAGGATCAGATTCGCAGCTATTTCATGCAACAGTTGGGAGGCGGCGAAATCAGTGAGGATATGCAAAAGCAGCTTGAGCCCATTGTAGAGTCTATGATGCAGAACAAGGATCAAACCAAGCAAATTTATGACCAGCTTTTTGATGAAAAGATATCCAAAGCATTAAAAGAACATACCAATCTCAACGAAAAGAAAGTATCTTACAATGAGTTTATCAAGATAGCTCAGGCACAGCAGCCTAAAGAAGAAGGAGAGCAGGATGAAAATGACGAATACGCTTCTTAAAGCAAAATAAATATACACGTGAATCTGTCAATTTTTCACAGAAACAATTAGTGCATAATTATTGTTAATTTCGTCAAAACAACAAATATAAAAACAAAACATGAACAATAATAATGAATTCAGAAGATATGCCACTAAGCATGCCGGCATAAGCAGTTCTAAATTAGACCAATATAATTCCATTACAAGCAACTACATTTCTCCTACCATTATTGAGGAGCGCCAGCTTAATGTGGCACAAATGGATGTCTTTTCAAGACTGATGATGGATCGCATTATCTTTTTAGGTGTGCCTATTGATGATAACGTTGCCAACATCATCCAGGCTCAATTGCTCTTTCTTGAATCCGTAGACGCTTCAAAAGATATTACAATCTACCTGAATACTCCCGGAGGCAGTGTTTATGCCGGCCTGGGCATATACGATACGATGCAATATGTTGCGCCGGATGTATCTACTATCTGTACAGGAGTTGCTGCGTCTATGGGCGCCATATTACTTGCCGCAGGCAATAAAAACAAACGCTCTGCCTTACCGCACAGCCGCGTGTTAATCCATCAGCCGATGGGGGGCGCTCAAGGGCAGGCTTCCGATATCGAAATTACAGCACGGGAGATCCAAAAGCTGAAAAACGAATTGTACCAGATTATCTCAAAGCACAGCGGACAGGATTTTGATAAAGTCTGGAACGATTCAGACCGGGATTACTGGATGACGGCTGAAGAAGCCAAAAGCTATGGTATGATTGATGAAGTACTCGTTCGCAAACCTGAAAACAAATAAAGAAAGGAGTTACAGAAACTTATATGGCCAAAGATTCAAATAAATGCTCTTTTTGCGGAAGAAACCGTAAGGATACAAACTTGTTGATAGCAGGTATTGATGCTCACATATGTGACTATTGCATCACACAAGCTCACGATATCTTAAAAGAAGAGTTTGAAAGCAATAAAGATGAGAATTTTAATGATATTGAACTTCTCAAACCGCAGGAGATAAAAAACTACCTCGACCAATATGTTATTGGCCAGGAGCAAGCCAAGAAAATTTTATCCGTAGCAGTATATAATCACTACAAACGGATTACGCAGCCTAAATCTGATGATGAGGTAGAAATCGAAAAGGCCAATATTCTGATAGTGGGAGAAACCGGTACGGGTAAAACACTGCTGGCCCGTACTATAGCCCGCATGCTAAGAGTGCCTTTTGCCATTGCAGATGCAACTGTGCTAACCGAAGCCGGATATGTAGGGGAAGATGTGGAAAGCATACTTTCGCGCCTTTTACAGGCTGCTGACTACAATGTGGGCGCCGCAGAAAAGGGTATCATCTTTATTGATGAAATTGATAAAATAGCCCGCAAAAGTGATAATCCCTCTATCACACGCGATGTTTCCGGTGAAGGAGTGCAACAAGCCTTACTGAAACTGCTCGAAGGCACTGCGGTTAACGTGCCTCCACAGGGCGGACGTAAGCACCCGGAACAGAAAATGATCCAAATCGACACTACTAATATTCTGTTTATTGCGGGTGGCGCTTTTGATGGAATCAATAAAAAAATTGCCTCACGTCTGCGCACCAATGTGGTAGGATACAGCCACGCTCGCCAACGGGATGCCATAGATATCAACAATCTGCTAAAATACATTGCACCACAGGACGTAAGGGCTTTCGGGTTGATCCCGGAAATCGTAGGCCGAATGCCAATACTCACCTATCTGGATCCACTGGACAAGGACGCACTGAAACGCATCCTTACTGAACCTAAAAATTCATTAACAAAGCAATACACCAAACTCTTCGAAATGGATGATGTTGAACTGAAATTCACCGAAGGGGCTTTGGATTATGTGGTAGAGAAAGCAATTGAATTCGGTTTAGGAGCACGCGGACTGCGAAGTATCGTAGAGGCTATTATCAGTGACGCAATGTTTGAGCTGCCTTCTGACAAAACAAGACAGCAACTCAAAGTTACGAAAGCTTATGCCGAGGAAAAACTCAATAAAAGCAATTTAGATAAGCTGAAAGTTGCCTGATGTAGCTTTGAGCGGAAACTGCTTTCTCATTGAAGTTGAATATCTTCAATAGCATCATACATCACTTGCTGTATTTTGGTGCGAATATCCATGCTAATTAATTTTCGATTCGAAGCTTCCGGATGGATTCGGTTTGAAAGAAATATATAAACCGTCCCGTTTTCCGGATCGGCCCATGCATATGTACCTGTGAACCCACTATGACCAAAACTTGAGGAAGAAGCATCCTGGCACGTCGGACCGTTGTCTTCACCATTCATAACGGGTTTATCAAAGCCAATCCCTCTGCGGTTATCATCCAGCGGAAACTGTGTTTTTGTGAATTCATGAACCGTTTGTGGGTTGAAAAAACGTCTGCCGCCATACATTCCATTATTCAAAAGCATCTGCATTAGCACAGCCATATCATAAGCATTGGAAAACAAACCCGCATGCCCGGAAACACCACCCAACATTGCCGCTCCCGGATCATGTACATCACCCTTTAGCAATTGCTTCCTGAAAGCCTGATCATCTTCCGTAGGAACCAACCGCCTTTCAGTTACATGGTTTGTGGGTAAAAATTGAATGGTTTGCAAACCTAAAGGTTTATAAAAGGCCTGCTCTACATATTTTTCGAAAGGCTGGTTTGTTACAAGTTCAACTACCCGGAATAAAAGGTAAAATCCCAAATCACTGTATTTGTAATCAATTTCTTCCCGTAAAGGAGAGGAAGCTATAGTATCAAAAATTTTATGTTTGTAGTCATTATGAATATATAAACCGCCTGCAACTCTTACAGAATAATTTTCTGTAAGACGATTACGATAAATTGCAGAATCAGGCCCTTCATCCAAAATGGTATTTATATAATATGGAATCCAGGATTGCAGTCCGGCCTGATGGGCCATTACATCACGAATAATCATCTCACTTTTATTGGTGTGCCGCAAAAAGGGCAGATAATAGGAAAGCCTCCGGTCAACATTGATAAGGCTGTCTTCCTGCAGTTTCATCATGGAAAGCGTAGTTGCCGCAATTTTGGTCAGCGAAGCCAAATCATACAAATCATTTTTTTTTACACTGTGCTCTTCATCATAAGTATGCTTACCAAATGCTTTATGGTAAAAGATATACCCGTCTTTTGCCATCAATATCTGGCATCCGGGATAAGCTTGCTTGTCAATGCCATCTTTCGCTATGGAGTCTATTTTCCGTACATATTTTTCTTTAATCCCAATATTAATAAAATCTTCAAAACTCAAGCGAATTTTAGGTGTTTCAAGACCGTGATGTACCGGATACGCATCCAGCGACACCGGCAAACGTCCTTTTGCAGCAATTCCCCCAAAAACTGCCTGTGCAGCAACTTTTTGCATTTCATCCCGATCTTCATATGAAAGCATAACTGCTTCAAACTGTTGCGCGTTTTTAAACTTATTAAGCGCATAAGGAATCCCAAACACATTAATCACTACCGGCTTTCGCTTTGCCAGTGTATTAGCTAAAGCTACCTCCTCAGAGGATATCCCAAAGTCACGGAACGGAAAACTGGAGGTGTTATGTATCGAAAATAAAACCAGATCAAAATCCTGAAGCTCTTCCAGCAATTGATCCTGTTGTTTTTTTGTAATGCTTTTGGATATCTGAAAGTGTGTTATATCTGCATAATGCTCCATGTAACGTTGAAAAACCTGTTTATCATTCACCCCCGAAGCAACTGAGGCTATCTTCATCGTGTCCACTCTTTTTATAGGCAATAAATCATTCCGGTTGTGCACTACGGTTATAGCCTCTTGAGCAATTTTTCGGATAACGCTTTTGGCATTCTCGTTTTGCAGATGTTTTTGAATATTCGCAGCATTAGCCGGACTGGTTCTGTGAATATTATACAACTGTTTATATCTCAGTATCTTTTTTACTTTCCTGTCAATTTCACTTTCAGTTATCTCACCATTTGCAACCGCTTTCTTAATACGGTTTACAGCTTTTTGGATATTTACCGGCATCAAAAGGATATCATTGCCGGCCTTCAAAGCCTCCAGCTCAAGCTGCCCGGGGTTATTGTTTTCTGTTACACCTGACATTTCCAAAGCATCAGTTATCACCAAACCTTTGAAATCCATCTCCTTTTGCAATAGTTCTGTGATAATAGGCTTTGATAGCGTGCTGGCCCGGTCTTTTGCAGAATCTAAGGCGGGTATATGCAAGTGTGCTGCCATAATGCCGCTCACACCATCTTTAATGGTTGCCCTGAAAGGCACAAGATCAACCGAATCAATACGCTGCCGGTTATGATGGATCACCGGGAGGGTTTTGTGCGAATCGGTATCCGTATCCCCGTGGCCAGGGAAATGCTTAGCCGTGGCAATTACTCCGTTGTCTTGCAAACCATATACATACATAGAAGCCTTATCAGCCACATCCTGAGGAATTTCACCAAAAGACCGGCTGTTGATAACTGGATTTTCAGGATTACTGTTTACATCCACTACCGGAGCAAAATTCATGTTTACACCCACACGCTTTAAATGGCGGGCTATTTGCTCTCCCATATCATAAATCAAACCATTATCACGTATTGCCCCTAAAGTCATCTGACGTGGAAAGCTAATGGTACTATCAAGACGCATTCCTAACCCCCACTCTGCGTCCTGGGCAACAAAAAGCGGAATATCACATAATTCCTGATATTCGTCCACCAGCTCAGCCTGACGCCGTGGACCACCCTGAAAAAAGCATACTCCACCTACATGAAAGTCTTGAATCGTCCTGCCAACATGCTCATGATAGCTACGGCTTTTATCTGAATGTGCCCGGATAATAAAAAGCTGACCTATTTTTTCTTCCAGGGTCATTTCCTCAAATACATCCTCAGCCCAGCCTGTAAACTCAGTCTCCCTCTGCTGCCCCATGAGAGAGCTACAAAACATCATCAATATAAATAAAAGTGAAAAAAAGGGTTTATTTATTCTCATTTTTGAAAGCTTTCCGTTTGATTGCATGAGCAGGCCTAACAAGTTGTATTTAATTTATAATATTGATTAAATATTTATTAACCTATAAACTTAGGAACTTTCTAAACTGTGCTCATGTAAAAGTTTTAACAAATTTATTATGTTTTATTGAATGCCTCATTATTCAACATGATTTTTTTCTGAAAAACCGAATTAAATAACCACCTGCAATCAAAAACCTGCTAAAAAGGTTACTTTTGCAAGCGTTTTTAAAACCTTAAATGTATGATTATTTCTATTGAAATCAGTTTTTATCCATTACATGATCATTATTTGGAGCCCATTTCCAATTTCATAGAGCGCATTCAGACTTATAAAACTTTTTTTGTGAGAGTGAACGGAATGAGCACGCAAATTTCAGGAAATTATGATGAAGTTATGGATATGCTTAAAAAAGAAATCAAAACTTCCTTAAAACTGCCCAATTCCGTTTTTGTGATGAAAATTTTAAATGCGGACCTGAGAGCAACAGAAGAATAGCAGGCTATGTGGGAAACGTTTCTGATGAACCTTCAAAACACGACCTGGGCCGAAGGTATCGCCGTAGGATTTGGCCTGGCAAGCGTGTGGTATGCCAAAAAGGAAAATATACTGGTTTTCCCAACAGGAATTGTGAGCGTCCTGATTTACATATACATTACTTTTTTTGCCAAGCTTTACGCAGATATGGCCATCAACTTTTTCTATTTTGTGATGAGTGTTTACGGGTGGTACATGTGGACGCATCATAACAGCGTAAAAGAACAAAGACCAATTTCATGGTGCAGTAAAAAAGAACATTATATTAGTATTGCTGGGCTTATCATTTTCTATTTTGGGATGTATTATGTTCTTGCATACCATACCGATAGCGATGTTCCGATGATAGACTCTCTAACCACAGCAATCTTCATCATAGGCATGTATTTGATGGCCCTGAAAAAAATCGAAAACTGGATTTACTGGATTATTGGCGATTTGATTTCAGTTCCGCTATACATCTACAAAGGATTGATCCTCTCAAGCTTTCAATTCTTTGTTTTTCTATTGTTGGCGATTGCGGGTTATATTGAATGGAGGCAAAGATACCGGGAGGCTAAGGCGCTGTGATA
>CAYXJS010000140.1:3095-7636 GCA_964465045.1 uncultured Bacteroidales bacterium | reverse complement strand
TTTTTTATTACTTTTGCACCACTTTAAAACAGAAATGTAATTATGGCGAAGAAAAAACAGACCGAAAAGACAGAAGAACAAATGATGGCGGTTGAGGGAGCCCTCAGCAAAACCGAACAATATATTGAAAACAACCGCAACCTCTTATCGGCCATCGTTGGTGGAATTATTCTAATTATTCTTGCCTATTTCGGCTACCACCGGTTATATTTAGAGCCCAGAGAAGAGGAAGCTACTTCTCAGGTCTTTGTTGCCGAACGTTATTTTGAGCAGGATTCCCTAAATCTTGCCCTCAACGGAGACGGACAATATCCTGGATTCCTGGATATAATTGATGATTACGGAATGACCAAAACCGGTAACCTGGCGAATTATTATGCGGGGGTGAGTTATCTGAAATTAGGTGAATATGAAAAAGCCATAAATTACCTTAACGATTTTAAAGGCGACGGAAACATTGTTGAAGCCTGGGCCATTGGTAAGATAGGCGATGCTTACCTTGAACTGGGTGAAATGGAAAAAGCCCTGGATTTTTACTTAAAAGCAGCCAATGAGATTGACAATAACTTCTCTTCGCCGCATTTCCTGATGAAAGCCGGACAAACCAGCGAACTTTTAGGTAATAACCAAAAGGCGTTAGAGCTTTATAAGCGTATTAAAGATGATTATCCGCAAAGCAAGGAAAACCAAACCATAGAACGATATATTGCCCGCGTTCAAGGGTAAACCAATTTTTAAACCTTACTTAAATACCTGAATGGCGCTTTCATTCAGGTATTTTTTTATCTTAACCAAAACAAATTGTTATGCGCATTATTTTTTATGGAACACCTGATTTTGCGGTAGCTACACTGGATGCAATCTATCATGAAGGTTTTGAAATAGCTGCCGTAGTAACTGCTCCAGACAAGCCCGCCGGAAGAGGCAGAAAACTAAAGCCCTCTCCTGTAAAACAATACGCATTGGGAAAAGACATTCCGGTATTGCAACCACCGAATCTCAAGGCAGAGGGTTTTATATCAGAACTTAAAAGCCTCAATCCCGATGTCCAGGTGGTTGTTGCTTTCAGGATGCTACCGGAAGTAGTTTGGTCGCTGCCTCCAAAAGGCACATTTAATATTCATGCTTCCCTGCTTCCGCAATATCGCGGCGCCGCTCCCATTAATCATGCTATTATCAACGGAGAAACTGAGACAGGAGTGACAAGCTTTTTCCTGCAAAAGGAAATTGACACCGGACACATCATTGCTCAAAAAAAAGCTTCAATTAACAAAGACGACAATGCAGGGACTTTACATGACAAATTGATGAAATTAGGCGCCGGCCTGGCTGTAGAAACACTCCAGCAGATTCAACATAACCAGGTAATTCAAATTCCTCAACATACACTTATTAACAGCAATGAAACGCTCAAAAAGGCTCCCAAAATATTCAAAGATGATTGTAAAATCAATTGGGATCAACCTGCTAAGGCAATTTATAACTTCATCCGCGGGCTTTCCCCGTACCCCGGGGCTTTCACGTATATATCTGACAATAATAATGTTACTAAATTAGTAAAAATTTATAGCGCTTCAACAAAATATAATTTTAATACATATGAGACTCATTCTCTCTTAACAGATGGTCAACATGACTTACAAATTGTTTGCCGGGATGGTGCCGTTGAAATTAAAGAAATTCAGATGGAAGGCAAAAAGCGAATGGAAATAAGCGAATTTTTAAAAGGATTCCCTATTGATGAAAATTGGGTTGTGAAATAGGTTAATTGCTAAATAAGGCCTTGAAATGAGGGAATTTTTCGAAAATTATTAACAAAATAGCGGATTTATCAACAAAATGAGCATTTTTTTTCTAAAAAACTTGTTTTTGAGATTTCAACGTATATATTTGCAAAAAGGTGTTAACCAAAATTTCTAACTAAAAATTAAATACCTATGAACAAAGCAGAACTTATCGAAGCTATTGCTTCAAAAGCAGATTTAACAAAAGCGGATGCCAAGAAGGCACTTGACGCATTTATCGACACTACTTCCGGCTCTCTGAAAAAAGGAGATCGCGTAGCATTAGTAGGATTTGGCTCTTTCTCTGTAGCCAAAAGGGCTGCAAGAACCGGCCGCAACCCCAAGACGGGACAGGAAATGCAAATTCCGGCTAAAAAAGTAGTTAAATTTAAGCCCGGCGCAGACTTAGCCAAAGTAGTTGATTAATTTTACGCTACGAAAAATGCAAAAGCTCATTTCTCAGGAAGTGAGCTTTTTTTTTTAAAACGCCATAACAACCCCGCATCCTCACCGGCATAATCAACGCCAACACGCTTTGCGGCAACAATATCTTTTTCATGCACTATTATCCCTTCTTCCATCCAAATCCGGAAACCCTCTTTTTCTTCTCCTAAAAACAATCCGGAGTGCTTTATCTGTACTCCAAGTGCTTGCGAAACTTTTCCGGGACCGGTAGTCAAATTACTGTTCCACTTTTTGGCCCGGCGGCGGTTTAATATCACCGCTGTCCCGGATTCCGGAACAATACTTCTTATCAATACGGCATCGGGAATTTCAGCTTTATTGGTTACAATATTCAGAAGCGCATGAATTCCATAGCACAGATAGACATAAATATGGCCACCGCTCCAATACATTTTTTCAGTGCGCTTAGTGCGTCTTCCATTCCACGTATGCGAGGCTTTGTCGGTAATTCCACGATACGCTTCCGTTTCGCTGATAATGCCTGAAACCTCCACGCCATCAACCCTTGTAATTAGACGCTTACCAATTAATTGGCGGGCCAGGTACACAACATCATCTCCTTGTAAAAAAGTATTATCAATGAGCTTCTTTCCAGGTATATTTTCCTCCATCTTTACTGATTTTATTGCTATCCAAAAGAAACCGCAGCACTTCAGCAAGTTGCTTCTTTTCAGCAACAGTAAGTTTTTTTCCTAACTCTTCTTCCGAGGCAGCATTATCACTTAATGCAGGCCGGATTTTTGCCACTATTGCATCAAAGGCAGCCCGGCTCATATTGAGCTTATTTCGTCTTACGCAAACATCGCATTTTCCGCACCGCTGCGTATCAGTCTCACCAAAATAAGCCAATAACTGCTGGCTACGGCATTTTGAAGCATTATTGATATAGCTTATCATTTGCTCCAGCCTCTTTTTAGCTTGCTCATACCGGTTTTGATAAGTTTCCGGACTGATGTATAAATCTTTGTCCTCCATGCGCGGCCTTGTATAGGTAACCTGAGGTTTATCTCCGGCCGGGTGATATTTGATAAGCTCTTGTTGATGCATAAAGGCAAGTCCCTTTTTTACCTTAACGGGATCAGAATTTAAACGCCGCGCTATCACGTTTTCATCCACGGAAGTGTATTGCGTAAATAAGCCGCTGTATGAGCGCAACAACACTTTTATGAGCGGTTCAAACGTTTCATTTTCGAGCTGAAACCCATACAGGGCTTCTTTATTTACCGGAATATAAATTTTAGAAGGATTTTTAAATCCATCATTCAACAGAAGATATCCATCCTTTTCTAAAAAGCGCAGGGCATGAAATACCTCCGTGGCATTCCACCCATATCGTTCAGAAAAATCCTTAATATCAAAATCCATTGGAAGGCCAGGGGCGCTGCCTAATGCCAGCCGGAGATAATTTCCCAATGCATCATACACATTTTTGATAAAATCGATACCGGGATAACTTCTCTCGATGTTTTCTCTTGCTCTTATCAGGTCATTTTCATCGCAAATTAACACAGCATAGGCCTGCTTCCCATCGCGGCCGGCCCTGCCTGCTTCCTGGAAATACGACTCAATAGCGTCAGGCACATCCAGATGAATCACAAACCGCACATCGGCCTTATCAATGCCCATTCCAAAAGCATTGGTAGAGACAATTACTTTCGTGCGGTCCTCCATCCAGGCTTTCTGTCTCTTGGTTCTTTCCGCCATAGAAAGGCCTGCGTGATAATAATCCGTGGTAGTATACGAAGCCAGCATCCGCGCATATTCCACTGTTTTCTTCCGGCTTCTGACATAAACAACACCCGTACCGCCCACGTTTTTGATAATCCGTTTTATCCGTTGTATTTTATCTTGTTCCTTAAACGCCACGTAAGTAAGGTTTTCCCGGTGAAAAGATTTCCGGAAAACTTTCCCGTTTTTAAAGTGCAACTGTTCTGAGATATCCTCTATCACTTCAGGCGTGGCAGTAGCCGTTAATGCCATCACCGGCACTTTGGGCAGATACTCACGTATTTCAGCAATCTGACGGTAAGGTGGCCGAAAGTCATATCCCCATTGAGAAATGCAATGGGCTTCATCCACGGCAATCAAATTAATATTCAAATACGGCAGGTTATCGCGAAAGCTATCTGTTTTTAACCTTTCCGGCGATACGTAAAGAAGCTTGGTTCCTCCATACACTGCATTGGAGTATATCATATGCATCTCCTCGGGATGCAGGCCGGCATAAATCGCATCCGCTTTGATGTTTCGTTTTCGCAAGGCCTCTACCTGGTCGCGCATAAGCGCAATCAG
>CAYXJS010000140.1:0-2995 GCA_964465045.1 uncultured Bacteroidales bacterium | reverse complement strand
AAACGCCTTGCTAAAATGTTGGGATACCGTTTTACGGATTTGGATAAGATGATAGAGCATCAATATAAGACCTCCATACCATTGCTCTTTGAAAAATACGATGAGCATGCCTTCCGCCTGATAGAGCAGAAAGCACTGCACGAAACAACCGCTCTCACCAAAACCGTAATCGCAACAGGAGGAGGAACACCGGTATATTTTAAAAATATGGATTTTATATTACAGAACGGACTCACCATTTACATAGAGCTTTCTCCAAAAGCTTTATCCAACCGTTTATCGAATGCAAAAAAGAAAAGACCCCTCATAAAAAAAGCCGACAGCGATGAAATCCCGGCTATGATTGACGAAAAGCTATCGGAGCGCGAAGCTGTTTACAAAAAGGCTCACCTAACAGTACAGGGAATTAACTTACTGCCATCAACACTTGTTCAGGCTATACGGGATTATGTCTCCCGCTGAAGCAACATAATGTTTTCCACATGATGGGTTTGCGGAAACATATCCACAGGCTGGATTTTTTGTATCACATATTTTTCCTTTAGCACTTCCACATCGCGTGCTTGCGTGGATGGGTTGCAACTTACATACACAACTTTTTCGGGAGCGATTTCCATGATACGCTTAACCACATCCGGATGCATCCCCGCGCGCGGGGGATCGGCAATAATCACATCCGCTTTGCCGTGCGTATTTACAAAATCCTCATCAAACACCCTGGCCATATCTCCGGCTACAAAAGTCGCATTCTCTATCCCGTTAAGGTTGGCATTTTTAACGGCATCGTTTACTGCATCCTCTACATACTCCACTCCTACTACTTTTTTAGCATACCGCGCCATAAAAAGCGCTATGGTGCCTGCACCGGTATAAAGGTCATAAACCACCTCATCACCCTTGAGATCAGCAAACTCCCGCACTTTATCATAGAGTCGGTAAGCCTGGTTGGCGTTGGTCTGGTAAAATGACATGGGGCCTACATGAAAATAAAGGTCCTCCATCTTTTCGGTCATCATCTTCGGACCGCGATAATGCGTTGCCTGCAAATCTGTGAGGCTGTCGTTTACTTTTTCATTTATCGTATAAAAAAGCGATGTGATTTCAGGATATTTCGATTTAAGGTGATCGAGCAAGGCTTTGGCTTTATCAGCTTCCACATTTCCGATAACCAGATTCACCAGCAAATCGCCGGTGGTGGAAACACGGATAATCAGGTTGCGGAGAAACCCTGTTTTGTTACGCAAGTCATAAAACGAATATCCGTTTTCCACAGCAAACTTTTTGGCTTCCAGACGAATTCCATTTGAAGGTTCCTGCATCAAATAGCAATGCTTTACATCCTCTATCTTATCAAAAAAACCCGGAATATGAAATCCAAGTCCTTTCAGACGCGGGTCTCCGTCTTCCATAATCGGCTCATCCTGGTGAATCCATCGTTTATGCGAAAACGTAAACTCAAGCTTGTTACGGTAATATGTAGCCTTTTCAGAGGCCATGATTGGCGAAATTCCACTCACATCAATTCTGCCGATGCGTTCCAGGTTGTCCTTCACCTGCTTTTCTTTATAAAAAAGCTGATCCTCATATGACATATGCTGCCACTTGCAGCCGCCGCAAGTTCCGAAATGGGCACAAAAAGGCTCCTGATGCCGCGATGATTTTTGATGAAAATGCACCACTTTGCCTTCCATGTATTTTTTCCGCTTCTTGGTTACCTGCACATCTACAATATCCCCCGGCATGGCGTATGGAACAAAAATCACCTTTTCGTTGTGCTTTGCCACAGCTTTGCCCTCCGAGCCGGCATCCGTAATCGTTAAATTAGTAAGCAGTGGCTTATTGCGCTTTCCCATAGTTGCTGGTTTTCTTCATTCTTTTTTGATAATGCAATGACGTTCCCGGCTCGTCATAACCGATTTCATCTCCGGCAATAGATATCCGTGCTTCCAGGCAAGTGCGGCAGTCTTCAGCTTCTTCATCCAGACAGGGCTTATCCTCATACAGCAAATACCCTTCGCGGTATTTTACCGGCGTAAGGTTCGGCATTATCACATTAGCCCCCACTTTTATTGCCTTTTCGCGCCCCAGCGGATCGAGTGTCTGCATAGCTGTAGTGGCCGCAATGTTGATATCTTTCATCATGATCCGCAAAAGCGCAACCATCTTCAATGACAAATCAAACCTTTCTTCTTTGGGCATGAGCTGATCGCGATAGCGATAAAGCGGTGTATCCTGATGTTCGATATAAGGCCCCATGCCTACCATGTCGATATCATGCCTTTGCATGAAAAGCAAATCATCGGCAAGGTCATATTCGTCCTGGAATGGCAAGCCTATCATCACGCCTGTACCGGTTTGGTATCCCAACGTTTTCAAGCGCTCTATCGCATCTAAACGGCGCTGGTAGTTATGTACCGAATCATCGGGATGCAGCTTTTTATAGAGCTCTGGATTGCTGGCTTCAATACGAATTAAATAACGGCTGGCTCCTGCCGCTTGCCATTGCTTATAAACCTCCTCACTCTGCTCTCCCATGCTCAGCGTGATTCCCAGGCTTTGGCCGGGATTGATTGCGGTTATTTTCCTGAGTAAATCCGTGATATGTTGTGTGAATTTGGAATCGGTGCGCTCACCCGACTGCAAAACGATGGAAGCATAATGATTATCAATGGCATACTGCACCTGACTGATAATCTCATCTTCGGTCATAAAGTAGCGCTCCACTTTCCCATTGCCCCGCCGGATACCACAATAATAGCAGTTCTTGGCACAAATATTTGAAAACTCCAGTAAACCGCGGAAATAGGTTTTTAAGCCTACTTCATGTTTTTTTACTTCATGTGCATGCTCTAAAAGCTTCTGCCGCTCACTGCCTTGGGTTCTCAGCAAATATGCCAGCGATTCGCGTGTAAAATCGCCTTGCCCTAATATTTTTTCCGTTTTACTTATCATGCCCTTATTTATGCCTGCAAAGATACTTTTTATGCAAGAATTA
>CAYXJS010000139.1:0-7677 GCA_964465045.1 uncultured Bacteroidales bacterium | reverse complement strand
AGCTTTAGTAGTATAGTCAGGCTTTTTAGGGATTTTTATGAATGAACTTCCGTTTGAAAATAGACATGCTCTTGTTAGGAGGAATGACATAAACACAGTCAGGCTTCACTTTCATGAGGTCTTCTACCTGAAAAACCTGCATCCTGGTAACTCGCTGTAATAATTCAGGAAGCATCGCTTTTTGTGTGGGATCCAAATGCTGTATAACTACATAGGCCATCCCGCTTTTTTCAGGTACATTATTCAGGAATTGCTCCAACGCTTCCAATCCCCCGGCAGAAGCACCGATACCCACTATCGGAAGCTTATCCGGATTTATATCAGAAGTGTTTTCCTGCGCTTTAGTTGTTTTCTTTGTTTTCAATTATTTATTTTTTAAGTAAATACCAAGCATCAATACCAAATAAAGCGGTACTGTTCCGTGATATTTTCATTCTGCTCCTTTTATTAGAAAGTATAAATATATGAGTTCTGGTAAATATTTGCATTATATAATTATCTAAAATATTTACATTATTCCCACTTTTTAAGAAACAGGGGATTAATGTGTGAATGTTGTAACTGTTGCTGAAAATTATGTAACACCTCACCGTATACACGAGCTTACCTTTATATCGAAATAAGAATTACTATACAATTAAATAAATATGTCTATTATGAATAAGTTAAGAATGAGTTTTCTTTTGATTTTAAGCACAGCGTTTCTTTTTACGGGCTGCGCTTCGTGGAATAAAACACAAAAAGGAGCGGTTGTTGGAACTGCTGCCGGTGCTGCCGGCGGAGCGGTAATTGGCAGGGCTTCGGGCAATACGGCCCTTGGGGCAATTATCGGTGCAGCCGCTGGTGGCGCTACCGGCGCCATAATTGGCAGGCAAATGGATAAACAGGCTGAAGAAATAGCCAATGAGGTTCCGGATGCAAAAGTTGAACGTGTAGGCGAGGGCATTGTGGTAGAATTCAGCAGTAATATCTTGTTTGGTTTCGATGAAACAAACCTGTCGCAAGACGCCAAAACAAACCTGGATAAACTGGTCACCGTATTGAATAGTTATTCTGAGACCAATATAGAAGTGCAGGGTCATACCGACAGCCAGGGAAGTGAAACGTATAACCAGACCTTATCAGAACAACGGGCCGGAATGGTTTCCACTTACTTGTCGGGTGAAGGAATTGCATATAACCGTTTAACCATTAAGGGTTTTGGCGAAACGTTACCCAAATATGAAAACAGCACCGCCGGTGGCCGTACTCAAAACCGCAGAGTTGAGTTTTTGATTACTGCCAATGAAAAAATGAAAGCAGATGCTGAAAAAGCAGCCTCTAAAGGATAAATAACACATGAGTTCAGTTTAATAAGTTCGTGTGTTTATAGGTTAATAGTATGAATATCAATAATATAATTCTAACAATATGGTTTTAAAATCATTCTGATCATTGGCATAATACGTACTATAGTAAAAAAGATTGATGCTTTTTAGACTAAACTCACACATCATAAATATTTTAAATATGAAAATAAAACTATTTTCTTTGATTTTAATTCTGGTACTTTCAGGTTCTGTGGCATTTGCCCAGAGTCCAGTTGGTTCAGAAACCACCTTTGCGATTCTTGGAGGCGTTAATTTACAGAACCTGAACGGACAGGACAGGGACGGCAACCAACTTGAAAATGACATGCTCGTTGGTTTTCATGCCGGGCTGAATGTACAGGTTCCCGTTGCCCCTGAGTTTTACTTTCAGCCGGGATTGATGTTCAGTACGAAAGGAGCAAAAAATGTAGCGGGTGATTTCTCAGGCACATACAAGCTGTCTTATATCGAACTTCCTCTGAATTTTGTTTATAAGTCTTTGGTTGGCAACGGCTATTTTATGCTTGGGTTCGGGCCTTACCTGGCTTATGGCATCGGGGCAAAGCTACATTCGAAGGTGGCGACGCATCGATAGAAACGGACATAGAATTTAAAAATGAGGTGGAATCAGGCGACCCCCTTGATGCAATATATCTTTAACCGTTTGATGCCGGTGCCAACCTCTTTTTTGGTTACGAATTGCAGACCGGAATGTTTTTCCAACTGAATACGCAATTCGGGTTGCTTGATATTAAACCTCAGGATAACCGGTTTGGCGATGATAATCAGTCATCACTTAAAAATACCGGCTACGGGCTTTCGCTTGGATACCGGTTTTAGTGCATTATAATTTTCAGATTTAAAAAAAGGCCATCGTTGTTTTTCAACGGGGCCTTTTTTTATTTAAGGAGTATCACAAAATTTTATATTGAACTAAATCCATTAACAGGATGAATGAGAAAGTCTTGTGAGATGAAATAATGGCTGGTGATGGATAGTAAGTGCGGTTACAAATCCTCAAGATTACCACTTCGCTTATTCTTCAGTTTTTTGTAAAAGGAAGGGTTAAGGCCGGTTATTTTCTTAAACTGATTGGAAAAGTGTGCAACACTGCTATACTGTAGTTTGTATGATATTTCGGTTATGTTTAGCTCCTCGTATAATAATAGCTCTTTTGCCTTTTCAACCCGGTGGATTATGATATATTGCTGAAGGGTGATGCCCTTTACCTCTGAAAACAGATTCGACAGGTAGGTGTGATCGTATTCAAGCTTTTGGCTTATATAATCGGAGTATTTTATCTTAGGCAGCTCATCAGCGTAATGGATCATTTCTATGATTACATTTTTTATTCTCTCTACAAGGATGCTTCTGTTATCATCAAGTAGTTGCAAACCCGATTTAAGCAGGTTTTGCCTGAGTTGATCTTGTTGCTCCTGAGTTATATCTTCAAATAGCTCAACCACGCCTAAATCAACCACTACATTTTCAATGCCCAATTTCTTGAGTTCTTCTTTTACTATTAACTTACACCGGAGGCTCACCATATATTTTATGTATAGTTTCATCCTGGATTTTGCAATAATTAGCATTTATAAGTTGGTTTTAAAAGGTAACACATAAGAATTTAATGATTGACAAGACCTGCGCTTTAAATCATATTTTTTAATCCTATAAAGATAAATAAAATCTAAAACTTATCCCGTTTGAAGTATCGGACATAAAAATATGGTCTGAAATAAAATAGCATACAGGAACCGGGATGTGGATGGTTTAATACTCATTGGCCGTCATCAGAATCTTAGATAAGCCAAAGCGGAATTTGTAATTCGCAATAGCTGGGTACTTGCTTTGATAAATGGTCACCATATCAATTTGTCTACTGACCACAACGATTTTTTTATGTTGAATAATCAAGGAGTGAGCGGATTTCTTAGTTTTCTGAAAAACGAAGGGGTTATTCCGGTAAACTTTTTAAACTGATTTGACAAGTGAGACACGCTGCTGTAGTGTAACATAAAAGCCATCTCGCTGAGGTTGATATCAGTGTAAATAAGCAATTCCTTAACCCGTTCTATTCGCTGCCTGATGATATATTTTTCAATGGTTATGCCTTGCATCTTAGAAAAAGTATTGCTAAGAACCGTGTAACTGAGATTAACTTTCTCACTGATATATTCTGAATAGTTGGGCTTGGGTAGGTCATCGGTGTGATATACCAATTCATGGACTGCTGCTTTCATTTTTTCAACCAGGTGGTGCTGTTTGTCTTTCATTAATTCCAAACCGGCACTCTTGAGGGCGCTATCCAATATCTGCATTTTCTCATCAGATAAAGCTTCATTTAATTCCACTTCTCCTAATTCAACGGTAGTGTCGTAAACTCCCAGTTTATTCAATTCCTTCTGAACAAAAGTTTTACAACGACGGCTAGCCATATTTTTAATTTTCAGAATCATTTCTGTCTCCCGTCCTTCATATGTGTTCTTATCTGTGTAGGAAATGGCCGGATATTTTAATTTGTTTTTCTTTTTTTAACCGGACACAATTCCTCAAGGTAAAATTACAACACATAAAAGCTAAAAACATTACATAAATCTTATAAATACTTACATCATTCACACATTTCGATAGTTTATTGAAATCTTACCATGTCCGGTTTCCCGATCTCAAAATCGCGGAAGCCGAAGTCGGTGGTTTGAAGAGTGTTCATTCTAAGAATATTATTTCCTGTTCCGGGAATTACAGGATAAAAGGAGATAGATAGTTGAAAAGCATTCATCACCAGGTTATCGTTTTTAATTAAAACGCCTAATCCTATTTGCGAATAGAGACGGCTGTTTCGGAAACCTTTTGTTGCATCGCCAAGCATACCCAGCGAAAAGTTTAAATAGGGGCCAAAATGAAACCCGATAAAATCCAACGGTGCATAGAATTGCGTTTGCGATGTAAACAATAAACGGCTGGTGCCCGACAACACCGGACTATTAAAGCCTATGAGCCCGTATTCGTTGTTAAGGGTTAAACTGTCGTAAGCGATGCGATGAATGCCGATAGTTGCCTGTGGTTTAACAAACTGTCTGAATTTCCATTGCCCGATTTCAATCAGGTCCGTAAAATAATTTGCCCCAACCCTGAAAACGCCCTGCTCAGCCTGTGCCAACCGGAGAAACGTGCCAAATTCGATGTTGGAACTCAGGTATCCCCACCGATAATAATTGCCCGAAGAAAATCGCGCCCCGACATAGAAACGCCCGAAACTGTTTTTTTCCTGGTAACCGCCGGTGAGGCCAATCACTTTCCCCACCGGAACATCTTCTGTAATTCCAAACTTAAAAATGTATTTGTCCTTTACATACAACCGGGTTGATATGCCTATTCCGGCAAGGTAAAAATTTTCGTTCCTGTAAAACCTCAGTGTGTCAGTTGTTTCAGGGGGAATTTCGGAAAAACGGATTCGGAGAAAGCGTGCGGCAGAAATAAAGCGGGTAGTGCGGCTGTATTCTGAAGTGCCGCTGAAAACCGGGATGGAACTGCCTGCCCAGTAATCCTGTGCATTGTATTGAAAACGCATCGTGTTGTTGGACCAAATAGTATCTCTTTGAGCATGTTGTGAAAAATTTACACCTGCCGCCCACTTCGACAAAGGGGAAAAAAACGGCCGATCCACAGCAAAACGTTTAATAAAATTTCCATATTCATCGGTACCGTATTGCAGGGTAGAATTAATATACGTATTGCGGATATTGGGGACGAAGTATTTTGTCTGGTAAGCTAAATTGCCGGTTGAACGGTTCCATATAATCCCATTCTGAAACTCGTGGCCCAGGCCCATAAAATTATTTTCTCTCAGGTTAAAGGCGGGGCGCTTGGCAGACCAGGAGCCTCCGGGAATAAGGCTCCAGCTATCCAGTTCGCGAATGAAAATATCAACAGAATCAGTAGTTCCAGGCACTGCTACCGTATAAAAAGATACATCGGTAATGTAGTTCATACTGCGCACTAACCGTTCCGATTCTTTCACCAGCAGCGAATCGTAGGATTGATTTTTACGTACCAGCAACAGGTTTCGGATGGTGCCGGGCTGTGTTTTTATATGGAACCTGTTTCCGGCTCTGGATAATAAATTGAGTGAGGCCGTAATGGTGTCGCCAATAGAATTTCCAAACGGGTCAAGCGTTACAATATTGATTTGCCTGATGGTTTTTCCTTCAAAGGAGCTGTAGGGTTTCTGGATCAATTGCTTATTTGGTATTTTTAGCGCCGGGGCGGGCGAAACCGGTTTGAAGAACAACCGGAACATAAATTTGGTAAACTGGCTGCGTTCAGAATACGTTTCGATATTTTCGTATAACCGGGTTGAATCTTGTTGGACTATAGTATCCTGCGCAAATATGCGATCATTTGCGATCAGTAAAACAAAATATAATATTGCCACACTTTTTATCCACATTTTTATCCTTTAATATCACTGCCAGGTACAGACACGCTGACAGGGTCTTTTTTTCCAATCATATATAGTATGGTTTTCTCTGTGAACTCCTGGCACCTGCGCATCATTGTGGCTCCTTAGTATTTAATGCCACTAAGACTCAAAGAAGCACAAAGTCATAACTTTTTTAATGATAAATTACTGTATATCAATATTTCACTCCCACCACTTTTATTTGCGGTTTTATAAGTTGATGTTAAACCTGGTTTTAGCCACATTTTGGTTTGTATAAGTTAAATACCTAATTCAATAAGCCTTTACTCTTTGCCCTTCGCTCTCTGCTTTCTCATTTATTTCCCTCCGGCATTACCGTATCTGTCTCTATCCGCAATTTTTCATTTTCTTTTAACTGCCTCCTGTAATACCCTCTGAACAGGAAATTGTGTTTAAGCGCTTCCATGTTTTCGTTCAGCCCTATGCTGCTTTCTTTAAGATTTATAATGGTTTCATCAATGTTATTAACGATAGATGTATCTTTGAGTAACATCCCGATAGCGCCTTCGCCTCTGTTTATTTTCGTCATAATTTCGCCCAGTTGATTGGAAGCAACTTCAGTTTTTCCGGCAGTTTTCTGCAGGCTCACCATAAAAGCAAACACGTTCTCTTTGGTAACTTCTATGGTTTCATCCAACCCTTCGGAGCTTTTTCTGAAATTCTCGATGGTCAGGTTGATATTCTCTGCTATGGTTGAGTCCTGGATTAACCTGCCCAGGGTTCCCTGGCCACTGTTAATATTCATCATTATTTCGGCAAGTTGCAGCGTAATCACTTCGGCGCTCTCAGCGCTGGTTTTTAAGCTTTTCATTATATCATCGGTTTCAAGCGGCTCTTTCGAGAAAATATGTTGTCCATCTTTTGCCAGCGGAGCGTTTTGGCTACCTTGTGTAATAACAATAATCTTGTCGCCAATAATCCCTGAGGAACTAATGCTTGCATAACTGTCTGCCTTTATAAACTGCTGCACATCTCTTCTCACAAGCATATCAACCTGTACGGTTGAATCATTAATGATTTGAATGTTATCTACAATGCCAACTTCGATTCCCGAGAACCGGATAGTATTTCCAGCCTGCAGTCCGCTAATGTTATTGAAATTGGTTGTAATTTTAAATACAGGATTAAATAAATGCTGTTGTTTGCCAATAATGAAAATGGCTATAACAAATATTGCAATTCCAACTGCAATAAATATTCCGAGACGTGCTTTAAAAGGTGGTGTATGATTTTCCATTTTGTATGTTTTTTATTTGAAAAAAGATTGAATTAACTCATCGGTTGAATTTTCAAATTCATTGATGCTGCCTTCCATGTAAACCTTGCCGTCCTGTAGCATGATAATTCTGTCGGCAGTGGCACGGGCACATTCAATATCATGCGTGATGATGATGGATGATGTTTTGTATTTTTTCTGAACATCATTAATCAAATCGCTGATTCCGTCAGAAGTTACCGGGTCGAGTCCGGTGGTCGGTTCATCGTACAGCATAATCATCGGATCGACAACGATGGTACGTGCCAGACTTGCCCGTTTCTGCATCCCGCCCGAAAGCTCGGAGGGCATTTTATGCAAGGAATCGGTCAATCCGACATTCTCCAGAACTTCTTCAATTTTTTTAACCCTTTCCTTTTTGGAAAGCTTCTTTTTTAACCTGCTTAAAGGAAAATCAAGGTTTTGCATAATGGTCATAGAATCGAACAGCGCACCGCTTTGGAAAAGAAAACCAATTTTTTCCCGCAGCACATCCAGTTCCTTGCTTTTTAATTTATTTACATTTTGGCCTAATACCATAATTGTTCCCTGGTCGGGATTTAGCAAACGGACAATGCATTTAATAA
>CAYXJS010000138.1:6364-7745 GCA_964465045.1 uncultured Bacteroidales bacterium | reverse complement strand
ATGCCACCCCTGAAATTTCCCGCTTGTTTTGTAAGCAATACCCTGTTAGGGCGAATTGAGCAAGAATTGATTTGTGATTTGTTAATTGGCGATTCGTAAAATGGATATCCTTAACCCCGTGCCTTTAGGCCGGGTTTTATAGATTTAAAATTCTCAGGCATCGCATGGCTTACGAGAGCTACGCTAAGGTTTCATTTATGACTTTGCTCTGTAATCCCCTCACCCCAGCCGATAGTTATCGGCACCTCCCCAGGGAGAGGGAGTTTTTCTTGTAGCAAGAAAACAACAATAGCCAGCCGGTGCTTTAAAGATCAAAGCAGGCTGAAGGCCTGCCAGAGCACAGCACCGGGCAACGCCCGGTGTTCTGGGTATCTTAACCTCTCCACTCCGCCGTTGACGAAGGATTTGTAGCAAACCGGATTTTTCATCAGGCGGAACCTGATGAGGCCTTCTTTGCTTTCTTGTACTTTTGGCTTGTCCCAAAAGTACGAAAAGGACAAGCCTGAACAGGGCATTGCAACAAAAGCTACACGTGAAATTTGCTCCGCCATTCAAGCCGTTCGCGGATAGTTTGAAGTTCTGATAAAACTATCGCTTTAACATGAGTTATAAGATGCTATTTCCTTCATACAGGCTCACTCGTGAATGGCTTGCTCTATGCCACCCCTGAAATTTCCCGCTTGTTTTGTAAGCAATACCCTGTTAGGGCGAATTGAGCAAGAATTGATTTGTGATTTGTTAATTGGCGATTCGTAAAATGGATATCCTTAACCCCGTGCCTTTAGGCCGGGGATTGGATTGTCACTTTTCTCCTTAACCGCCGTCGACGTGTGCTTCTTAGTAGTCCCCGGCTTTCATCAGGCGGAACATACGGAAATTGTCTTTTCTATAAATGCACTTTTGGCTTAATCCTTTAATAATCCTTTATCCCCGAACTTAGAGATAGATAGCTTCATATTTTACCGGCTGGAAGCCGGTGTTCCTTTTGCTATGGGTTACAGCCAAACTTCTTATGGATCGACGGCTTCCAGCCATTACTATAAAAATTTTCATTTTTCCTTGCGTTGTGTTTCAAATTGATCTAATTTTGACCGACCGTTCAATCATAAAAATGATGTTATGAGTCCCAGAAGTGAAAAACAATTTGAAGAAATCCGTCAGAGCAAAACCACGGTCATCAAAAAGAAGGCGTTGGAATTATTTGCCATCAACGGATACGACAATACGTCGATAAGCAAAATTGCCCGCGAAGCATCGATTTCAAAAGGCTTAATGTATAACTACTTTGACAGTAAGGAAGACCTATTAAAGGAAATCATTTTTGAGCAGGTTGAGGCTATGATGGAGTTTTTTGACCCCAATAAAGATGGGGTGCTCGAAT
>CAYXJS010000138.1:524-6354 GCA_964465045.1 uncultured Bacteroidales bacterium | reverse complement strand
GATGAATTGCAATACTTCATCCATGAATCATTTAACATGATCAAGGAAAACCCTGAATTCTGGCGACTTTACTTTATGCTGATGTTTCAGCCACAAGTTATGAAGCTGGTGGAAAAACGGCTTATGGAAATGGCAGAGCCCATTATGAAGCAATCCACTGCGTATTTTAAGCGCAAAGGATACAAAAATCCTGAAAACTGGACACGTTACCTTAGCGCAGTAACAGATGGAATTGCACTTCATTATGTTATTGACCCAAAATCATTTCCGATTGACGAAATAGAAAAAATGGTAATCAACCAATTTTGTAATCAAGATTAAATATCAAAATCATGAAAAAACACGATTTATTGTTCACCGTCCTGATTCTTATTGCTGCTTTAATGGCAATGCCGGCAACTCAAATTCAGGCGCAGGATTTAACCGCAGACGAGATCGTAAAGAAAGCCGACGAGAAATTCCGCGGTGAGTCCAGCAAGGGTCTGATGCGTATGAGCATCGTGCGTCCGAAATGGGAGCGCACCATTGAGATGAAAAGCTGGTCGCTGGGAACGGAATACTTTATGGTGTACATCACCGCACCAGCGAAGGAAAAAGGCCAGGCTTACCTGAAGCGCAAAAACGAGATGTGGCAGTGGCTGCCCTCAATCGAGCGGATGGTTAAGCTGCCGCCCAGTATGATGATGCAGTCGTGGATGGGCTCCGACTTCACCAACGACGATCTGATGCAGGAGTCGTCGATAGTGCGTGATTACGAAAAAGAGCTCATCGGCACAGAATCCTTTCAGGGTTATGAATGCTACAAGATTGAACTGAAGCCAAAGCCCGAAGCTGTTGTGGTTTGGGATAAAATTATCTTGTGGGTAACCAAAGAAGAATTTTACCAGCTCAGGGCAGATTACTATGATGAGTTTGGCGATTTGGTACAAACCATGTCCGGGTCGAACATCAAAATGCTGGACGACCGGAAGCTTCCGGCAACCTTAACGATAGAACCTGCCGATAAGCCCGGACACAAAACCATCCTCGAATACGTAGAGATGGATTTTAACATTGATATCGAAACTTCCTTTTTCTCGCAGCAGCGAATGAAAAGGCTGCATTAACCTTTAAAATAATCAGGATGAACTGTTTCAGAAAAGATATACAGCCATGAAAACCATCACAATCATTGCCTGGAGGAACCTGTGGCGTAACAAGCGCCGGACACTCATTACCGCTGCCTCCGTCTTTTTCGGGGTCATCTTTTCAACTGTGATGAGCTCCATGCAGGAAGGCTCTTACGACAGCAATGTGAAAAACAGCGTCCGCTTTTACACCGGTTACCTCCAGATACAGCACCAGGACTATTGGGAGGAAAAAACACTGGAAAATCACATGACCTATGATGTAGATCTGCTTGATAAAGTACAGCAGAATCCTCAGGTGAAAAACATCACGCCCCGGCTGGAGTACTTTGCCCTTGCTTCGCGCGGAAGCGCCACAAAAGTAGCACAGGTAACGGGCATTAAACCGGATATGGAGAAACAAGTCACCAACATTGCCAGCAACATCGACCAGGGTCGTTACCTGGGAAAAGGCAACAATGGCGTCATCATCGGCTCCTTGCTGGCCGAAAACCTGGAGCTGGGCGTTGGCGATACTATCACGCTTACCGGACAAGGCTACCGCTATGCCACCGCTGCCGGGCTCTTCCCGGTCACTGGCATTGTTGATTTTCCCTCGCAGGAGCTAAACAAAACGATGGTTTACATGACCCTGGAAACCTGCCAGCAATTTTACAATGCCCCGGACATGCTCACGTCTGTATCCGTGATGATAGCCGACAATGATAAACTCACGGAGGTACAGCAGCAAATCGGCGGTCTGTTACCAAAGGAATATACTACCATGAACTGGAAAGAAATGATGCCGGCTTTAGTACAACAAATTGAAAGCGACCGCGCCGGAGGCTATATCTTTATGGCTATCCTTTACATGATTATCCTTTTCGGGATTTTGGGAACCATCATGATGATGATCGCCGAAAGGCGCCGCGAGCTGGGCGTAATGATGGCCGTAGGCATGAAGCGGCTGAAGCTCGCTACGGTTATCGTCATAGAAACCTTCTTCATCGGGGTTTTGGGAGCGGTAACGGGCATTCTCGGAAGCATCCCGATAGTGGGCTATTACGTCAACAATCCCATCCCGCTGCAGGGACAAACCGCAGAAGTGATGGAGAGTTACGGTTGGGAGCCCTTTATGTTTTTTTCATCCGAGCCGCGCATCTTTTACCTGCAAGCCATCATCGTGATAAGCATCACTGTGCTGGTAGCGATATATCCCATTACAAAAATATTTACAATGAAGGAAATCAATGCATTACGTGCTTAAAACCAATATATTATGATTATAGCAGTAGCATGGAGAAATATTTGGCGCAACAAAATGCGGAGTCTGGTCATCATCTCGGCGCTTACGCTGGGGATTTTTGCCGGGGTTTTCTCCACTGCCTTTATGAAGGGCATGTCGGACCAGCGCATCGAAGCCGCCATCAAGTCTGAGGTATCACATATCCAGATTCACCGCGAAGACTACCGGAAACAGGACAAGCTGAAACTGTTTCTACCCGGGGCAGAGGAAAAAGTAAAGCAAATCCGGGAATTACCTCATGTACAGGGCGTCAGCAACCGGATTATCATCAACGGCATGATCAGTTCGGCCGGAAAAGGCTCAGGCGTCAAACTAAACGCCATTGTGCCCGGCCATGAAAAAGAAGTTACCGATATTCATGAACAGGTGATTGAAGGAACCTATTTTAAGGATACGCCAAAGCGAGTAAAACCTCTGGTGCTGGGGCAAAAGCTGGCCGAAAAGCTCAACGTGCAGTTGCGGTCGCGCATCGTAATAAACTTTACCAACGCGCAAGGCATCCCGACAAGTGCAGGCTTCAGGGTTACCGGTATCTATAAAACTGCCAACCACAATTTTGATGGAATGAATGTGTATGCGCGGTATCAAGATTTGCAGCAATCGAGCGGATTGCCGCAAGGCGGAGGTCATGAAGTAGCCATCTATCTGGAGGACAACGAAGCGGTGAGCCAAACCAAATCCAAAATTCAGGCAATGTTTCCTGAGGCAGAAGTGTCCGACTGGAAAGACCTGAGCCCGGAGCTTACCTACCTGAACGAAGCAATGGACCAATACATGTACATCATTATCATCATTATTCTGCTGGCGCTGTGCTTTGGAATCATCAACACCATGCTTATGGCCGTGCTGGAGCGCGTGAAAGAGATCGGCATGCTTATGGCCATTGGCATGACGCGCATCCGGGTGTTTTATATGATTATGATGGAGTCGGTTTTTCTCTCGTTAACCGGCGGATTTACCGGCGTCATCGTAGGTTATGTGGCTGTTAAGCTCACCGGAAAGACGGGTTTCGACCTGTCTATGTATGCCGAAGGCCTGCAAGCCCTCGGATGGTCTTCGCAGATTTATCCCGACATCAACATCGATATGTTGCTGAACATCACTATACTGGTGATCATCACCGGAATCCTGTCTTCGGTATATCCATCAATAAAAGCATTAAAATTAAACCCTGCAGAAAGTATCAGAACCGAATAAAAAACCGAACACCATGAAAGTAATAGAAATCAAAAATCTCGAAAAGATATACAACTCCACTTCCGTTCCCGTACATGCTGTAAACGGCATCAACCTGGAGTTTCAGGAAGGCGAATTTGCCGCCATCGTGGGCCCTTCAGGATCAGGCAAAACCACATTGCTGAATATTCTGGGCGGACTTGACGATCCTACCCACGGCACGGTCATTATCAATAATGAGGATTTATCCACGCTTTCGTCTTCAGAACGTATCAACTTCCGCCTGAACAACATCGGATTTGTGTTCCAGTCATACAACCTGATTCCGGTGATGACGGCGTTTGAAAACGTGGAGTTTATCATGCAACTCCAAAAATGGCCCAAACCTAAGCGCCATAAACGCACTGAGCAGCTTCTGAAAGCGGTGGGCCTTGGGGAACGGATGCATAACCGCCCCAACAAGCTTTCGGGAGGGCAGCAACAACGCGTGGCTGTAGCACGGGCGTTAGCGTCTAAGCCCAAGTTCGTCCTGGCCGACGAACCCACGGCGAATCTTGACTCTAAGTCAACAGAAACGTTGCTCGACATTATGGAAAAGCTTAACCGCGAAGAGAACATCACCTTCATTTTTTCTACACATGACCAGCGCGTGGTAAAAAAAGCCCGACGCGTTATCACCATAGAAGACGGCAAGGTGAAAAGCGACGAAGTAAACAAATAACGCAAAAATAGCATCGCTATGAAGCCAAAACACATTATCGGAATCGTATGGATAATATTGCTACTGGCCGGAAACGCTTTTGGCCAGAATGGAAAATTAGCATTGAACGGATACATCAAAAGCATGCAAACCGTATATGCTCCGGATAATAATCCTTTACTGCAACAGGACATCCTTTCGGATAACCTGATTCATAACCGGCTGAACTTTAAGTACTACGCCACCCCTGAGCTCACAGTAGCGCTGGAAGCCCGTAATCGCTTTATGTATGGCGAAATCGTCAGGCTTTTCCCGGATTACGGGAAGATGCTGGACGAAGACTTCGGATTTATAGACCTTTCCAAAACCCTTGCCAGCGGAGACGGGTATGCACTCCATACGATGATTGACCGGTTTTATGCGGATTACGTGAAAGGTGACTTCCAGGCGCGCATCGGCAGGCAGCGCATCAACTGGGGTATCAACATGGTGTGGAATCCCAATGACATTTTTAACACGTTTAATTATTTTGATTTTGATTATGAAGAACGTCCCGGTACTGACGCAGTGAAGTTGCAGTATTACACCGGTGTGGCTTCTTCGGCACAGCTGGTTTACCGTCCCGGCGATAGCCTGCAGGCCAGCGCCCTTGCCGGGATGTATAAGCTGAATAAATGGGGATACGATTTCCAGTTCCTGGGAGGATACATCAATGAAGACCTCGTTATTGGCGGCGGATGGAGCGGTAACCTCGGCAACGCCGGTTTCCGGGGCGAGGCTACTTATTTCAGAAATAATGAACATTTTCAGGATACTACCGGCCAGTTAGTGGCTTCCCTTTCGGCCGATTACATGTTTAGCAGCAGCTTCTATTTGCATGCCGGATTGCTCTACAACAGCGAAGGCACCACCGGCGACGCGGCACGCGACGGGCTCCTGCTGCAAAACCAGGACTTATCCGTAAAAACACTCACGCCGGCGAAAACCTCGCTGTTTGTGCAGGCCAGCTATCCGGTTACACCATTGCTGAATGCAGATGTATCTATCATTGCTAACCCACATGATCAGTCATATTTTGTAAGCCCTACGGTGACTTACTCGCTAAGCCAAAACCTGGAAGCCATGTTAACAGGACAGATTTTTTCAGGAGATTCCGGTACTGAGTTCGGAAGTATAGGGCAGCTTTATTTTCTGAGAATCAAATGGAGTTTTTAATTTAGCAGGCATGGAAAAAATCAGGAAGGCAACGCTTGAGGATAGCCAGGCCATCATTGATATCTACAACCAGGCTGTGGAAGATGGACTGAAAACTGCTGATACGGAAAAAGTATCCCCGGAAGATGGGTTAAACTGGATGAAGGGTCATCTCGAGGACCCTCATCCCGTTTTTGTGCATACTGATGACGAAAAAATAACGGGCTGGCTTAGCATCAGCCCATACCGGCCCGGTCGTAAGGCCCTGCGGTTTACGAAAGAAGTGAGCGCATACATTCACCGAGAGTATCGCGCTAAAGGAGCAGGCTCAAAGCTCGTGGAATATAC
>CAYXJS010000138.1:0-514 GCA_964465045.1 uncultured Bacteroidales bacterium | reverse complement strand
TTGCCATCCTGCTTGATACCAACAAAGCCAGCATCGGTGTGCTGGAAAAATTCGGGTTTTCCCGCTGGGGACACCTGCCCAAAGTGGCGGATTTTGAAGGGAAGGAGGTCGGGCAGTATTATTATGGGAAACGGGTTTGTTGAGCAGGCTGAATCTTCATCAATTCGTAAAAAATCCCAAATTCCAAATAACAAATTCCAATAAAAGTGATTCGTTAATTTGTAAACAGTAAAAGCTTAAATCTTAAATAGTTAAGCGGAATTTGCAATTCCGCTTGTTGTCTTTTTCGAATTTGTAATTCGTTTTACAATGGCTAAGTATCGTATAGTGGCAATTACAAATTGCCTGAAACAAATGCAGCGCCAATGCAATTGACGCCGAACACAGGCAGAACCTAATGAGGCTTTCCTTTTCTATAAATGTACTTTTGGCTTGTCCCAAAATTACCAATCCCGAAGTCTCAGCGATTTTCTACGGCCAATTTATTTTAGTAAAAGGTTTACCGAAATTTAAA
>CAYXJS010000137.1:0-7759 GCA_964465045.1 uncultured Bacteroidales bacterium | reverse complement strand
TATTTTTTGCATGGCGCAGACGAAGCAAAAAATGTAGTCGAATTAGTCCCGAGAGCAAAGCGATTCGGGAGATTCTCAATGAGGACTTGGATTTTGCAAGGCGAAGCCGATGCGAAATGCCTGGCTGAATTAGTCCCGCCGTAGCTTGCGGAGGCGGGGCATCCTTCCGGGTTCACTTTAGAAAGCCCGATTGTTTTTTAACAGTCGGGTTTTTTTATGGAATTCTGCCAAGAAGACAAAATGGAGGAAAAAGCATCACCTGTTTTTGGATTTGTGGTTGCTGTTTGACCATTAGTGAGATACCTGATGATGTACATAAAAAGGACACGCCGGTGTTTTGCACTCAAGGCAATTTTGTCAGCGTGTCCTTTTATTCCTGATTACGATGAGACTCTGTATCCTCTACATCAATTTTTCATCAGCTCCTGTCCGAAGGTTTTACCGTATTCTACAGCTTGTTTTGTATCATCTTCGTTGGGTTCAAACTTGATAAATACCCCATCGCCCACAACTTTAAGCTTTAGCTGCCTGAGCATGTTATTCAGCATAGAGGATGCTTCGCCGCTCCAGCCGTATGAGCCAAAAGCTCCGGCCAGTTTGCCTTTTTCCCGCAAGGGTGTCATTACGGCAAAAAGCTTGTATACCGGCAGCAAAATATTTTGATTGATGGTAGGTGAACCTACGATAATCGCATTGGCGCGGGTCACTTTTTCTTCCATCTCTCCTACCGACATCATCTCGATATCGCAGACATCCACTTCCACATCTTTGGCAGTCTGTTTAATTCCTGCAGCGATATTTTCAGCCAGCTTGCCGGTTTTATGATACGCGGAAACATACGGAATAAAAACCCGGTTTTTGTCAGGGAATTTCACCGCTTCTTTGGCATATTTTTCTGATAAATCCACCCATTTTTTCCAGTCGTTTAGCAGCAGCGGACCATGACCGGTTAGGACAGCCTCGATTTCGAGTGGTTTTATCTTTTCAATCGCCTTAAGCATAAACTTGCTAAAAGGCTTTAGAATTACATCGAAATAGTATTTAAAGGCATCTTCAAAATCACCGACCTGGTTATCAATCATCCGCTCATCGCAATAATGGCAGCCAAAACTGTCGCAGGTAAACAAGAATTTATCTTCTTTCAGATAAGAATACATTGTATCAGGCCAGTGCAGGTTTGGCGCTCCGATAAACTCAATGGTTTTGTTTCCTAAATCCAGCGTATCGCCGTTTTTTACTACCATGCTTTTAAACTCCGGGCCAATCATATCGCGTAAATAGCGAATGGCATTGCCGGAACCCACAACAGTAGCATTTGGCGCCAGGTTTAATAAATTCCGAACATTACCGGAGTGATCAGGTTCGGTGTGATTCATAATGATGTAGTCAATCTCCGCCGGGTCTGTTACTTGTTTTATTTTTTCAAAATACGTCTCCCAAAAGCCTTCCTTGGTGGTTTCAACAACAGCCTTTTTGTCTGCATTGATAAAATATGAATTGTACGTTGTACCATCCTGCGTTTCCATCACCACATCAAACGTAACCAGATTCGGGTCTAAAACCCCTATCCACTTTACATCGCTGTTAATGTCAATTACTTTGTTGTCTGTCATTATCTTCTCAATTTTATTCTCAGTTTACATCTTAACCTTTTACATAACCAGGTTGTTCAGCCTATGAATCCAGATTCAGTTCCATCTGATCATTTCTTTTATCCTCATCGCTCTGGTTTTCATCCTGCGGCAGGTTTTGCACTTCTTCCTGAACTTCGTCTTTCACGGGCTCCTCACAAGGTTCCGGGTCTAAAACCTTAACTTCCTCAATGTCGTATCGCGACAGGCGGTTGCCCATGGCTTTATAACTTTTAACATCAATAAAGTTCTCCAACTCAATAATCTCGTTTTCTTTCTGTTTCCGGCGTTTCGCGTTATCAAAAACCAATTCAATCCGCGGACACTTTTCATCCGTGAAATAAACCACTTTGGAGTCTTTGTGCTCATCCAGAAACGATTGTGGTTTTTCAGAAAATTCAGGTTGAAAACGCTTAACAAAATACTGCTGCTTTTCTCCATTCCAATACACCAGCGTATAGATGCGGTTTTCATCATACTTTTCAATACGGTCGGCATTCTCTTCAAAGTGAGTTGTTAAATCGTAACCATGAAAAGTAAACCAGCGCTTGTCATAAAACGTAATAATTTTATCATCACTTTTGAATTCGCCCAGGTAACGGCCATATTCCTCGCGGTTCAACCGCATCACATTTTCATCGAGCCAAATGTCAATGCCTCCTAAGGTTGAAACGCCTTCCTCCTTCTTTTTGATTTGACGCACAGCGCGTTTGGTTACGATTATTCCTTTAGCCGAGCGGGTCCGGATATTTAATTCGCTAAAATCAAAATCAAGGGTTGTTTTCTTTAGCCTCGGGCGCGGATACAGTTTTACATTTATCACTTCTGCTTCGCCGTTGGGGTTGGCCGAAAAATAAAATACTTTTGATTTTTCCTTACCTTGTGTTAGATCATATTCTCTGTCTCGTGTAATTCCTTTTACAGGAAAACGTTTCGCCAGGTAATGGCCGGTCAGCCCATCACGGTACACCATATTGTAAATGGTACGCTCATTGTTCCTTTTAAAAACATCTATATGGATGATATTTTTCCCGACATACACTTTTCCATCCACTTTAGTGACCATAAACGTACCATCGGCCCTGAAAACAATAATATCATCAATATCACTGCAATCTGCTATATATTCTGCCTTGCGAAGTGACGTTCCCGCAAAACCGCCTTCGCGGTCGAGATATAGTTTTTCTGAGGCCACCGCAGCCATAGAGGCTTCAATATTTTCAAAATCACGCAGTTCTGAGAGCCTCTCCCGCCCTTTTCCGTATTTCTTTTTGATGTGCTGGTAAAAGCGGATTGTATAATCAACGATATTTTCAAGATTGTACTCTACTTCCTTCAATTCTTCATGAAGCTTTTTAATCAGCTCATCGGCTTTAAAGGAATCGAATTTGGAAATACGCTTAATTTGTATTTGGGTAAGCTTGATGATATCATCGCGGGTGATTTCGCGGTAAAACTGCTCTTTAAAGGGCTCCAGGCCTTCCTCAATAATCCGGATAATCGCTTCAAAGGTTTCGGCATCTTCAATATCCCTGTAAATCCGGTTTTCAATAAAGATTTTTTCGAGAGAGAACATCAGCAGTTTTTCCAGAAGCTCTCCTTTTCGGATTTCAAGCTCTTTTGTCAACAGCGCCTGAGTTTGATGAACCGAATGCCGCAAAATATCACTCACACCCAGAAAGCGGGGTTTATCGCCTTCAATCACGCAGGCATTTGGCGAGATAGAGACTTCGCAGTTCGTAAAGGCATAAAGCGCATCGATGGTTTGATCCGGCGAAACGTTATTGGCCAGATGAACCTGGATTTCTACATTCTCAGCCGTATTATCATCAATTCTTTTAATCTTGATTTTACCCTTTTCGTTGGCGTTTAAAATGCTGTCAATCAAACTATTGGTAGTTTGCCCGTAGGGTATTTCATTAATCACAAGCGTTTTCCGGTCGAGTTTAGTAATCTTTGAACGAACCCGGATTCGGCTGCCACGTATTCCGTCATTATACTTGCTGACATCTACCTGTCCACCTCCCGGAAAATCGGGGTAGAGTACAAAATCCTTACCTTTTAATACGTTTACCGAGGCATCAATTAGCTCATTAAAATTATGAGGCAATATCTTAGAGGCCAATCCAACGGCAATGCCTTCTACTCCCTGAGCGAGCAGCAAAGGGAATTTAACCGGCAGTGCAACAGGTTCTTTATTACGCCCATCGTAAGAAAGCGTCCATTCTGTGGTCTTGGGGTTAAACACTACCTCTTTGGCAAATTCAGAAAGCCTTGCTTCTATGTATCTCGGCGCAGCAGCACTGTCACCGGTAAGGTTATTTCCCCAGTTTCCCTGGGTATCAATCAGCAGGTCTTTTTGCCCCAGCGCAACGAGGGCGTCTCCAATTGCAGCATCGCCATGGGGGTGATATTTCATGGTATGCCCGATGAGGTTGGCGACTTTGTTGTAGCGGCCGTCATCAAGTTCGCGCATAGCATGCAGGATGCGGCGGTGAACCGGTTTCAGGCCATCATAAATCGCCGGCACAGCTCTTTCGAGTATGACATAAGAAGCATAATCAAGAAACCAGTTTTCATACATACCTCCCAGAGAAATGGTTTTGTGCCAGGAACCGTTTTCCCTGCCCTTTTCCTCGCTGTTATCCTGAAGGTTGTTGTCTTTTTGATCTTCTTTGTCTGACATGCAATTATTTCTTTTATCCTTTTCTTATCAGGCATTTATGCTACAATATCCAAAGCCTGATATAACTGAGTTTTGCCACGATGATTGAGGTGCGAAAATACGATTTTTTAATGTTACTTCAGAAACCGCAGCAAAAAGACTTCTACTGCCACAAAAAACAAGGTGAGCCACAGAAACATGCGCCACAACTCATTTCCTGCTGAGGATTTTGTTACTGAATCTTGTTGGCCTGTCCCTGCATTCAGAAAAATTTGTGCATTGTCCGGAAAAACCGATGAAGCCCATTCCTCCATTTCCTGCTGAGACATCACGGCAAGTTCTGATTCAAGCGGATCGCTATTAAAAGTAATAACCTTAACACGTGCAGTATCCTGCATCAAATGATAATGTCCGGGCTCCTCAACATAAGGCCTGATAAACAATCGGTTGTTACGGCGTATGAGTGCGGGGATCGACTCTGGTCCATCGCCACTCTTTTTTAACCTGACCTTCTCCATATTTCCCTCTCCCATTTCTGTTCCTACCGGAATGGTTTGCTCCTTATCCGTCAGATAATACAACCTTTCGGTTTTCTGACTTACAACTGCCATGCGATGGAATAAAGGAACAAAAAGAGGATGTCGGGGAAGGTTAGTAGAAGAGGAGTTCAGCGAAGCCGCAAGTACGTAAATGTGTTGTGAATTCGTGCGGCGATGCAGTAAAAAGGGATTACCGTTTTCAAGACGCATGACGACATTCGACTCAGCAGAAGGTGCTATTCTGAAATAGCGGGAAACTTTAGGAAGGTCAAATTTTTTATCCCTGTTGCTGTTTATGCGCTCATAGAAAACATTATCAAAGAGCAAATGCTTTTCGGCAAGAGAACCCACTTGAAAATCACCTGTATCTACCTCAGCAAACTGACCTATGTTAAATAACCCGGCAAGCCTGCGGTTGATTTCCATGTCTTCTGAGGGAATCAGGACAATATCAGAGTTTTGATTGGCTGGCTCAAGCGCTCTTAACAAACCCGACGGAACACTTGTAAGTCCGTTAAGGATAATCAAGTGATTTTCAGGTAATTTTGAATAGTTAATTTTTTGCCTTCCCACAGATTGATAGCGAATCAGGGAATCCCGCCCGAAAAGCCGCTCCAGAAAAGGGCTAGGCTCTTCCCCAAAAATTTCCAACACCTTGGTTTGCGCTCGAATATAAAAGCTGAAATAAAAATAATTATCGAACGTAATCGGGCTGTCTTCGATGTGCAGCTCACCTTCATGATACCCGGTATGCCGATTCAGGAAAGATAGCGTAGCTTCTGCTTTTCCTCCGGCAGGAATGGAAAAACTGCTTATAGCCCTCTGGTTGCCGTTTATTTTCAGCGTTAATGGTATTTTTTCGTAGTCCTGGGTTCCTGAGTTCCGTATTTGCACTTTTAACTTTGCATTGCTGTTAACCTGTAAAGTGGGATTCTCAAACCAGCAACTGTCTATATACAAATTTGCAGGTTTTGCACCCTGATACGAAACCAATGAAAGGCGTGCAGCGCTGTCTGTTTCCTGCTCTTCTTTTTGAAATACAGATTTCTGATAATCCGACAAAAGAAAAACCTGGTGATTTACCGCATCTACATCCTGAATACGCTGCCAAACATCTTGAAACAAACGGGTTACAGCCGAGAGCTCAACAGCTTCTACCTGGCTTATAAAGCTTTCCATGTCTGTAAATCTTTTTCTGGACGCCTCAAAATCGTTGGTAACTAAACGAAACCGTTCTGCTGCTCCGTATTCACGGGCAATATCCAATGCCTGCTTCTTCGCTTCAGAAAGCAACATTCCGTTTTCTCCGGGAATTTGCATGCTTAAAGAGTTATCGAGATAAACGGTTATATGTTTCTGCCCCCTGTCTGATACACCTGACCGTTCGTCCTGATCTGGAATAACAGGCTGAGCAAAGGCTAAAACCAGCATAATGACAGCCAGTATGCGGCTTAGCAAAACCAACAAGTGTTTTAACTGTGATTGTTTTTTGGTTTCTGATTTAACCGATTTCAGAACTGCGATGTTACTAAAATAAATCGTTTTATAACGGCGGAAGCGAAACAAATGGATTATTACTGGCAGCGAAATCGCCAATAATCCCCACAAAACAAAAGGCTGAAGAAATATCATATTCAAAAACTGGATTCATGTACAATTGTTTCCCCCGGTAAAAAGGCTTCATCAACACCTAACAACAAACTGCAAAAAACCTTAAGAGCTCGTTTTTCCACTCAGGCAAAACTTAATTTCAAGCGTAATTCTGGTTAAAACACTCATTTCACAAAAATACAATAAATGAGGATTAGTGCACAAATCAAAAAAAAGATTACCTGATTCGGATCACCCTGTCAATTTCCGGCATTTTTCTCAGCTTATTTATCAATGCATCCAGCACTTTGTTGTTGGTAACATGCACTACCAGGTAACCGATGAAAACACCGCCGTTGCTGCTGAAATTAATAGACTGCATGTTCACACGAATCTCACCGGAAACCACATCCGTAATTCGCCTCACCATTCCCAGCTTATTAGCTCCTGTAATTTTCAGTTCTGACAAATATTCGGCCTGATCATCAGGTTTGTACCAGCGGGCCTCCATTATCCTGTAGCTGTATTTTTCCCTGAGCTGACGTGCATTGGGGCAATTGGTGCGGTGTATTTTAACACCTTCGTTAACTGTAACAAATCCAAAAATATCATCTCCAAACGCGGGCTTGCAGCAATTGGCCAGTTTATAGTCGTTTATGCTTTCATTATCAATCAAAAGCACATCCTGACCAGCATTTATTTCTGTTTGTTTTGCCGTTGGGACTTTAGGCAATACAGGTCTGTTTTCCTCAGGAAAATCGAACAGAATATCTTTCAGCGCGCTGATATCAAAATCCTGGCTGCCTATCCCTTCAAATACATCCTGCGCGGTTTTCACCTTAAAATGTTTAATAAGCTTGCTAACCACCTCATCGCTAAATGGTATTTTTTGCTGATTCAGTTTACGCATCAGGATGGCTTTGCCTGCATCGGCATGCAGATAGTTCATTTGCCGCAGCGAGCGCTTAATTTTGGTGCGCGTCCGGTTTGATTTTACATAATTCAACCAATCTGTCGCGGGCTTCTGGTTTTTGGAAGTAAGCACTTTCACCATATCGCCGTTTTGCAATGTATGCCTGATAGGCACGTTTTTGTTGTCGATAATCGCGCCGGTACACTTCTCTCCCACTTTAGAGTGGATATGATATGCAAAATCCAGCACCGTAGAGCCCGCCTGAAGTTTTTTCAGGTCATAATCAGGTGTAAAGACAAAGATGGTGTCTTTATACAAATCGATTTTCCCGTCGCCCCCTTCTTCAAGTTCTGCGGCAGTGGTCTGCTCGAGGATTTCACGAATGGCTTTAAGCTTGTCTTCGTCAGAGCTTTCCTTTGTG
>CAYXJS010000136.1:3489-7800 GCA_964465045.1 uncultured Bacteroidales bacterium | reverse complement strand
TTTTTATGTGCAGTGTATCTGCATAAAATGAAGGGTCATGGTTTGAAAAGTCTGCCATTGATTGATACTCTTAAAAGACATTTTACCCATTTTTAATTCCCTGTTAAAATTTGTGTGATTTTCTTTTTTCTTCGAGTCATTCGCAATAACTCTTCAGACAAATATGATTAATCTCTCTATTTCCCACCATTACATTCCGCATCTCAATTCATTACAAATCGCCTAAAGCGAGCTATACAATTCCGATTTTTTTATGGCCATTCAGTGTTTTTTTATGTTTTCCGTTATATTTCGATTCTGGTTTCGGTTATTATTGCCAGCAGACATGTTTCTGGAAAAGCTACCCAGCCACCGTTTAAGTGATGTTAAAGATATAAAAAGAATGATGTTTTGCAACAAGAATAAGAGGGTAATTCGTAACGGGAGAATGCTTATGGGTTATGCTTTAGGGTGTTAAGGGCTTTATATTAAATGCTTTCCAGCCCCATTCTTCCTTTTTTTTATTATAAGACAGAATTGCTTTTGCTATCACCTTTTGTTTTGTTTTTAATTTATTATCCGTTATTAGTTTTGGAATAACAAAGGCGTCCTGCACAAAACCAAAATCCTTTCCTTCAGGAATATAAATCGAGTCTTCTATTGTTCTTATTGCTTCACTTTCCTGCCCGGACTTCGCCGGTTTAATAGTTCTTGCGCGATGAAATCCGTTTTTATCTACTTCTTCCAGCCTGACTTTATATAAATCTCCCACCTGGGGAGTGTTGTTCAGTAATCCTTCGTACTTGAAAAAGCCTGATTCCTGCGAATTTATTACGAAATGGATCATTTTCTTATCGTAGTTGACAAACTCTACTGCAATGATTTTTTCAGGTATATCCTGGTAGAGGATTGCTTCTGCTTTTCCCTTGTGCTTAGTATACAGTTCTTTGTTATTATTGTTTGGGTAGGCTGATTTATACCAATCCTGATCTGTCCATTGTTTGATCTGCTTAGGTGTTTTCCATTGCTGTTTTGCGCGGGTATCCAATACTTTTTCAATTTCAGTCTTAGCTTCATTATACATCTGCCTGTCGATTAGCAATGCAGCAAACGATTGTCGCATTTTAACAAGGAATTCCTCCGGTGTATTTAAGCTTAAAGCCTTGCAATAGCAGGCAAACTGCGTGTCTTTGTCATCTGAATGAATTTCGGCCATTAAACCCCATACCCAGAAGTCATTTCTTTTTTGCCTTGCGAAGGGCAAAAAGGTTGAAAGAACATTATCATCCCTATTTAAAGCAAGCATAAGTTTGGCTTTAAAGTAAGGGGGGTATTGATATTCCGGATGTTTTTCGATTACTTTATCCAACTTTGGTAAAAAAGCCTCAATTTTTTCACGGCTTATTACCTGAGCGTTTCCTAATGATTCCTCCGTTGGCTCTCCCTCAAGCAGCTTTTTTGAGTATGCAATAAAAGCCTGTTCCGCAATTGACATTATTTTTTTATCCTTGAATTCTTCTTTAAGATAATCTTCCGGCCTGAAGTTTTCAAAGTTCCACCAATCGGCAAACTCTATATATCTGGTCCAGTTTTTATGCCCTTTATGAAAGGATTTATACAGAAAGCTATAAGCTTCAGAGGATTTAGTAAAATGGAATTCTTTAATGATTTCAAACAGTTCATTAATTTTATTATTGTTTACTTCACTTTCCTTTTGAAGCGCAAAAACCATACTCCCAATTTGCCAGGCGCTTTTATCAAAAACCATTTTCTCATTTTCAGGTAGTTCCAGCTTCTTTAATCTGAGCAGGTTTTCTTTAAAAGAATCATAGGTTTCGGGATTAGAATACTTTTTTAAATAATCATAATACACCCAGGCAGCAGCCCTTTTATTCCAGATGTTGTCGGGATCCTGTTCCAGTGCCTCTGTTACTTTTCTCAAAGCTTCCTCAAGTTGGCTGTTATGTCTTAGCTGCTTTATCTCCTTAAATGACATGATATGATGTTTTTAGGTTTTCAATAATGTTTTGGAATTTTCTTAGTAATTCAGGATTTTCGCATTTAGTTCCAAGTGGCAAAACTCTTCCGAAAAAGCCATCCTTATTGTATTCAAAATCGATTACACAGTCTCTTTCGTTTTTTTGAATGGTATACCTTTCTCTGAAACTTAAATGTTTGATATCAGTAATCTTTTCATCGCTTGAGAGTTCTTTACTAATGTGGTCAAACAGGTGCTTTAAAAAGGGTTTTTCCTCTTCTGTTTTTGCATCAAATTCAATTTGGCTTATAATGCTTTCTGCCGTGTTTCTGATTACGTTTATATCTGTAGGGTCTTCAAGAATCTTAGTTATTTTTTCAAAAAGCTCTTTTGAATTCGTTTGAGCCGGCAGCAATTGAAAATTATCCCTGAATTTATCTTTTCCATTCACCCAATACTTTATAGCAGCAGTCTGATCTTCTCTCTTAAAATGGTATCTTATTTCATATCCTACTCTTTCCCACCTGGTGATGTCTATGTAATGTCTTCTCAAATGATACCATCTGTAAATAAAATGATCTTGTATGGTTAACGAACTATCACTTAATCCAAACCTTTCAAGTTGCGGCATCACTTCATTTATGTTTATGTCAATCAGAGATGACTTTTTGTTTGTGATTTCATCAAATGACTTTTGTACATCAGGTTCAATATATTGCATTCCCGTAAAGGAAGAGAAGAAGGGAGGATTAATACAAAATAGCTTTTCAGAAGCTCTTGTTACAGCAGTATATGCCCACCGGAAGAAGTCTGCATTGGTTTTGCTTTTCATGTCCTGTTTACTCTCGTAATGATTAAAATTATCACTATTTCCTCTGTCCCAAAAAACGAAAGCGTTAGGCCATTCACCACCCTGTGCTTTGTGGCCTGTTACTGCATATCCGTATTTTAATTTGATACAATTGAAATATTTGTCTGTAGTAATCGCATCTTTAAATTCTTCAGTACCTTTTTTAATTTTTGGGTGACGGTTTTTAAAATCAATATATAATGCTCTTTGCTCTTCCGGCCTGAGCATGTTGTCACCATAAAGATAATTTTCTAAAACATAACCATTAATATTCCTTGGTTGATTCTTCTCATCAGGAATCATGAGCGTTACATTACGCCAGGTTAATCGTGCAGATTCTTTTCTTCCTCCTTTCATTGTAAATCGTACTTCACGGCTTTCAACTGAAGGGCTGGCCTCGGCAATCACCCCAAACTCTCCATTTAGGATGCCTAAACGGTAATTATTGCCTCCTATAATAACAATGTCTGACTTTTGAATGGGAAGATCATCACCAAATCTATCCCGGCGAATTTCTTTATTCAGGTCGAGCGCTGTCTTGTTTTTAAAGGCGATTATGATTTTCTGGGACTTTTGTGACTTGTATGTATCAAGAAAATCCTTATACTGTGGATTAAAAATATCTTTACTGTTTTCTCTTAAGTCAAAGTCATTAAAATACCCTGACGTAAGACTTTGCCTGATTTTGGTGGCCGATTTCAGGATGCCGTTATCCGCATTATGCCTTTTCACTTCTTTTATTTCAGTATGAGAGGTTTTTATGTTATATTCCTCTTCGAGATATTCAGGCGTTAGGGCAGGAGAAAAGTTCATACCAATGGGAGGTAACTGAGCTGGATCACCAATAAAGATAATCTTACTGCTGGTTGAATTTTCCTGCACCCTGGAATATTTGATTAAATCCAGCAAAACCTTGCCGCTTCCGAAACGAAAAAACTCCCCATCATTAACAATATCGCTTACCATTGAGGCCTCATCAATAATAACTACAGCATCATGAGCGTCTGAGTTATTTGCTATTTGATATCTATAGAGAAAGGAAATATCATTCTCCCCTTTACCTTCTTCAATTTCTTCCAGTTTATCAAAACTATAAATCCCACGGTGTATTGTAGTAGCAACAAAACCTGTTTTTTGGTACACGACTTTTGCTGCTCTTCCTGTTGGAGCCATGAGCTGATATTTCTTTCCAATGGAAACCAAATATTCCACAAGCCCTTTTAGCAGGGTAGTTTTTCCACTTCCTGCATATCCTTGAAGGATAAAACCCCTTTCATCACTTTCAACAAAAGATTGAAGCATCTCCAAAGCATTGCTTTGGTCTTGAGTGAGATTGATATGCTGGAATTGGTTAAATATTTTCATAGTTTCTCATCTTTGATGCAAAGGTTAGGTATATGTGTGCAGTAGTTTTGCGTTAAAGTGTATTCTCTATTTTGTTTTTTAACTTCTCTAATTCAGGATTGTTTTCTCCAATGGTATTACTGGGTTTTTTAGTTTTTTT
>CAYXJS010000136.1:0-3389 GCA_964465045.1 uncultured Bacteroidales bacterium | reverse complement strand
CTTCTTTCATGTTCCATTTTTTTGTAATCTATTATTAACTGAGGCTTTATCTCTTCAATAGGAAAAGAATTATAGAATTCGTTTGCTTGTTTGTCGATTTTTTGTTCTATACAATATTCATTAATATTTTGAATAACAGAGTGCTTAGCTATTTCTTCAATTGGTGAGGTTTCTTCTATTGTTTTGAGAATGTCATCAATAAGCCACTCATTTCCTTTCTCTTTTATGAGATCACCAATTATTTCAACAAGCTTTTTTAATTTATCTTTATCCTTCATTTTAGCGGTTTTTATATCTTTCATAAAGGTTAATGCCTTCATCTATGCCTTTATTCAGTATTGTGTTTACTACACTATCTAAGTCAACACTTTCCTTGCTTTTCTTTATTTCTGAATAGGTTAGTTTGAGATATCTTTTATGAAGCTTTATATATGTTTGATCTTGATTTCCCTTCACCATCTTCAGATACTCTAATTTCCCGTCCAATACATTCCTTAATTTGGCATTCATGTTTTTCACATGCCCCTTATCAGCATAGTAGTCGCGTTTAAATATTTGTTCCGCTTTCGAATACCCGTACTTTTCCCAATAATAAAGCCACATACGAATTTGCTTAATATACCTTCTACGAACATTAACTTTTTCATTCACAACCAGTCCAGTAGCTTCCTGACGATATCCGGCTTTTTGAAGCCTGGTTTTATTCTTATTAATCGTGAAACCTTCTTGAATAATCAGCCTCTCTAATTCAGCCATAAAATTGTCATAGCTGCCCTTATCATTGAGTACCGGATGTTCTTGCTTTTGATAAATATTATGAGGGGAAGAAAATGTAATGTCATCTGCATATCGCGTATATGTTGCTCCAAATCTTTTCGCCAGTCCATTAAGCCTGCGATCAAGCCTTTTACTAAGAATATTGGTTATGGTTGGAGAGGTGGGACTACCTTGAGGAAGCACCGTTTTTATTTCTCCATCAACCATAAAGGGATGCGTTGTCAGGCTTGCTAATAAAAATGCTATCGGCTCCCTTTCGTCACGGAGGTTAAATGGCGACTCATACATGAAGCCTAATTTAACTTTGTTCCTGTCAAAAGAATGAAAGAAGTCTTTTAAATCAATGTTAAGCACGTAATTGCTATCGACATGCTTTTTGGCATTATCGACAATAGATTTTTCCAACACAAATCCTGTTGCGGCTTTATGGGGCTCATACATGCATTGCAAAACAAAGTTCAGAGAACGCAGTATTGATTTTAGTCCTTTAACTGGAGCATTAATGGTTCGTGCTTTCCCGGATTTCTTTTTTATAGTAAAAGTTTTGTAACGGTTTTTGCAATGTTCAGGGTTCGCGTAATAGGTCAGAGATTTTAACTGAACTGGTTTGCACTCATCACCATAAAGGATACATTTAGCATCACTAAGAAGATTAGCCAAGTCTTCTTTGCTCTGCAATTTATCAAATTGCTCTCTAATTTGGTCGATATGTTTTTGTTCAATTTTCATGGGTCAATTACTTGAAAAACTAAGAAAACACCTGCCTGATACTCTTTATGTATGAATATTTCAGCCATTAAACTGAAATCAATCAACTATTATCACTATTACAGCACACATCACATTTCATATTGATATTGAGTCAATAAGCTGTTGTTATATATGCCCTAGTGACATTCATCCCAGCTATCAGCCAGGATAAGACGCCGATCGTTGCCTCAAATCGAAATCTGAGACCAGCGCCCACTAATCAATATCTTTGGCAGGTGTTTCAAAGAACTTTTGCAAATTAATGGTCCGATTATGCAGTGTATTTGCAAAGATACTATTAAAGTACAGGTGCGAAATTAAGGAAGAGCTAAAACAGTTGCAAACTACAAATGTAATGGGCTATTTTAAACAGTCAAATATATTTGTTGCTATAAATTTGAGATTTCACATTCAGAACTGATATTAATTTGTATCTTGTAATCTTATTTGGTGATAACAAATAATGAACTATAAAACAGGTTGTAAAAAAGACTACTCTTAAACAGTTTTTAGACAGTCATTATGTAATTGCCAGAATTATTGCATGTTAACTATTTTTTCCAAATATTAATTAAAATACCTGATTATGAAAAAGCTAACGAATCTTTTTTTTACAATAATTGCCTTTATCGTGATTATCCCTGAAACTATAGGCCAAGGAAATAGCGTGGAAGTAAAAGTTGTTTTCCCATATTTTGAGGTTAATGAGGATAATGTCACTTTAACTAGCTGGTCGCCATCGGCAACCTATACTATGGAAAAATTGGGAGAGAATACATACTACACAGAAATTCTGAATGTTTCAGATGATGTACATTTTTATATTTCTTATACAATTCCGGAATTCAATTTGGATGCGCATGTACCAGGTGGAGTAGGCGGAATAAGATATTCCAGAGTATATTTTGATAATAAGCTCCTAAATAATACTTACACTGTACTTAATGATGAAGGAAATGGACTAAACTTTTCCGTAAAAGTCGTAGATGAAAACACTATCTCACCCCACTACACCTCATACTACCAGTACAGCCCAATCGATGACAGAATTCCTCCTGAAGTAAAGCATAGAGAAGGGTATGAGCTGGATTTTGACGAATTTCCGGGTGATTCATATCATTATATTCTTGGATGGCTTCAGGCAATAACAGATAATGAGATACTTGCTGAATCCGAAATTGAAACAGATTACTTTAAATTGATGGGAAAGAAAAATGGTGAATGGGAAACATTTGTTCATGATGATTATCAAGATGGTTTTGATACCATTAATCATGGTGGATTATATTACAGATACCCTTTCTTCCCCGAAGGTTATGATGATCATGACCCCATGCCTGCCGATACCCAGGATGGGAAATTGGTTTTTAAACCATCTGGTAATCGTAAAAAAGTTTGGCATTGGTGGAATAGCGAGCAATACTATATTGAAGATAATCTGAGTTATGATATTTATAAAATTGAAGCCAAGATAAGGATCTCCGGCCCGGCATTAGTCCAGGGAGGTATTGATTTCAGGGAAACCCAATCTGGCGAAACGTATGAGATTGGAGTCTCAGATTGGTATACGGAAGAAGATGGTGAATGGCAGATCGTGACTTTTGAATATGAGCTGGGGTCCTCAGTAAATATGGATAAACCAGCAAATAAAGCAGATATAAACATTCATTATAATCCTTCCAGCAAAATTATAAATGTAGTCACAACACCGAGCCAAGGAAAAACCAAATGGTCTGTGATTGACATCAATGGAGTTGCTGTTCAATCTGGTGTTAAGCATAGCAAATCATTTAATATTGATGCTTCTGCTTATTCAGAAGGAGCATATGTAATTAAAATTTCTTCGGATGGACAGGAAAAAG
>CAYXJS010000135.1:5162-7806 GCA_964465045.1 uncultured Bacteroidales bacterium | reverse complement strand
GCGGCTATTGCTGTTGTCAGGATTTCAGGGAAAGATACGTTTGCCATTATTGATAAATTTTTTCATCCGGCTAAGAAAATTAACTCGGTAACAGAAGCAGAATCGCATAAACTGCTTTTTGGAACCATGAAGGATGAATCTGGGGAGTTGCTTGACGAAGTTTTGGTGAGCGTGTTTAAAAAGCCGCACTCTTATACCGGTGAGGATGCCATAGAAATATCATGCCATGGCTCAGTATTTATTCAACAGCAGCTTTTAGAACTTTTGATGAACAACGGAGCGCGCTTAGCCGAGCCGGGAGAGTTTACCATGCGGGCATTCTCTAATGGCAAGTTTGATTTGGCACAGGCCGAAGCGGTTGGGGATATCATTGCTTCGCATTCTAAAACCTCACATGATATTGCCATGCAGCAGATGCGGGGCGGATACTCGCAAAAAATGAAAGAACTGCGGCAACAGCTCCTCGACTTTGCTTCTTTGATTGAGCTGGAGCTCGATTTTGCTGAAGAAGATGTAGAGTTTGCCAACCGCGAAGAGCTCAACCGGCTATTGCAAACACTGAAAACGGAAATGACCAGGCTGATTGAGTCTTTCAGCGTAGGCAATGTTTTAAAGAAAGGAATTCCCGTAACGATTATCGGCGAGCCCAACGTGGGTAAATCAACATTGCTGAATGCCTTGCTGAATGAAGAAAAAGCGATTGTATCCGAAATTCCCGGCACTACCAGAGACGTAGTAGAAGACAGCATCAGTATTGATGGCGTGACTTTCCGGTTTATTGATACAGCCGGCTTGCGAAAATCCACCGACAAGGTTGAATCCATTGGTATAGAACGGACCTACGAGCAGATCAGGCAAGCGCGCATTGTATTGTATGTTTTTGATATCAGGAATACCGACTGTGAAACGGTGCAGGAAAAACTCCGGGAATTCCATGAGGTGATACAAGACCCCGCAAAAAAGTTTATCCTCATCGCAAATAAAACAGATGAACTAGAAGAAATGCCTCATGCATTTCAAAAAATGGTAGAGCTCGACTGCGTGTTTATATCAGCCAAGCGAAAGGAAAACCTGAAACTGGTCACAGAGCATCTTCTGAAAGCCGTGGATACTTCCAACATCAAAGACGAAACAATTGTATCCAATGCAAGGCATTACCAGGAACTCACCAAAGCGCTGGAAGCTATAAACAGCGTAGAACAAGGTTTTGAGCAAGGTATTCCATCAGATTTAATCGCCATCGATATTCGCACAGCCCTGCATCACCTCGGAGAGATAACAGGTCAAGTTACTACAGATGAGTTACTTGGGAATATTTTCGGGAATTTTTGTATCGGGAAGTAAACGCGTTCTTAATCAATTACTGCAGGAAATAGCGCAAAAAAACAATGCAGAGAGGATAATCTTCATTCAAGGTTACACTGGACTGATGTAATACCACTGATAAAGTATTTACCAAACAAAATCCAGGCTGTTATCGCTTTCATTATCATCAAAATAAGAAGGATTCTTTTTTACTTCACCCGTTTTCTCGGGTAATCCCCATCTTCAACCTTGGAGCCTCAGCCGCCAATGACGATTGGATTAGAGCCGCCCGCCTCAAAAGACAAGGCAAACACGAATAACTCAAAAAACTGGAAGAAACTCCGATGGAATATGTTGACCTTTATGGAGAAGAGGAAAACGATGAGACCACAAAAAAGAAAGACAATAAACCAAAAGACACAAAATAATTATGCCCGTTTACATTGTAGTTTAGCCCCTAAAGAACGCGAACCCCTGCACCAAAGCTAGTTAACATAATACCGGACTATTATTATGTTAAATAGCCCCGCAAGCAAAGCATATAGAGAAATTCAAACCCAACTCTCAGCCTAAGCTCATGGCCAAGTCTTAATTTCGTCTTGTTTTTTCTCCGTGAAGAAGGAGGAGACAAGGAGCAAACAAGGAGGAAATAAGGAGAATCTATATAGTATTTTTATTAACTTATTTTAATCAGGGGAACCTGAATGTTGTTTTCAATGCTTCAAACCGAATAGAAAAGCGTGATTTTTAATGTTACAGGATTCATATAGTTGCAGGATATGCAGCTTTGAATTATTGGTTTTCCGGGAACCAATATCAGGTGTTTCCTGGGAATCTTTTTTGTGTCTTTCTTTAGACGGAAGTATTATTCTAACATATTATTTTAGCTAACCAGCAATTAGAGTAGTATTCTTACTACCTAATATTTAAATTTTCCTTACATTTGACATTCTATCAGAACTCTCTTGAAAAAATATAGACTGTTCAAGGGTTTTAGCAGTTTTTGCCTACATGAGCACTAGAATATAAATTCAAATATCATCCTGTTAGGTAATATACTTTTCATAATGATTACTTAAAATATTTAATGAAATAAAATGGAACTCACTAATTATCATGCTAAGTATTATTCATATGAGTTAACCAGAAAACTCCCAGCCAATGATATTGGTAAATTTACAGCTTCCCTTCAGGATGCTCAGGTGGATTTAAATCCCCACCAGGTGGAAGCAGCGCTTTTTGCTTTTAAGTCGCCTCTTTCAAAGGGCGCTATACTGGCGGATGAAGTAGGATTAGGTAAAACAATTGAAGCCGGTATAATCTTATCTCAAAAATGGGC
>CAYXJS010000135.1:0-5062 GCA_964465045.1 uncultured Bacteroidales bacterium | reverse complement strand
ACCTTGTGATTATTGATGAAGCTCACCGTTTAAGAAATGTTTACAAAAGCAGTAATGTAATAGGCCAATCAATAAAAAGTTCATTACACAATTCCCAAAAAGTACTTCTTACAGCTACACCATTACAGAATTCACTTCTGGAATTGTATGGTTTAGTTAGTATCATTGATGACTATGCCTTTGGCGATATAAAAAGTTTTAAGAGCCAGTATAGCAGATTACAGGATGAAATGGAATTTGACGATCTGAAAGAAAGACTACAACCCATATGTAAAAGGACTTTAAGACGACAGGTTCTGGAATATATTAATTACACCAATCGAATAGCTCTTGTTGAAGACTTTACGCCATACGATGAAGAAACACAGCTATACAATCTTGTTTCAGATTATTTGAGAGAGGAAAAGCTTTATGCGCTGCCCATGAGCCAACGTCATTTAATGACTTTAATCCTGCGAAAGCTATTAGCTTCTTCATCTTTTGCAATTGAGCAAACTTTAGAAGGTCTGGCTAAAAAACTGGATGCAATCCTTAAAGAACAGGAAGAAATCAATGAAAAAGATTTTCTGAATGATTTTGAAACATTTGATGAGTTGGCAGAAGAGTGGAATGGTGAGGAAAATGAAGCTGAACAAATTAATATTCTCTCGGACGAGGAAGTTTCTGAAATTAAGGATGAAAAAGAAAGGCTTCTGTATTTTGCCTCATTAGCCAAAGCTATTGTTAAGAACTCGAAAGGAGAAAAACTTCTAACGGCCTTAAGCAAAGGATTCGAGAAACTTAATGATATTGGAGCCTCTCGTAAAGCAATAATTTTTACAGAATCAACACGAACTCAGAGTTATTTGCATAAATTGCTGGTCGATAATGGTTATGATAACCAGTTAGTCTTATTTAACGGTTCAAATAACGACCCGCAATCAAAAGAAATATACAATAAATGGATAGAGCGCTACCAGGGTACCGATAAAATAACTGGCTCCCGGAATGCTGATAAGCGCCAGGCAATTGTTGATTATTTCAGAGAGGAAGCAACAATCATGATTGCAACGGAAGCTGCTGCTGAAGGAATTAACTTGCAGTTTTGCTCTTTAGTTGTTAACTATGATTTGCCGTGGAATCCACAAAGGGTAGAGCAACGAATTGGAAGGTGCCACAGATATGGGCAAAAATTTGATGTGGTTGTAATTAACTTCTTAAATAATGCGAATGCAGCAGATAAAAGGGTTTATGAATTATTAGATCGGAAATTCAAACTATTTGATGGTGTGTTCGGCGCTAGCGATGAGGTTTTGGGGAGTTTGGAAAGTGGTGTGGACTTTGAAAAACGAATAGCGAGAATCTATCAGGAATGCCGGACAACAGAAGAGATAGAAAAAGCTTTCGATAATCTGCAAAATGAATTGGAACCAGAAATTCAAACCAAGCTGGAAAGCACAAGAAAGCAACTCCTTGAAAACTTTGATGAAGAAGTACATGAAAAGCTAAAGATGAACCTTGAAAAAGGGCAGGAGTATCTTAGTAAATATGAAACCTGGCTTTGGAATATTGCAAAACATTATTTGGGCGGAAACGCCATTTTTAATGATGCAGGCGATTCTTTCCGCTTGAAGCGCAATCCTTTTAAGGATGAAAACATTCACGAAGGGCCATACAAATTGATCAAGTCATCAGCCAATGTGAAAAAATCTGAAGTAAAGGTGGAAGACGATACCAATATTTTTAGAATTGGACATCCGCTGGCTCAGCGAATAATCAGAGCTGTTAAAAAGAAAGAACTCCAGGTAAGAGAAGTGGTTTTTGACTATACCAACACCAATGTAATTATTACATTATTAGAGCCATTCATAGGCCAGTCAGGTTGGTTGAAAGCCTCTGTTTTTAGCATACAGTCTTTCGAAAAAGAAGAGTATATCATATTTTCAGCTTTTACTGACGAAAACAGGGTGCTTGAAGCTGAACAAGCCCGTCGAATGTTTTCGCTATCTGCCCGCGAAGGAAAAACAATTTCAATACCTAATGAAGTCAAATCACAATTAGAGGAAATTGACAAAAAGCAGAAACAAGAGTTTACGGAGGAAAACATGCATCGGAATGCCCAATTTTTTGATGAAGAATATGAAAAGCTTGATAATTGGGCGGACGATATGAAGCTGAGCTTAGAGAAAGAAATTAAAGACCTGGATGCAGAAATAAAACTAAAAAAATCAGAAGCGAAAAAAGTTTTAGACCTTCAGAAAAAAGTGGCGATGCAACGAAAAATTAAAGAAATGGAAAAGAAAAGAAGCAAAAAACGACAAAGGCTTTTTGAGGCTCAGGATGAGGTTGATAAGAGAAAGGATGAGTTGCTGAGTGATGTTGAAGAAAGGCTAAAACAAAAGATAACTGCAAAAGAACTATTTACAATAAGATGGAAAATTATATAAAAAAAGTTATAACCTTTGGGGTTAATAAAAAAAGTATTACTTTTGTATGAAAGTTTCTTACAAACCCAAAAAATTGGGTAAATCGGTTAAAGATTTAGTGGCGATTAGAAAAAACTACGGGATTCATGGTAAAAAAATCAACCAACGTCTCGAGGATTTTAAGGCTATTAAAAACTTAGAAGAAATCAGAAAAATACCACAAGCAAAGTGTCATGAATTAACAAACAACAGAAAGGGTGAATTGGCCGTAAGCATATCAGGAAACAACAGAATTATTTTTGTCCCTGACCACGAGCCAACCCCTAAAAAAGAAGATGGTGGACTTGACTGGAAACAAGTTACACAAATCACGATTACAGAAATTAAACTGGATTATCATTAGGAGGCAAAATCATGACTTACAAAACAAAAGAAGATATTCAAATCGCAGAAGAAATGATTTCTCCACCCGGAGAAACATTAGAAGAAATTCTTGATTCAAATGGAATGAATCAAACTGAATTGGCTGAGAGAATGAACCGGCCACAAAAAACCATCAATGAAATAATTAAAGGTAAAGCTTCTATCACACCCGAAACGGCAATACAATTGCAACATGTTCTTGGTTTATCTGCTGAATTTTGGTTGGAACGGGAGAAAAGCTATCAACTTGAGCGGGAAAAAATCAACCAGGCAAAACGTTTTTTTGAATTGAAAGACTGGCTTAAACAATTTCCGCTTAGCGCGATGAAAAAAATGGGCTGGATAAACTACAATGGAAGGCAGGCTTTATCTAAAGCTGAAGCGGTGTTTGCTTTTTTTGCTGTTTCTGATAATGTAGCCTATGAAAAATACTACCAACAGAATTACCAAAGAGCATATCGCTCCACCGATAAAAGAACAAAGAACCCTTCCGCGGTGAATGCCTGGCTAAGAAAAGGGGAGTTGCAGGCTATGGAACTGGAAGCGCCTGAATACTGCGAAAAAAAGTTTAAGCAGGTGCTGAGCGAAGTAAAATCTTTAATGGCCGAGCAGCCTGATTCTTTTTTTGAGAAGCTTCAGTCGCTTTGTCTTGAAGCAGGGGTTAAAGTGGTTTATACACCCTGTTTACCGGGTACAAAACTACACGGTTCTACAAGCTGGATAAAAGGAAACCCAGTTATTCAGCTCTCCAACCAATATAAAAGGAACGACATTTTTTGGTTTACCTTCTTCCATGAGGCAGGACACATTTTAAAGCATGGCAAAAAAGATATTTTCGTGGAAGGAGCAGACATAACATACACCAAAGAAGGCTTGCGCAAGGAAGAAGAAGCGGACAGTTTTGCGGTAAGATATGTATTTTCAAAAAAGGAAGAGCAACGATTCTTGGAACTTATGGGTGATACAGAAGATAAGGTTCAACTGGTTCATGATTTTGCCCGCGAAATTAATACACATCCTGCCATAATTATAGGCCGCCTTGCAAAGGAAGGCTATATTCATGACAGCGAGGGCTGGAAACACCACATTTACCGGAAAATAGATTTAAGCACCATGTAACTTAAAAATAACAATGGCAACAAAACATAAAAACCAGAAACTCGAACTCACCTGGATAGGCAAAGGCGAAGAGCCCAAACTCGAACCACGCATTCTGATAGAAGACCCCAAATACAGCTATGGCGAAAAAGGTACCGGCAACATGCTGATTCACGGCGACAACCTCCTGGCATTAAAAGCACTTGAACAACAATACGCCGGAAAAATCAAATGCATTTACATTGATCCGCCTTATAATACCGGCAACGCTTTTGAGCATTATGATGATGGGGTTGAGCATAGTCAGTGGTTAAGCTTAATAGAGCCAAGGATTAAAATATTGCATAAGCTTCTGCGAGAAGACGGTTTTATTTTTATAAATATTGATGAGAATGAACATGCATATCTAAAGGTTTTGTGTGATGAAATTTTTGGACGGGTTAATTATATTGGAGATTTATTATGGAAAAAAAGAAAAGGAGGGGGTAATGATTCTAGATTCTTTGCTATAGATCATGATTATATATTATTCTATGCTAAGAACGCTCAAAAAAGATATCACCCAAATAAACTACGAGTTTCTTATGAAGAAAAATATTTAAAAAGATACAAAGAAGTGGATAAAGATGGAAAAAGATTTTATTGGGATACATTATCACGTGATGGGTTGCAAAATCCAATTAGAATATCTTTATCTACTCCTGATGGTAATACTATAGTAGTTAACTCTCAAAAATCAGAACAAACAGTAAAGAATGGTCTTAATGATGGCAATATTAGATTGGTGAAAAACAAAAATAACCAATGGACATTACATCATAGAGTATATATGCCAGAAGGTAAAGTCCTTAGATCCATTATTGATGAAGCTGGAACTAATAAATCTGCTGGCGATGAGATAAAAACTCTTTTTAGAAAGAATAAAAGCTTTGATTATCCGAAACCTGAGAAATTAATAAGCTATTTAATTGAACTAACAACTAACGAGAAGGATATTGTTTTGGACTCCTTTTTGGGCTCTGGAACTACTTCTGCTGTTGCACATAAAATGAATCGTAAATGGATAGGCATCGAATTGAAAGAACATGCCAAAACGCATTGCTATCCGCGCATGCAAAAAGTAGTGGATGGAGAAC
>CAYXJS010000134.1:0-7845 GCA_964465045.1 uncultured Bacteroidales bacterium | reverse complement strand
CTTTCGAAAGCCATTGTGCACAAGCTGATTTTGTATAACGAAATCAAAGACCAGCACCTCAGAAATCCAAATCAAAAACCAGATTACAGTTTTATTTGGCACACAGCTTACTATTTGAAACGATATGTGGAAAAATATGACAGGGACAGTGAGGTTTATAGGTTTATCATAGATGAGCTACAGGAAAAATTGTTTCAAAGTTCAAAAGACGAGTATCGCTTTTACGAATTAGCAGCTTTGGCAGGCCGCTGGGCCGAGGTGGAATTAAAAGATATAGATAAAGAAGAAAAATATCAAACGAATTGAAGATGAATTAAATGATTAAACAAAAATGAATAATTATGGAAAAATATCCAAATCAAAAATTTGAAAAGGAATGGGTTCAGAAGGAGATAACACCCGATGTTGTTAACTGGACACGTTCTTTTGGTGAGCATCTGCAAAAATATGACCATCAAACCAAAGGTTTAACTACTTCCCAAATTAGAAAGTTTTTTGGGGAATTAAAACGAATACAAGCTGATCCGGAAAAATTCAAAGAAAGTATCCCATTGCTTAAGGCCAAGTTGGCTTATGCTGTTGGTCGAGATTTAAAAAAGAATGGGGAATCAACCACAAAGATAAAAGACTTCCAGGAAGAACTTGACAAAGGAATTGATGGTATTCGACCCGGAAATCATGAAGATTTAATCCGATTTATTAAAATCGTTGAATCGATTGTGGCTTATCACAAATTTTATGGTGGAAAAGACAATTAATACATTAACTTAAAAAACACTTAACATGGCTAAACTTATTCAAAAACTAATCATAGAGACAGAAATGAAGATTGAAACCGGTATTCATATTGGTGGAAGTTCAGAAAATGTCGAAATCGGCGGAATTGACAATTCTGTGATCAGAAGAGCAATTGACAATACTCCATATATTCCTGGTAGCTCTTTGAAAGGGAAAATACGAAGTTTGCTTGAGCAAATGAGAGGAGCTCCTAAGGTTGGCGATAATCAAGAAGTAAATAACTTATTTGGTTTTTCGGATGAAAACAAAATATCAAAGTTGATTGTAAGAGATTCATATCTGACAGATGATTCTATTAAGCTTCTTGAACAAAGCTCTGATTTTCTCGATATGCCTTATACTGAAAACAAGTATGAAAACACCATTGATAGGGTTACAGGAGTTACAACGGATGGTGGAATTCGACAAACAGAACGCGTCCCCGCCGGCGTTAAATTCAACGTAGAATTTGTTATCAATGTATGGGATGAAGATGGTGATGGAGAAAACCTGAAGAACCTCCTGAAAGAAGGAATCAAAGCCCTGGAGCTTGACTATCTCGGCGGCAGTGGCTCACGTGGATATGGAAAAGTATCTTTCGAGTGGGAAAAGATTGAAAATCCCGAGGTAAAAGACTTACAAAAACTCTTGAGTGATGAAGCATAAATTTACGATATTCCGCCTGCATTTTTCAGCGCCTTTGCACCTGGGAAATGAACGGGAAGATTATGCGGAGAGTCTCGGGATTATCCACTCTGACAGCCTATATGCTGCACTAACTGCTGCACTTTTTAAGGTAGGATGGAAGCCACCGGAAAATTTTGAAGGGCATCTGGGATGTACCATCAGCAGTTTGTTTCCCTTTTACCAAAAAGAAAAAGAGACCCCCGTATATTTCTTTCCCAAATCGCGCAAGCAGGAAATCATGGATGAAGGTCTGCTGGAAGACCACAAGAAAATCAAAAAGATTAAATGGCTTGACAAAGAGTTTTTTGAGGCTTACGCTCAGGGAAAAAGTTTGCAGAAGCTATATTCTATGGGCAAAACCGGTAAGAATGATGAAAATGAATTCCACAAAGGTGAGTATTTCACACAGGCTGCCATTCCCGAAAACTTTATCTCCAAACAGGTTTTCCCGCGCGTGACAGTTTCAAGAAATGGGAAAGATGATGCCGATCCGTTTTACATGGAACGACTGTTTTTCAGCGATCATTCCGGAATGTTTTTCCTGGCCGAAGGAGATACTACCTTACTGGATAAAGGATTGAGAATCCTGGAACAGGAAGGCATCGGCACCGACCGGAATGTAGGCAACGGCTTTTTTAAATACGAAAAGGATACACTTGAGCTGGAGCTTCCTGATAACAGTAGCTACCAAATGAACCTATCGTTGTTCCTGCCAACGGAAAAAAAACAACTTCAGGAGCAACTGGATGATCAGGCGGCTTATACATTTAAAAAACGCGGTGGCTGGGTTTCCACGCCTCCTTACAATACCATCCGCAAAAACCGGATTTATATGTTTGAAGAAGGGAGTGTTTTTAAAGCTGACATCGACAAACCCATGATAGATGGCCGTATCGTCAACTTAAAGCCTGATACATCCAAATTGCCGGCAGATTTGCAGGGAATACATAACATCTGGCGCAGCGGAGAAGCCATTTTTATACCATTTAAACCGTAATAAAATACCATTAAAACAGTGTTTATGAAACCTGAAAGTATCAACCAAAACTATACGCTTGAAGCCGAAATTTTAACGCCTGTACATGTGGGAGCCGGAGCAGAGAAAGACTGGCTTGAAAATGCAGATTTTGTTTTTGACAACGGGGAATTGTATTTGCTCGACCACAAAAAAGTAATCGATGCCATCGGCCCCGACAAGTTTGCCAATGCGCTGACAGCTCCTAATAAAACTTCGTTAAAGAATATGCTTCCTGGTCCGGTTGCAGATTATGCTTCAAAAGTGCTGGAGTGTGATGCCAACACCAATAATGAAATCAGAGCACAAATAAGAGCCGGACTGGAAAACAAGCCTGTAATCCCTGGGAGTTCACTAAAAGGAGCTTTTCGATCAGTTATCATTCATCATCTTGAACCATCAAGTAGAACAAAAAACAACAACCAACTGAACAAACAGGTTATGGGTTCTTCTACCGATGGCGATGATTTCGGGCGGTTTTTCAAAATTACGGATGTAAGTTTTGAAAAAACAAAACTGACCAACAGCAAGATTTTTAATCTGACCCAAAAAGGCAATAATTTTGAGAGTGGCTGGAAGCATGCGAATAAAAACAACACAAAACCAAATTTTGATCCCAAAGGTTTTAATACGGTTTACGAAGTGATTGCTCCAAAACAAAAAGGGATGTTTGACTTAATGCTGGCTGATTTGCCGTGGAAAAATCTAAAACCAGGGCGATTCTATCTGAAGTTAAAAAAGGATGCAGAAAGAAAACGAAAACAACAGAAACTTGATGACATCGCATCCCTTGAACAACGGGTGGAAGCCAAAACGCAAATAGTCAAAGGCCCAATCGAGGACTTGTTTGGTATCATCAATGATTATACCCACAATTACCTAGAAAAAGAAATGGCTTTTTTCGAAAAGTACAACCAGGCCGAAAATACGAATAAAATTCTGGAAAGCCTTGCGGAGTTAAAAAGCCTGATACCCTCCGATAACAGCTATTGCATCATGCGCCTGGCCGCAGGCAGCGGATTTCACAGCATTACCGGCGACTGGAAGCTGGAATCGCATGAGATAAATGGTTTGAAGAAAAATGGCAGGAAAATGCAAGGAAGTTTAAATAATGAGCTGTCTGCAAAATCCCGCAAAATTGCTATATCCCATGGTCAGTTCATGCCGATGGGCTTTATCAAATTGCGGCAAGTAACCGCGGCAGAAATCAAAAAGCGTGAGGAACAGGAGCGGCAAAAACGCGAAGAAGCACGCAAGCAAAAGGAAATGGAAACAAAACGCCGGGAGGAGGAACGCATCAGGGAGTTGAAAATTCAAAAACTTTTTGGAGAAGCGGAAAATTTGCTGGCAAAAGAACAATTTTCAGAAGCTATTGAAAAGCTGGATGAAGTCGCTGAAATGAGTCCCGAAGATAATCGCCTGGCAGAAAAAAGGGAAGCCATTGAAAATGCCCACAAAGCCTATGAAGAACGCTTGCGAGAGGAAGAACGCCGTAAAGCGTATGAGGAAGAGCAGCAAAGAAAAGCAGAAGAGCTGAAAAAGCGGCAGGCAGCCAATAAAGCCGCACAAGAAAAAGAAAAGCAACAGATTCTTGATGAAGGGCTGGCAAAACTTATCGAAATACAGGATTTTGATAAGGGGCGTCAATTCATAGAAACTTATTTCCGTCTCAACCAAAACGAAATCCCGAAAAAAGAAAAAAACCACTTAAAAAACTTTGCCCGGAGAATGAAGCAGCAAAAACCCAAAGACTGGAAAAAAGTCAACAAGGGAAACTGGAAACTGGTAACCAAATGGATTGGAAAAGAAGAAGCGCAGCAATGGTTTGAGGAATTGAAATAAATCAGATTAAAATATACTTTAAAACAATTTAAAACATGAAAAAAACATTAGTATCTTTAATCAGCGACCAAACTATTCCTAACCTTGAACTTATTAAAGAGTTCAGTAATCAAATAAACCAATATGTATTTATTTGTACAAAACAAAAAAAATCCCAACTAAAATGGCTCATAGATGCTGCAAGCCTTAATACGTATGAGGAAATATATGTTGATGCTTTTGAACCCGACGAAATTGAAAACAACATAAAACAATTTGATTTCGGTGATGATGATATCATCTTGAATATTACCGGGGGAACCAAATTGATGTCACTAATTGTGAATGAATATTTTAGAAGTATTGGGGCCACAATTTATTATCTTACAGGTCATAACAAAACTTACGTTAAGGTTTTTCCGAATAGAGGCAACCGAAGTTTTCAATTGGATTGCGAAATAAAACTAACTGAATATCTAAAAGCACATGGTTTTTTATATCAAAAACGCGAGCCATATAAAAGCTACCAGGAAGCTAAAAAACTATTGCATTTCTATACAAGCGAGAGCAAAGAAAGCTACATGGATATTATTAAAAAGTTGCAAAGCCGCAGAGGCAAGAATGTGGATATTAACTCAATTGATGGATTGGAAGAATTATTAGACCGAATGGACTATGAGCCCGAAAAAGATAGAAAACTTTCAAAAAACGATGTTAAATACCTGACGAGTGATTGGTTTGAAGAATTTGTATATTTCAAAGTCAAAACAGACCTGAGCCTTTCAGATGAATTCATTGGAACAGGTTATAAAATTACAAAGAATGATGTACCCAATGAACTTGATGTGATTTTTGTTTACCAGAACAAGCTTTTTATCATTGAATGTAAGACTTCTTTTTGGCAAATGATCCCTGTTGAAAAAGAGAAAGATGGCGTCAAAGAAATTATATCAAAGCCAAAAAACCTTCTCCCTGAGATTGTTTATAAATCTGATGCACTGAGGAATAAATTCGGATTGTTTGCCAACACATCATTATTTACAACTGCTCCGGTCAGAGATAAAACCGGAGAAGTTATTGATAAACTGAAAAATCATTTAGAGCGTGCTGAGCTTAGTAGAATTCGAATCATAAGTAAAAAGGACATTTTATCAGAAAAAACTATTCAGGAATTATTAAATATTTAACCCATGCTTATCAACCTTACCAACCATCCCAGCGCAAGCTGGAGCGAAAAACAACTGGCTGCAGCCCACGAACAATATGGCGAGATAAAAGATATCCCTTTCCCGGATATCGATCCTACGCTGGGCAAAAAAGAAGTCTTTGATTTGGCTGCCGACTATTTTATAAAAATATCACACATCTATGGTGGTTTATCAGAAACTGAAAAAGAGAACTTCGCCATTCATGTGCAAGGCGAGCATACTTTTGTACACAACCTGATAGAACACGTGGAGATATTAAACTTCACCTGTGTTGCCTCCACTACGCGGCGGGTCAAAAAAGACCTGGGTAACGGACAGAGCCAGCAGCAATTTGAATTTGTACGTTTTAGAGAATATTGATTATGCACCTGGTCATCAACAAATTCGGAAGCACGGTTTATGTAAAAGACCGTAAATTTGAAATCCGCAACAAGGACGGGAAGGTCTTTTTTGCGCCATCGAAAGTAGAAAGCATCTTTATGATGCGTGGAACCAAACTCACTACAGATGCCATCAGCCTGGCCGTAAATAACAACATTGATCTGGTCATTCTTGAGAAATCGGGTGAACCGGTCGGCAGAGTCTGGAGCAATCAATATGGTTCTGTAAGCACGATCCGCAAACAACAAGTATTTTTTAGTGAAGCAGATGTATCTGTTGAGTGGATACAGCAAATCACGTCAGAAAAGATCCAGAGCCAATTAGAGCTACTAAAAAGCCTGATGCGCGACCGGCCTGCCAAGCAAGCAATGATACAGGATGGGATTTCTTTCCTGCAAAAAATGGATGCTTCCGTCCAACAACTCGACCTTATGGATTCCGGATTCAAAGATTCATTACGCGGACTTGAGGGCAATGCATCCAAAGCTTATTTCAGGGTGCTCAGCGCTATTGTTCCGGATACGTATCAATTTGAGAAACGTTCACGAAGACCTGCCAAAGACATGTTCAATGCGATGCTCAATTACATGTACGGCATCCTGTATGCCCGCATCGAGGGTAGTTTAATTAAAGCCGGATTAGACCCTTATTTGGGAATTTTTCACCGGGATGAGTACAACAAACCCGTGTTAGCTTTTGATATGATAGAAAAATACAGAGTTTGGGCTGATACTGTTGCGCTCAGGCTTTGTATCAAACGTATTCCAGAAGCATATATGTTTGAAGCTAAAAAAGGTGGAATTTGGCTGGGTAATGCAGGAAAAAAAATTGTGATAGAATCGTTTAACGACTACATGGATGAGGTTATCCAGCTAAATCATCGCCGGAGAAGCCGGATGAATCACATTCAGGACGATATGCACCGTTTCGCTAAATTTCTGGAAAGTAACGATTTCCGAAATCAAAAACAAAAGCCACAGGAAGACACTGAAGAATTGCCATTCTAATGGACTTAGTTGAAATACTTATAAAACTGATTAAACGGATCAACCGCAATATTAGCCGGAATGAACCTGATAAAAGACAACAAAATAAGTATATCCCAACTTCAGCCTCTGAAAAAAAGAAAATAAACCAGGAATCATCCACTGCAATACAACATAAACAAAAACATCCAGTTCAAAAAAATTCAGTTCAAACAAAGGAGCAAGGAAGCCCGGAGCAAAAGCAAAACCTCGAAAAACAAATCAAAAAAGCCCGAATCATCATCAATGAAACTCCCGGCGAAATGCCTACGGGCAATTTTGGGGTTTCAGAATCAATCATTGGCCCTGAAGACGAATCCGCAGAAAAAGAAATAACTGAATTAATTCAGGATGTCAAACATATTATTCAGCAAGAAGCAGAACAAACAAAAAAGCTTCAAGGAAAAAAACAACCTATTGAAAAAATCATCCGTAAGGCAGAGCAACAACCCCCAGAGCCGTTTGATGAGCGGGCTGAAGAAATAAAAGAGCTTTTTGAGGAACTCAGACAAAAACCTAAAAATGAAATGATATATTTTGTAATGTATGATATTGAAAACAACCGGGTGCGCACCAAAATTGCCAAATACCTTGAAGAAAAAGGCCTGCGCAGAATCCAAAAATCTATTTTTTTAGGACAGACCAACCGCAAAGAGTACCAGGTTATACGCACCGCACTGACCGAAATACAAGAAAGCTATGAAAACCATGATTCTATTTTCATTGTACCAATGCCCGAAGACTACCTGAAAAGTATGTATATGATTGGCGAGGAAGTAGATTTTGCCTTAACTTTACACCGCAGCAACACGGTTTTTATATGAAACGGTCAATATCTCCCGGGAAAAAAGTTCTTTATTTTATTGAAAAACAGTTAAATAATAGCAAGAACGAGTCCGAAAGGATATTCCACTAAAAGAAGGATTAAGAC
>CAYXJS010000133.1:0-8025 GCA_964465045.1 uncultured Bacteroidales bacterium | reverse complement strand
CTTTGGAATAGTTCCGGAAGTCATAACCATATTTCAGGAATATGGCTTCCAGAAACAGCTTAATCTCGATATCAAGGTTTTCGTGCAGGGGGTTTTGATTACTCGTCATATTTACTGATTATTATAGAGCCATACGCGAAGCATTGAAACAAGTTTTTCATTGTCGATGGGTTTTGCCAGGTAATCGCTGGCGCCGGCGGTGATGGTTTTTTCACGGTCGTTTTTCATAGCTTTTGCCGTAAGTGCAATCACGGGCAGGTCTTCAAATTTGGTCATTTTTCTTATTCTCCTGATGGCTTCGAATCCATCCATTTCCGGCATCATGATATCCATCAGTATTAAATCTACCGGCGGATCGGCAGCTTCAAGCTTTTCGAGAGCCTCTTTCCCGTTGCGGGCCATGGTGATTTTCATGCCGTGCGATTCTAACACGCTGCTCAAAGCAAACAGGTTGCGCATATCGTCATCGGCAAGCAAAATATGCTTGTTTTTGAGGATAGCTTGCTTTTCTGCAACAATATGCTTTAGTTTTTCCTGCTGTTTTTCGGGGAGTTCTTTTTCCTGCTTGTGCAAAAACAGCGTGGCTTCGGCCAAAAGTCTTTCAGGAGAACGGGCTCCTTTGATGATAATGCTTTCGGCATAACGCTTCAGGGAGTGCTCTTCCTCCTGGGTGAGTTCCTGTCCTGTGTAAACAATTACAGGTATCTGCGGGATGGTTTTTTCTTTTTTGATCATCTCCAGCAAATCGAATCCCGACATGTCTTCCAGTCCCAGGTCAAGAATCACCAGGTCAAAGACTTCTTCTTTCAGTATTTTAAAGGCTTCCCTTCCGCTACCAACGGATTTGATGAGTACTCCGCTTTTGCCTACCAAACCTTCTATGCTTTTTCTTATGATAGCCTCATCATCAATCACCAGCAATTTCTTCTCCTGGCGATTTATCATATCCGAAATTTTCCGAAACAGTTTTTCCAGTTGTTCTGAGGTAACTGGTTTTGTAAGGTATCCGATGGCGCCCATTTTCATGGCGCGCAAGCTTTTATCGGTTGCTGAAACAAAATGTACCGGGATATGACGTGTTTTCAGGTTGTTTTTTAACCGGGCCATAACTTCCCATCCGTCAATGCCGGGAAGCATAACATCAAGGATAATGGCAGAAGGATTGTAATAATCGGCATAGTGAATTCCGGTTTCGCCTTCATAGGCAATTAGCGCTTTAAATTCATTTTCGCCGGCCATATCATACAGGATTCGTGCGAACTTCGGATCATCTTCAATAATTAAAATAAACTTGTCGCCCTCTTTTATGGTGTTCCGGTCGTCTTCCACCACGGGTTTTTTGGTTTTCTTCTTCTCCGCCCCTGATATTCTGGGTTCTTCTTTTGGTTTGCTCTCGTGAGGCTGCGAGTCAGAGACTTGTTGCCCCGGTGTGGGTTTTTCAGGCTGCTGTTCTGGTTCAGCTGCTTTTTTGCTGGCAACCGATTCAGGAAGCACCAGCGTAAAGGTAGTCCCTTTTCCTTCTTCCGATTTGAGATTCATTTCACCTTCGAGCAGAAGCGCAAAGCTCTTTGATATGCTCAACCCTAATCCTGTTCCTCCATATTTGCGGCTTGTGGTTCCGTCGGCCTGCTGGAAAGCTTCAAAAATCAATTCCTGTTTGTTTTCAGGAATACCAACACCGGTATCAATTACGGAAATAGCTATGGGATTGCGTTCTTTCAGATTTTGGTTGCGGAAAGGAAAATCCGGCCCGGGTTTATGGATTTGTAACTTTACATATCCTTGTTCAGTAAACTTTAGTGCATTAGACATGAGGTTTTTGATAACCTGAATCATGCGTTGCGGATCAGAGTAGATAAACTCAGGTAAGCCTTTGTCAATAGAAATATGGAAATCCAGCCCTTTTTTCTGCGCTACCGGCCGGAATGCGCGATCAATATTATCACAAACTTCCTGGAGATAGACTCGTTCAATGTTGAGCTTCAGCTTTCCGGCTTCTACTTTACTGAGATCGAGTATTTCGTTGATCAGTTCCAGTAAGTCATTTCCAGAAGTGTGAATGGTTTTGGCAAATTCAACCTGTTTTTCCGTGAGGTTATTTTTTTCATTTTTCATCATAAGCTGCGATAACACCAGGATGCTGTTGAGGGGTGTTCGCAGCTCATGCGACATGTTTGCCAGGAACTCGGATTTGTACTGGCTGGCTTTTTCTAAGTCCGCGGCTTTTTGCTCTATTTGTTTGTGTGCCGATTCCAGCTCTTGATTCTTTTCCTTGATTTTGTCTTTTTCTCTTTCGAGGGCTTTTGTTCGCTCTTCCAGCTCTTCGTTAATTACACTGAGCTCTTCTTTTTGCTGGTGTAATGTATTTTCAGAAGACTTTAAGGCTTTGGCCTGCTCTTCCAGCTCTTCATTGGTTTGGCGCAGCTCCTCTTGTTGTACTTCGAGTTTTTCCTGCTGCTCCTGGCTCTGCTGCAATAATTCTTGCAGCCGGGTATGGGCAATGGCCGCATTTACGGCAACGGCTACACTGTCCATAGTCATTTCAAAGAGTTGTTTTTGTAATGGTGTAAAATGTTTGTTGCCGCCAATTTGTACTACGCCAATTAATTCGCCTTCATATATGAAAGGAGCTACCATGTAACTTTTCGGACTGACCTGCTCTATGGTAAAGTCTATTTTTGGTTCCTCGCTTTTGGGGTTGTCAATTACTATCATCTCCTGACTTTCAGCGGCTTGTCCTACCAACCCCTCGCCTAATGCCCGCTTGGAGAACTTATTAGCATTATCTTGTAAAGCGTAAGAGGCTATCAGCTGAAGCTTTTCATCTTTTTTAATATAGATTAGACCTACCTGTGCATGCAAATAGGAAGCCATGAATCCGGAAATTTCCTTACCCAAATCTTCGAGATTCTTTTTTCCTGACATGCCTGCGTTGAGCTCGCTTATCCCCGATTTCAGCCAGTCTTGTTCGCGTATTTCCCTGGCCGACTCCCGCAATTTGCGGGTCATGTTTTCCAGCGCCTGCCCTAAAGTGTCTTTATCGCTCCGGGGTTCCACGTTAGCCGAATAATCTCCGCGGGCTATGGTGTTGGCTTGGTTTACCACACCTCTGAAGCTGTCGATCATCTGGTTAACGGAAATGGCTAAAACATCCTCTTCACTTCTTAATTGGAGTTTTCCTGAAAAATCGCCTTTGGCAATGCGCTGGGCAACATCGCTTACATCTGAAATGTAGCCCACCAGGTTGTTAAAAGTTTCTTTCATTTCTCCAACCTCATTGCGCGGTGTCCAGATATCTTTTTTAATGAGGTGGCCATGCGCTACTTCTTTAGCCCATGCTGACAGTTTTTTAATGGGGCTTACAGTTCGTTGTGTGATGTATACTGAAAGGATGATTACAACAATTAAGGTAAGGGCCAGCGAAATTATCACGGTTCGTGAAAGCTCTTTCGTATACGCAAAAGCTTCCTGGTGCTCCAACTCCTCAATGATTGCCCAGTGTACACCCAAATCGTCGAGCATGGCTATGTTCCGTGCAATTCCGTAAACCCATTCGCCTTTTAAGCCCTGGTAAGTGGAGATTATTTCCCGTTGACCGGTTTCAAGCCCTTCTACTTGTGAGGGGATATAATTGTAGGTATTTAACCATTCCAGAGCTTTTTTGTGATTGATGGTTTTGTTGAAGAGGGCTGAATCGGGCGCTTGTATCGATACTGCGCGTAGTTTTAAGTTTTCCCCGATAATATAGGTAGTACGCGATTCGGTGAGCTCATTGGTTTTGCTTACGATATCCTTGATATCTTTTGCCAGGATGCTGAAAGCAATCATTCCTGAAATTTGCTTATCGCGATTGTAAACCGGTTTGCCAATGATTCCCGTGCTTTTGGTTTCATCGTGAGTTTCATCCTCAAAATCAGAAAACCGCATATTGCCGGTCTCAAGAATTTTTTGCGCTGTTAGAGCCTCTGCAGAAGCAGAATGTGGCCCTTCATACACGTTGGTGCCGGTTAATTTATCATCCGTGGCAGAATACAATACATTGCCATCGATGTCAATAAGAAAAACATTATTGTATTGATGTACCCCCCTGAATTTTGAGAAAGCCTGATGATATTGATTCTTTATCTCTTCATATTTTTCTGATTGCATGAACCGGGACAGAGATACGTCTTCTGCCAGATATGCCTGGCGCAAATCATTCAGGAAATCACGGTTCGATTGTAATGAACTGTGATAATTCAGGTCTTGTTTTACTTTCTGGAAATAGCTGTTAATATTGTCTTCACGCAAACTTGATGAGTTAACAAGGTTTCTTTCCGCCACCACTGTTAGTCCTTCAAAAGCATTCAGGTAATTGATATAGCTAACAATAACCAGTGGCAGTACTGCAATAGCCAGGAACCAGAGAAAGAGGCTTTTACCAACACCTATATAAGGCGTAAGCTTGAAATTGAATATTTTGATGTGCGGGTCGCGGTATTCTTGTTGCGCCATATTTTTCATTGTTTATCAACCGATTTATATGCCTTTTTTACTTGTTGCATCTAAATCTCCTCTTCACAAATTTTCTTTTGCTCTACTCCATTTTTCCTGCTCATGATTCAGTATACTGCCGGATGATTTTTACTACCTCTTCTGTATTAATGGGCTTGGTCAGATAGTGATCCATTCCGGCGGCCAGGCATTTTTCTTTATCGCCTTTCATGGCATGAGCTGTCATGGCAATGATTGGGATGTGATTATTCTCTTTTTCCTGCGCTCTTATTTGTCGTGTGGCTTCGTATCCATCCAGGCGCGGCATTTGCACGTCCATTAAAATCAAATCAAAATGCTCATTGGATGCCTTTTCCAGAGCTTCCTGTCCATCCACAGCTTCAACAATTTCCCATTTGTATTTCGAAAGCAAACCTGATACAATTTTACGGTTTATTTTTTGGTCTTCGGCCAGCAGAATCCTGAGTTTATCATTTTCATCGGTGTCTTGTGATTCTTTCTGATCCGGCGCTTCCTGCCCCTTATTCGTATACAAGGTTTCCAGCATTTTTTTGATGTCTTGCTGCAATACCGGCTTGTAGATACGGTGTTTTAAGCCCATATCCTGGTATTTCGACATATTAACCGCTGATTTGCTGGTTGGCATGATAACAATATGCGCCCCGGTTTTTGAAAGGGTTTGCTTAAAATACTTTTCCAGGTCTTCAATCGTCTGGAATTCCGGCATAACGGTATCAACAAATATGATGTTAAAATTCTGGTCTTTAATTTTTTGACTGGCTTCTTTCAATGTTAGAGCCTTTTCATAATTAAATTTCCAATAATCAAGATAATAACCAAAAATGCGCAGAGAGGTTTCATTATCATCTATTACCAATAGGTTTTTCACGTCTTCGCCAATTTGTGCATCTAAATCACATACCTCTTTTGTATCTGTTCCTTTGTTGAGAGCAATTTCAAAGAAAAAGCGGCTTCCTTTGCCTACTGTGCTTTTTACTTTAAGGTTTCCGCCCATGAGCTCAACAATCTTTTTGCTGATGGGTAATCCCAGCCCTGTACCACCGTATTCCCGGGTAGTTGATTTATCAGCTTGTTCATAAGACTGAAACAACTTATCTTGTTTTTCCTCGGGAATCCCTACTCCAGTGTCTTCCACTACAAATTCAAGCGTAATTTTCTTTTCTGATTCTCTTTTTTTGATGATGTGAACCCCAATTTCTCCTTTTTTGGTGAATTTAATGGCATTACCAAGCAAGTTAATGAGTACCTGCCTCAGCCTGGTTGGGTCAGCAATGATTTTTTCCGGCATGTCGGGAGTGATTGAAGCAACTAATTCAATTTCTGTTTTCAGGGTTTTAACACTCAGCAGCCTTACAACTTTTTCCAGCAGCTCACGGATATTGAATTCTACTTCTTCAAGCTCGAGTCTTTCTGCTTCTATCTTAGAAATATCCAGTATTTCATTGATGATTTCAAGCAGTGATTCACCGGAGTTTTTAAGGTCGGCAAGCCGCTCACGCTGTAGCTCTGTAAGTTCATCCTGCATCATCAAATCGGCCATGCCAATAATACCGTTTAATGGCGTTCTGATCTCATGGCTCATATTGGCTAAAAATGAACTTTTGGCTTTAGTGGCTTCTTCTGCAACCTTTTTTGCCTTATGCAGCTCAGCCACTGTTTTTTCCAGCTTGTTGGTGGTTTGCTGCAGGATTTGCTTGTGTCTGAAAAACTCAATGAAAGAATGAATTTTACTCTTCAGAATTTCAAGGTCTAAGGGTTTATACAGGTAATCTACTGCGCCGGCATCATATCCCTGGAAAATGTGTTTGCGTTCTGTGCTGATGGCCGTTACAAAAATAATGGGGATGTGTTTGGTTTTCTCGTTGCTGCGCATTAGTTCTGCAACCTCAAACCCGTCCATTACAGGCATTTGCACATCCAGCAAAACCAAAGCGAAATCCTGCTCCAGCATTAACCCTAATGCCTCGTCACCGGAATGTGCTTTTACTACGTGTAATTCCGGGCTGTCGAGCATGTTTTCAAGCGTCAGCAGGTTCTCCGGACGGTCATCCACAATTAAAATATTAAACTTGTCTTGATTATTCAGCTGCCCCATTTCTCGAAAATTAAAATTAGAACGCAATATACAAATTAATGTTAAACCAAAATATATCGATGTTTTTTCATGAGGTTTTTGGAAGTAATAATGAGTATAGGTTAATAAGTTCCTAAGTTTATAGGTTTGTAAGTTAATAGTATGATAATCAATTATATAAATATAAAATGTAATATTTCATAGCATTCAGAAAACAATGCAATATATGATTTATTAATAGAGGTGTTAACTTGATTACTTATTGAATTCGGCAAATAAACCTTTAGAGACAGAATTTAAAGTAGATGAAGAATGCCTAAAAACCAGATTCCCGCCCGAATCCCGAGAAATCGGAATTCGGGCGGGAATCTGGTTTTCAGAATTCGTCAAAGGACAGAACCACTTAGACATTGTTAAGAATCCAGACTAAAATCATAAAAAGCTAGCTATCTGTGAGTATTGATAAGTAACTATGCTAACAGCTCGATAAAATTAATTATTCTCATAATTTGTCATAACCAGATGGTAATAGTCACCTTCTTCTTCCGCTTCAATCATTAATGGTAACGGTACTTTAGGATCAACGCAAATATCGTAGGTTACGACTTGACCTTCCTGGTTTTCAAAGGTGTATTCTGCCAGATAACCTTCCACGCCCGCATAGGTTTCTTTTCCTGAGATTTCAAGATCAATGGAATTACCGTCAAAGTTCATGGACCATGATGCACCAACATAAAGCTCCTGGTCATCGAAAATAGTGGGCCAGGACCCGCCAAAGAGAACGCCTCCCAGGTAAGGAGATTGGTTCACTACTTCACTGAAATTATCCTCTACATTATCATGGTTGCTGGAAGAAAAAACAGACTCTTCGCCGTTCATAACAATGGTTACGGTAACGGTAGGGTCCTCAATTTCAATTGTACTTGTTCCTGACATGATACTTTCGCCGTCTTCCTGAAAATCAAACTCATAAGTCATGGTAGCTGAGGTGTGGTCTTCAAAATCATAAGGTTCCCATTTTTCAATATCACCATTCCCACCGTTGTCATCTCCGTTGCCGTTTCCGGGTTCTGTATCGTCATCATCATCACAAGCGGCTAAAGGAATAAATGATACCATCAAAAAAGCTACAAAATACCGTAAAAATTTGGCCCTTGGTTTTCTCATAATTGACATTTTTTATTGGTTTATTTTACCAAAGTTAATATGGGAAGTAAATAGATGCAACTATTTTTAGAAAAAATGGGATATAAGAATACAATAAATCCATAATAAAACCAATAATTACGATTTATTATCCATAAATTTAGGTATTAAACATATGTATAATTCCAATTAAATAGATTGCAAACAAGTTAAAACAGATAAATTGGACTTATACATTTCGGTTACATAGATTTATAAAATCACAATAACGGCAAGGAGCCCAGTCTTCT
>CAYXJS010000132.1:0-8041 GCA_964465045.1 uncultured Bacteroidales bacterium | reverse complement strand
TCAAGGTATTTTTTTGAAAGATCCATAATATATATTTTACGTATTGTGAACCTTTACCAATTTGCCTGGAAAAGGCATTTAAGGCTCACAAAGCTTACTTTATCATCATTTTCCGGGTTACCGTTTCCTCTCCTGCTGTAATTGTATAGAGGTATACTCCTGATTTCAGGTTGCCGGCCGGGATTGAGATTGGGTTGTTTCCGAGGTGCCCCCGGATGCTGCGGGTAAATACGGATTTCCCTTCCAAATTCCTTACCTTTAATTCGATTACCATGGCTTCGGGCAGCTTTACCTCAATCCGGGTTTGGCCGGAAAAAGGATTGGGGTGGTTGGGAGAAACCCGGATTTTCTCTGCAGAAGCATTTTGATTTATATCATTGACAATAGGTAAGGGATTTGACCACCCAAATGCAGGCTCGTATTCCGATATAATTACTTGAGATAAAAAATCATTTTCAGGAAAATAAATCTCAGTATTGCCATGATATAAAGATTGGATAAAAATATGGCTGTCATTCCAGGGAGGAAGCTGTGGGTATAGAACTTCATTAAACAGGAAAATTTCATTTTCATTAATTAAACCCGTATTACCTAATTCCCTCAATGTATCTGTCAATGGGGTAAAATAGTACGGTTTGATATAAACGTTCCGGTAAAAATTTTCGCCATTGTTTTTCTCTTCATTGGGGGAAAGATAACTTAATGCAATCGTGTAGTTGTCACTTTGACGTGAAAAGGAAGGCATGGTTGACATACCCAGATGGGGATATTGGCCGAGGTTATATTCCCCGGCATCATCAAAAATATTATTATTGTTTTGATCAACAGACCAGCCTGCCAAATGCTTCGTAAGCTCTATATTATCATACGATAAGGCATTATGCTGATTGGAGCTTGAAAACGGCTCAAGCGTTTCGTCCCAGTGTACGATGCCATCAGTCCAGGGGAAATGGGTAAACTCATATCCGGTTTCCTCGTGCATTACCCGAGTCAGGCCGAAAGCAATATGCAAACGGTGGAGTTCGTCATATACGGCATCCATGCTGCCTCCCGGACACCACAGGGTATCGGTGGTAATTGTTGATTCAAAATCAAACATCGGGTAGGGATGTTCCCACACCACATGTTTTTGCCAGCTTTCGCCGTTATCTTCTGACTGGAGATAAAATGCATCATGCCATGGTGAGCTGACCGCCAGTGCTACCGTGTCGCCGGTGGCAGCAAAATTATATGTATCGCCGTAGATAGCGGTATAGTGTTCACTTCCGGTACCTTCAAGCAACGTGCTTTGCTGGTCCCATGTTTGTCCGCCGTCTGGCGACCGGAAATAAAGCAAGGCGCTTTTCTGTCCGTTATAGGGTGCATTGGTCACCGCCGCAATATGCAGAATCTGATGGTTCTCACCAGAAGTAATCATGTGGGGATATTTTAAAGCAGGAATATCCCCTGAGGGCGCCAGCAGATGATGATTCCATTCGCCTGTACCTTTTTCTTCACGGGTATAAATATTCAATCCTTCATTTTGCTGGGAAACAACTACCTCCCCATTTTCCCCAAAAGGGGCATACGAAGGATAACGGCTCTTCATCGATTCTATGCGAGTAGCCTCGCCAGGCTGTGGCGCCCAATCTGACCATGTTTCCGTTTTGTAAGAGTAAGCCGTCCCCATGTCTTCAAATTCTCCTTCAAAGTTATTGGTAAGGGTCCAAACGGCAACAGTATACCCATCAGCATATTGATATGTTTGCTGTCGGGCAGCTCCATAAGTCTGGCGATCCATATAGGTTTCCCCAAGATCGTAATGTTCTGCATACATATTGTTCTGAGTGGCCTTGACAGACCTCGCCCGGTTTGGTTGTGTGATGTTATCCCGGCTATTGGAACTTTGGTTTTCCGGAGCAAAATGAAATGTCCGGGTAACCGATGTGTTAAACACCTCATCCGGAACAAACGCCCGGTTATCCTGAGCCTGCATACCGGAAATAAGGATAGCTGCGATAAGTAGTGATAATAGTTTTTTCATTGGTTAACTGTTTTTTTCGACCCATAAAGATAATAACCGAATACCAACAATTCAAGTTTTTATTGGGATATTTATTTTGCCCGATGTGTCTTTTCAAGGGAAGGGTTGCAAGCCCCGGAAGGGATAGCGACCCTGGATATTTAGAGATGTGTTTAAGGGAGGTTGGTAATGTAGCTTAGAGCGCAGAGCTTAGGGTGAGGTGATGGCTGGCGCTTAGCTCTGTGCCCTATTCTCTTGGTTATTCTTATGCTCCGCTTCTTATTCCTTTTTTTAGCCGGATGCTGTTGACATATAAAGAGGAATCCAAAGTAGATTGAAAAAATTATAGAAATTAAGTAACTTTGTAGGAAAAGGAAATTAATATGGACACAACGCGAATAATACCATTGGATATTCCATCAGATATTTTTTTGGCCTTAAATGAGGATGAATCAGAGCTTAAAAAAGATATAAAGTTATCCTATGCCATACGACTTTATCAATTGCAGAAATTGACGATGGGAAAAGCTGCTCAACTCGCTGGCTTGTCACGGTTTGAATTTGAAAACATATTAGCTGATAATCAAATATCAATTTCTAGTTTAAGTATTGAGGATGTTCGTGAGGATTACAAAAAATTGAAATATAATGAATGAAGAACCCATAACCCACTGACCTAACCAGGTATTTATATTGATTTTTCAGGACTGGTATTATAACGCAAAAGCTGTTTATTCTTAAATGTCCAACCCTTAGCTCTTAGCCCTGCGCTCTATAATATTTTCTTTTCTATTTTAAATAAGATACGGTATAGACACAACAGCTCCGCATAGCTTATTTCACGATCATTTTCCGGGTTGCATACTCTCCGCTGTTGTTGGATACCGTGTAGTAATAGATGCCGGAAGTAAGTTTTGCAGCGGAAACGCTGATTCTGTTTTTGCCCGGGATTCCTTCAACACCTTTTTGCATGACAATCCGTCCCTGCGCATCCGTTATTCTCAGATTTAGCTGGTCGGCTTTGCGAAGCGATACAATTATTTCCGTTACATCATCTACCGGGTTGGGCAAGTTCTGATGCAGCGTAAAAGATATAGCCTGATTATCGGGAATGCTGGTGTCTAAAAGCGGATTCGTTACTGTAAAAACATCCTCAAGAACTGCGATATTGGTCAGGTAGTTTTGGTTTTCAAATGTTATTCCGGGAATGCTGCTATAAGCTGTCAAGAAAACGTAACTGGACCAGTTTGACCACCTGACGGGTATTCCCTGGGGTGTTTTGAATTCTTCAAAAATAAATATTTCGCTGTTGGTGATATTACTGAGCGCACTCCACTCTGTCAGTTCAGGATTATCTGGTGTGTGGAAGAAAGTCTTTGCCAGCAATTTTCTATAGAAATTCTCTCCGTCAATATAATCTTCAATAACAGAAGAGTAGGAGAGGTGTAATGCATAAATAGACTCTTGCCGTGTAAAGGAAGGCATGGTTGATAATCCCAGGAAAGGGTAATTGGGTAAAGAGATATCGCCGGCATTATCCAGAATATTGTTGTCATCCTCTTCAGCCGCCCATCCTGCCAGCGTTTCGTTTTCCAGCAGGAATTCATAGCTCAGCGCTTTGTTTTGGTCGGGGGCGACAAATGGCTCCATGGTTTCGTTCCAATGCACAATACCGTCGGTCCAGAGGAAATGCTCGAAGTCATATCCCGTTTCCGGGTGCGCCACCCGTGTGAGGCCAAAGGCCAGGTGGAGGTTGCCATTCTCATCAAAGATGGCGTCGAGGCTTCCATCAGGGCACCAGACGGTGTCAGCCATCATGGTGGTTTCGAAGTCAAACATCGGCGCCGGGTGTTCCCACACCACATGCTTCTCCCAGCTTTCTCCGTTATCCTCCGAAAGGAGATAAAACGTGTCGTGCCAGGGCGAGCTGACGGCCAGCGCTACTGTGTCGCCGGAGACAGCAAAATTATATGTATCGCCGTAGATGGCCGTATAGTGTTCGCTTCCGGTACCTTCAAGCACCGTGCTTTGCTGGTCCCAGCTCTGTCCGCCGTCCTGCGACCGGAAATAAAGCAACGCGCTTTTTTGTCCGCCGTATGTTTCATTAGTAGCCACGGCAAGATGTATAACCTGGTGGTTTTCGCCCGAGGTAATCATGTGCGGCAGTTTCAGGGCCGGCACATCCCCTTCTGGTTCCAGTATATGATGCTGCCATTCGCCCGCACCGCGCTCCGTGCGAGTAAAAATATTAATGCCGTTCTCCTGTTGCGAAACGATGATTTCGCCGTTTTCGCCCCAGGGCGCATAACATGGGAAACGTGCCTTGTGGTCTTCCAAGCGGCTGATGTCAGCATTATCAGGATTCCAGTCGTCGGAACCACCCTGGCTGTATGAATAACAGGTTCCCATATCGGAGAACTCATTTCCGGAGTCTTCCGTATGTGTCCACACCGCAGCCCTGTAGCCATCCGGGTAGGCATAAACCTGCTGGCGTTGTGCTCCGTATGTAAAAAAATCGTGATACGTTTCTCCGAGGGACGTGGGTTCAAAATCTCTTTGCGCAGCAGACTCTTTAACAGGAGCCTGGCCTGGCTCAGCCGGGCTGAAATGAAACGTGCGGGTACGGGTTTCATCAAATACCTCATCCGGGATATACGTGCGGTTCAACTGGGCGAACGAAGATAAAACAGCCCAGATTAGAAAAGTGGTGGTCAATGTTTTTTTCATAGGTTGATGGTTTAAAAGTTTGTATAAAACTAATTATTTTTCTTTTATTATCAAAATAATATTATCAAAATAATATTATCAAAATAATATTGCTATTAGAAGAAAATAGTTTTATATTTATGCACTATAAAAATACGCAAAATCCTGAATATGTTAAGACGAATATTTATTTTGTTAGCTGTTTTGGCATTTATTGTTCCAACCCGGGGGCAGCTTCCTTACCTTTTGCATGATTACCGGATGAATGATATATGGAATGTAGGAATTTCAGTTATACCTATGGAAGATGGGTATATGATAACTGGCGTTAAAGGAAAAAATAGCAACCCATGGAATGCAAAGGATGTATATATAATGAAAGTGGATCTTAACGGTAATGTCATCTTCCGTAAAGATTACGGTAAACCGGGAGAAAAATGGTACCAGGGTTATCATGGTGCTACAACCCGTTTGAGCGATTCAACATTTTTTTTCTTTGGCAACAGGAATTTACCCGATACCTGTGCTATGTTGATGGTATTTGATAAGCAGGGGGACACCCTTCTAACAAAGCGGTATTGTGATGAAGATTACTACTTTTTGGGTCGCTCCTGTGACTTAGGGCATGATGGAAAGCTTGCCCTTACAGGTGCCATGGAAACAGGGGAAATAAACAATCATAATATTCGCTTTATGCTTACCGAAACGGATGGGTCGATTGTGGAAGACCATACGTATGCCATGGATCACTTTCAAATGCCAACGGATGTCCAGACCGTGGAGGACGGCTATTTAATTTCGGGGTATACGGATATCCGGACAGACTGGACCAGCGGAGACCCGTTTTTACTAAAGACCGATATGCAGGGGAATATGCTGTGGATAAAACAATATGGTGAGGAGTTATCAGATAATGCGGCCTATGTAGCTGTTTCGCCGGACGGGAATTATGTGCTGTGTACCTCCTACGCAGAAGAAGATCTCGGCTTCGGCTATGTAAATGTGCGACCTGCTATTATAAAAACAGATACGTCCGGGGAAGTATTGTGGGAGCGGAAGTATGATACAATCAACCATACCTGGAATTTAAGACAGGTACATTGCTTAGCGGATGGGAGTATTGTTTCAACCGGTTCAAAAGGAACCGGCCCTGTTACAATAGAAGGGGTGTTGTTTAAGTTTTCGCCCGAGGGCGACAGCATCTGGCAGCGCAACTACGAGATGGCCACCTGGGAGGAAAACTTTAATCATTTATATGATTTTGACACCACCAGCGACAATGGCTTTGTAATGGTGGGCGAAGTGTGGTATAACTGGGACCCGGTAAACGGTGACGGGCAAAGCACCTGGATAGTTAAAGTGGACAGCCTCGGAGAATCACCGCTTTCGGCTTCTATACCCCACCACTATTTTGTTGATGATATTACTGTTTACCCGAATCCTGTGAGCGATTACCTGACCATCGATATTCCGGAATTTGTTTACCAGGAGGATATGTATTTGCAGGTGATATCCGTAAACGGGCAGGCTGTGATATCACGCAAAGCAAAACCCGGCAAGGAGCAAATCAGTGTGGCCGGCTGGCAGCGGGGATTATACCTGGTGGAAGTCATCAGAAACAAGGGCGAGGTCTATTCGAAGAAGATCATTGTGCGATAAACGGCGTTGAGAGTTTATCGAATGATTATGTAGGGTTGCAAGCCCCGGAGGGGATGGTGGCCCTGGATATTTAGAGATGTGTTTAAGGGAGGTTGGTAATGTAGCTTAGAGCGCAGAGCTTAGGGTGAGGTGATGGCTGGCGCTTAGCTCTGTGCCCTATTCTCTTGGTTATTCTTATGCTCCGCTTCTTATTCCTTTTTTTAGCCGGATGCTGTTGACATATAAAGAGGAATCCAAAGTAGATTGAAAAAATTATAGAAATTAAGTAACTTTGTAGGAAAAGGAAATTAATATGGACACAACGCGAATAATACCATTGGATATTCCATCAGATATTTTTTTGGCCTTAAATGAGGATGAATCAGAGCTTAAAAAAGATATAAAGTTATCCTATGCCATACGACTTTATCAATTGCAGAAATTGACGATGGGAAAAGCTGCTCAACTCGCTGGCTTGTCACGGTTTGAATTTGAAAACATATTAGCTGATAATCAAATATCAATTTCTAGTTTAAGTATTGAGGATGTTCGTGAGGATTACAAAAAATTGAAATATAATGAATGAAGAACCCATAACCCACTGACCTAACCAGGTATTTATATTGATTTTTCAGGACTGGTATTATAACGCAAAAGCTGTTTATTCTTAAATGTCCAATCCTTAGCTCTTAGCCCTGCGCCCTTCGCTATAAGCTATTTCCTTTAAGCAGCTGGGCCGTGATAATAATTATAGCCTGGGGATGAAAAGAGAATTGTCAAAAGGAAACCGTTGGCTGGGGGATAAACGAGATTATTAACGAGTTACATTCATCCAGAGTTGAGAAAAATGATATAATTGATTTCAAATGAAATACCTTTTAGATTCAAATATTTGTATTCATTTTTTTCGGGGAAAGTATGGAATTATCGATAAACTTGAGCTTGTTGGGCTTGAGAACTGCGCCATATCGGAGATAACATTTGCTGAACTTGCAAGTTTTGGTAAAAGAGATTAGGATTTTTGCAATGGATTGATTTAACCAAAATAATGTACTAACTTTGTAATTACAAAATATATTTGCTATTATGGATGTTTCAATTGTTTCTGTAGGTAATTCAAAGGGAATAAGACTGAGTAAAACATTGCTTGAAAAGTATAACATCAAGGATAAGGTTGAACTGATACTTGAAAAGGATCATATAATTTTAAAACCTAAAGCTGAACCGAGAAAAGGCTGGGAAAGGGCTTTTAAGAAAATGCATGAGAACGGAGATGATAAGCCGTTAATGGATGATGTTTTTGAAGATGAACGCTTTGAGCAATGGTGATAAATCAGTATGATATTGTTTTAGTTAATCTTGACCCAACCGTTGGAAGTGAGATTAAAAAGACGCGTCCGTGTGTGGTTATTTCGCCCCCGGAGATGAATAAGCATCTGAATACTGTTGTGGTTGCCCCGATGACAAGTCAGTCTAAAAATTACCCAACAAGAGTTTCTGTGCAACATGATAAAAGGCAAGGCTGGATTGTACTTGACCAAATCAGAACAATTGATAAGCAGAGAATCATTAAAATACGTGATGCATTAACTGAAAAAGAAATTCAGGAAGTAAAGATGGTAATTAAGGAAGCATTTGTAGATTAAGTTTTTGTTGCAAATTCAGTTGATGATGTCTCTAATACTCCGCCAGCCA
>CAYXJS010000131.1:0-8062 GCA_964465045.1 uncultured Bacteroidales bacterium | reverse complement strand
ATTTGATATTTTTCCTCAAGCGCATGAAGAAGGCTATCCACGCTATGGTTGAAATCCCAGACACGTTTTAAATACCATGATGTTTTTTCTTCTGATGCTGATTGGGGGATGGATTCAGGCAAATCCCTTTGCATGTAGTGTTGTTTCATGTAGTTCAGGAACAGCGATTCCATTTCCTTGTTTTCCAGTATCTTTTCCGCTTTTTGGCTCATAATTCAAAAAGAAAAGGCTGCCAGTATCAGCAGCCTTTTTAAGTATTTATTATTTAAAAATCAGTTTTTTAACTATAGATTGTTGGTTATCTGAAATTCTGAGAAAGTAGATTCCTCTTTTTTGATTGCTTTCAGGTTTCCAGCTTAACTCCAGGAGTCCGGAATCATGGTTGTCATTAAATAACGTTTTGATATGCCGTCCCTGCACATCCAGGATATCCACTTTTACTTCAGAAGCATCCTCCGTTTCAATAAGGATGTTAAACCGACTGTCAGAAGGATTTGGAAAAATACTGCTCTCTGTACTGGATTGCTGATCTTCCGGTACAGACACGTTTAAACCTGATGAGGAAATTTTTTCAGAAGTATAAATCCGGTATTCTCCGGGCTGAAGCGATATGGATTGAGTTTCGTTGTCTACTTGCAACGAATCTCCGGTGATGTATTCATACCAATATCCGGTAGAAGCGAAGTTGGCTTCTGCTTCACGGGCTTCCACATCAAAATTACCCAGCACAACCGCATCCATATCATTATCGTACAGGTTGATCTGCTTTATTGCATTGCGCACATCCAAGTCATAATCTGTGGTGCTAAAAACTTCATAGGTAGTTTTTAAGTCAATTAGAGCGCTGTACACATCGTAAAGATATTTACGGCGATACTCCTCAAGATAATCCCACCTTACCGGTTTGGGACAAGTTCTGCAATCATAGTCAATTGAATAGTCGTAACCCAGCTCACCGAATTGCCAAATCATTTTCGGGCCTGGAATGGTAAAGAGGAATGAAGCAGCCAGTCCTGCTCTTTCAAGTGCAATTTCCTCAGTTTGGATGTCATGATCCGGATTGGTTTGGTTACCGTATTCGAGTGCTTTATACATCAGCCGCTCTTCGTCATGTGATTCCATGTAGGTCAAAAGGTTAGGTTCAGACCATCCGCGTTCCTGATAAGAGCCCCAGCTAAGGTCTGATTTTCCATCTTCTGTCCATCCCATCATTCCTTCGTTGTAGTTGTGGTTCAGGTTTCCCCATAAAACAACGCCATAGTTTGCTAATTCAGTTTCTTCTGAGTTTTCAGCCAGATGCTCAAAAGAGACAACCGCATTCGGGTTGAAATCCCAGATGGCATCAGCCATTCTTTTTAAAATCTGAACGCGATCCTCGTCATAGAGGCTTCCCCAGGGGTCGCTGTCATCTTTAATGTTGTTGGTGAATCCTTTGGTAAAGTCAAAGCGGAACCCATCCACTTTATACTCGCTCATCCAATAGGTGTTGATGCTATCAACCAACGCCTGCGTATAAGGGCTTTCGTGATCAAAATCATATCCCCATTGCGCATCAGGATTGGTAAAATTATGTTCGCGGTTATACCACGGGTTGTTTTCAGCAGGCGCGCCATTATTAAAATACATTTGCACAAAAGGCGACTGACCATAACTGTGATTTAGCACGATGTCAGCAAAAACGGCAATACCCCGCTTATGAGCTTCGTCAATAAGGCGTTTTAACTCTTCGCGCGGGCCGTAGGCTTTGTCTGGGGCAAAATAGTATGAAGGGTTGTATCCCCAACTAACATTGCCTTCAAATTCATTTACCGGCATAAGTTCCAATACATTTACACCCATGTCTTTAAGGTAATCAAGCTTTGCAGTTAGCGCGGCATAAGTACCCTCTTCAGTGAAATCTCTCACAAGGCACTCATAAACCACCATATCTTCTACAGCCGGCGGAGTAAAGTTTTCCACTTCCCATTCATACTCTTCTTGCGCCGTTTGCAAAACAGCAGCATTACCCTGGGTTTTATCCTCAGGATATTCTATCAGGTCGGGATATACCTCATCAGAAATATGATGGTCGTTGTAGGGATTGCTGATTTGCCCGGTGTAAGGGTCTGCAATGCGCAGTTCTCCATCAATAAAAAACTGATAGATATACTGCTGTTGTGGTGTGAGATCATCAATGGTCAGCCAGTAGTGTTCGCCGTCGGGGTCACGTTTCATAAAATAGTCATTGTTAATCTCCCAGTCATTGAAGTCACCAATCACATACACAAATTCTTTTTCCGGAGCCTGGAAGACCAGTGTAACGGCATCGTCAGCAATGTAATTAACACCTTTGTTCATTTGATCCGGTAGCGGTTCTGTAGTTACTTCGGGCCGGCTGAGGTAAAAAGCGGAGTCTGTAACCTGGTCTGTTGCATCTTTCGCAATAGCTACCATCCACTTCTTTTCTTCTGCATATTCAGCATTGAAAGCATATTCCAGCTCATTTCCGGCTTCCCGAGCCATGATTTCTCCGTCCACTTCCAGTAAAACGCTGTCGGCCTGGTTAGCTTGGATCGCTACTTCTATTTCTTCACCCTCAGTCACCAGCGGGTTGTTTTCAGGTTGCAAAAAAGAAACACTTAAACCGCTTTCTACGATATCGGCAAATAAATCCCCGGTTTGCTGATCGGCAGCTTCAGAACGAAATACAAAAGCCAGACCTATAATGGTTTCTGATTGAGGAACATCATAGAAATCATAAACACTTGGCGTGATTTCTAATTGGTAGAAATCCTCTTCAAGGCGTGTTAACTGAGGCTGGTTTTCATTTTCCCCCCAATCACCAATGACATATTGCCACTCATCGCTTTCTAAGTTTACTCCGGTGTGTGCGTATAAGTCTCCATCATACCCTTCAATAGCGGTTCCGGTAGCATCAAAAAATACCGTGATGCTTTCTTCGGCTGTGGGAAGGGCTGGTTCTGTCCATAATGTCTGCGCAAATCCAGGCCGGAATGCACTAAAAATAAGCAGCAAGGCGATGAATATGGTGTTTTTATTATTGTTAATCATGATGCGTGTGTTTGGTTATTATAAAAAACCCGGCACAACAAGGCCGGGTTTTACACTTTTTATAACGAATTTTCCTTCAGTTTATTTTTTAAGAAATTTCTGTGTTGCAATTACCTTGCGATCATTATAGAAGTTCACGAAGTAAAGGCCGTTTTTCAGACCTGAAGTAGCAATTTGTACACTGTTAGAAACATTGTTTTCTACATGTACACGCTGTCCTACTGCATTATAAACCTCTATTTTGTTTACGTTATCCAGTCCGTCTATGTTCAGAACACGAGTTGATGGGTTTGGATACATGTTGAATGATTCAGCCAATTCTTCATTAATGCTGGCAGTAGTCATATCAACAAGCACTTCAACATCTGCATAATCTATTTGAACGCCGTAAACATAGTCAGCATAATCTGCATGAGAAACGGTATAAGTAACAGAATCATCAGGAAGTGCATAGAGCATTGCGTTTCCTTCGGCGTCTGTAGTGGCTGTTTCTTCACCTACCGTTACATCAGCACTTTCTAAGGGAGTTTCACCATCTTCAGTTACAACAAAATGGATTTTAAAATGCCCCCATTTTTCAGCTATTGAGATATCTTCATCCGGTATTTCAGCTACTCTGTCTGAACCACCAGCCCATTCGCCGTAATCCCAGCTTGATTCTTCACCTTCGGGCACATAAAAATATTTATACGCATATGAACTATCGGCGGGAAGATAATTTGACCAAGTGTAGACCTGATCTCCGTCACCGTCTGTCATTTGAGCTGATGGGTTGGTTCCCGGCTCAGACCAGTCAGTACTAAGCACTTCACCTGAGATATATACCATGTCGGTTTCTGGATTGAAATCGCCTTCTTCTGCGAAATCGGCCATGTCTACGTGGAACTCAACAAGGCGGCTGTAAGTTCCCCACAAGTCATCCAGTGTCATATCCATAGTTCCGGTTTCAAACATACGGTCGTCGCCAGCTTCCCATTCACCGTAATCCCAGCTTGATTCCTCTTCTTCTGGCACGTAAAAATATTTGTAAGAATAAGAAGATTCTGCATCAAGTGTGGTTGTCCATGTGTAAATGTGATCGCCATCATCATCTGTCATCATGGTTTCATCGTTTGTTCCGGGCTCTTGCCATTCGGGATCAACAACGGTTCCAGTGATGTAAACATCATCAACTTCTGGATCAAAGTCTGACGATTCAATAAAGGCAGTCAAGTCTGCATTAAAAGTAACTTCTACTTCCTGAGCATTCAGGGCCGCAGAACTCATCATGACAATTACTGCCATTAAAAACAATTTTAATTTTTTCATAATAGTAGATTTTTTCATAAGCGTTAAACAGTCTTTTTAATTATATCAAGGTGTAAATATCGGTGTTTTAAATGAGAAATGCAACACATTTATTAGCAAACATGCCAGTTTAACAATTATTAATATTTTGAAAGGGAGAAAGTTATGGGTTTGCAAACGTTTGCACCAAATGCCAGATGCAATTTAGCCCAATAAATTCTTTCGGAATTCTTGAGGTTTGTGGAGTGTACTTCGGTTTTTCGTGCTAAATTCTTCTGGAAGACTCTCTTACGACCATATCAGTTCTGATGATACGTGTTTGTGGTGTGTGGTCTTCCTCAAGCTGGCCCTCCCTTAATCTTTTCAGCAATAGTTTAGTGGCCTCGCGACCTACTTCCGTGCCGTGCTGGTCAACGCTTGAGAGGGTTGGGTCTGTAAATGTGGAGCTGTCGCTATTGGTAAAGCCAATAACGGCGATATCATCCGGGATTTTACGTCCTGTTTGCTTGATCACTTTCATGGCTCCGATAGCGGTAAAATCGTTCACGGTAAATACTCCGTCAATGTCAGGGTGTTTTTTGAGGATACCTCCGGTTTTCTCAAGAGCATCCTCGTAATTATCGCATTTTACAATCAGGTTTTCATCTAAAGGAATGTTGTTTTCGTCCAAAGCATCCTTATACCCGTTGATTCGGTTACGTCCAATCAAGAGCTGGTCTGAACCGCTTAAATGCAGGATACGCTTACAGCCTTGTTCAATAAGGTGTTGTACGGCTTCAAAAGCGCCACCGTAATCATCTACGATGACGCGGTCGGTTTTCAATCCCTCGCATATACGATCGAAGAATACAATGGGAACATTGTACTTTAAAAGGTTCCGAAAGTGCTCATAGTCTTTGCTTTCTTTTGCTAAAGAAACCAGCAAACCGTCTACGCGGCTTGAATATAACCCCTGGGTATTTAACACCTCCCGGGAGTAAGATTCATTAGATTGAAAAATCATTACGTTATAGCCCTCTTCAATGGCGATTTCTTCAATACCGCTGATTACAGAAGAAAAGAAGTGATGTACGATTTCCGGGATGATAAGCCCAATGATTTTTGATTTCTTGCTTCGCAAGCTCAATGCAATTTCATTGGGTTTGTAGCCTAAGAGGTTAGCAAGTTCTGTGACGACCTTTTTTGTTTTCGGACTGATTTCCGGGTGGTCTTTTAGTGCTCTGGAAACCGTAGAGGGAGAAACTCCTAATTTCCTGGCAATGTCTTTTATCGTAACGTGTGTGCCGCTCATTAATCTATGGTTGATTAGAATTGATTGCTTTCAAATGTACAAAAAATAACAATGAATTGCGTTGTTAAGTTTATTAAATGGTAAGAGTTCAGTTTAATAAGTTTGTATGTTTTTAAGTTTGTAGGTTGTTAATATGAAAAACAACAACTTACATACAGCAATGCAATTTTTATAATATTTCTGATAATCTGGATATTATATAATTTGGTGTAAACAAGCGGTAATTCTTTAGGACAGATTCATGCATTATATAATTTATTAAAATCGTTAGGACTTTTTAGACCGTTCTCATGGTATTAAAGTTCAAAAAGTTATTCCGTGGTGTTTCTGATTTTCCTGTAGATAATACTTTAGCTTTGTGATATGAAGTGGCAATGCAGAGCTACATTTTCCGCACATCATATTGAGAAGTGGAAGGATAGTATATCGGCAGGTTTAGATGCCGGAAGCTAAAAACAGGCCCGCTATAATAAGAATAAAAAACAGGTAAACTTTTGGGTTGGCCATATTCAGCGTTGCCCCGAGATATTTGTTGTATTTTGGAACAAACAACCTGTGGTCTTTAGGATTATAATAAAACGGACCTCTCCAGTTGGAAGGGTCATTTTTCATGCGTTCAAGCATTTCCGGGTTGGTTTTGTTTTTCATAGGTTTTTGATTTTGTTATTTCAAAGATACGAAAAATACTCCCGCATCTCAACCCTTTCAACAATAAACAAGCCTGCCTGACGGGATGCCAGGCAGGCTCTCTGTATGGTTGTAAAATTAAATTATGTCTATCATCTGTGCAAATCAGCATATCCGTTCAATAAGTGGACTTTTTTTTAAAATGGAATACAGACAAAACTGATGCAACAGATTTTCACTGATTTTTATTCTTTTAAGCAATCAAAAACTAAGTTTTTCCTACTTCAAATCCAGAACCAGCACTCCTCTTGCGGGTATTTCCAGGTTTTTGAGAGGATATTCCTTTCCGGTTATTGCATCAAATCCTTTTTGATATCCATTTGTTCGCTCCTTAAATCTATTCATATCCAGACTGTAGGCCTCCTTGTTTTTATTGAAAATTACCATCACAGCTTTGTTGTCTGAGTATCTGAAATAGCTGTATACGCCATCTTCTGGGGTAAACTGCATTAGGCTCCCTGAATGAATAACTTCGCTTTGTTTACGCCAGTTGAGGATGTTTTTCAAAAAGGATTTGGCTTCTTTTTCTTTATCTCCGAGATTCTCTCCGGTGAAAGCATTCACTTCATCGCCTTCCCATCCTCCGGGGAAATCCTCGCGGATTTGTCCGTGGTCGTGATGCTTTTCGTTGCTGAAAAGCAATTCTGTGCCATACTGGATTTGCGGAATGCCGCGCATCGTCGCCATATAAACCATTCCCATCTTCCACAGGTCAAAATCATGGCCTACCTGGCGGTAGAAGCGGTCCATGTCGTGGTTGTCCGGGAAAATCACTAAATCCATAGGGTGTGGGTAGAGATAATCATTGGCGAGCATTTCATAAACCTTGATCCATCCGGCATCCCAGTTTTCTTCTTCCGTAAGGGCTTCAGAAAGGGCAATTTGTATCGGGAAATCCATCAGGCTGGGCAGGCAGGAGGCGAAATCCACCGGCAGACGGCTGTCGCGCTGCCACTTAGCCAGTACGGCCGGATCGGGACTCCATTCCTCGCCCACAATATTGAAATTCGGATATTCTTCCATGATATGGCAGGTCCATTCATTCATAAACTCCTGACCCGGATACGGATGGGTGTCGTGACGGATGCCGCCCAGATTGGCGTGCTCAATCCACCAAACCGAATTGTACACCAGATAATCGGCCATGAGCGGATTGCTTTGGTTCATATCGGGCATGGCCGAAACAAACCATCCTTTTTCGAACAGCTCTTTATCCGATTGCGCCACGTAAGGATCATGCAGCACCACCCTTCGGTGATTGGTTACCTTATAGTCATCCTGATAGTGCACCCAGTCGTCTGACGGAGGGTCTTCCATCCACCAGTGATTCGAACCGCAGTGGTTCATAATCATGTCCTGTATCAGCTTGATGCCGCGTTTTTCAGCTTCCTTGCTTAGCTCAAGGTAAAGATCATTATCACCTAAACGTGGATCAACTTTGTAGAAATCGGTAATGGCATAACCGTGATAAGAAGCTTCGGGCATCGCATTCTCGAGTACCGGATTGAGCCACAAGGCTGTAAACCCCATCTCTTCGATGTAGTCGAGATGATCGATAATCCCTTGCAGGTCGCCGCCATGGCGGCCATAGTCATCCTCACGGTCCAGTTTATCCTCATAGCCTTCCATGCTGTCGTTTTTCGGATTTCCGTTTGCAAAGCGGTCCGGGAAGAGCAGATACATGGCATCTGAGCTGTTAAACCCTTCGCGTAAAGCAGATCCTTTTTTGCGTTGCTTCAGTTCGTA
>CAYXJS010000130.1:0-8068 GCA_964465045.1 uncultured Bacteroidales bacterium | reverse complement strand
TAGCTTCAGTAATTGTCGGTCTGCTGGCTATCAGCTACCACACCATCAAAGCCGCTAATGGCAATATGGTTGAGGCGGTGAAGTGGGAGTAGGTGGCTTAATGGTAATAAAATATTGGAATAACAGATTGTTTTATTTTGAATCTGATACGTATAAGTTTTATTCTAACCGAAATTAAAAATTAAAAGATAAGGAAAGCATCAAGTTATTTTTCCCATTTATTGGGGTTTGATGTAGTGATAATCCTGGATTTATTTTGAAACTGGAGGTGTACATTTCCTCTTTGGAATTGTTTTTCACTAATAGAATTATAGTATAATCAAGTAAAACAAACCCTAGATGAGTATAAACAAATTGTTTAACACCATCATTTGAATGATCTACAAAAGGAGACGAATACAATCCAATAGCATTTAAACCCGAAAATATATAAATAAGTTGATAAATAGCTTTGTAATCTGTTGATAAGATTGATCCTGAGCCCCAGCCGGGGAGGATGGCGGATTTTATATATGCACCCCCCTTTGTGTTATAGTATTTTGTTTCAGGACGCATTTTTAATTCAAAACTATCGTTATTGTGGTTTACCTCGATATAAGTTTTTTTTGAATTAAACTTTTCTTTGCTGATAACTACCATATGTTCACCAATTGGCAGCATAACTGACAAAGGTGTTACTCCTTTATAGCCGCCATCTATATATATTTTAGAAGTAGATGGATTGGAAGTAAAGGTTACCTTTTTTATCTCTTGCAAATCATAACTCCAGTTGCTTTTTGCAGATTCCTCCACTGCAATTATTTTTTGAGATTTACGATTTCCATTAATTAGCTTCACATCATGTTTACCAAAGCTTAAAGTTTCATCAAAAGGGGTTTTACCTTTATATTCACCATCTATAAATAATTCTGCACCAGAAGGATTGGTTGTAATGGTTACAATTTTGCCATCTTGTAAGATTTCGTCTAAAGATAAAGTTTTGCCTTCTCTTATTGTAATCCCCTTTCTTAGATCGCCATACCCTTCTTTTTTCAAAATCAGCGTATGATTACCAATCAAAAGGTCATTTATGGTTAGAGGGGTTCTTCCATAATCTTTTCCATTTAGAATAATCCTGGCCTCAAAAGGATCTGTTTTGATTTTGAGTACACCGGTCTTCGGAGTGGGGTTGAGTTTTATAGTTTTTATCTGATTTACATTCAACTCTATTTTCTGACTATCCGTTTGATGCTTTTCCCTTTGAGCTTCAATGGTATGAATGCCTGCAACCAGTCGGCCTTCCCATTTGTGAGTTCCTTTATTCTCGTTATCGATGTATATTTCAGCTTCCTTATCAGTAGCAACTTTTACTATGCCAAATGTTGGCTTCATCTTGATTGTAAATGGCATCTGCTGGCCGTCTTTTATGTTTATTTTCTTTTTGACCGGCTCATACCATTTCTTTTTCAAGCTTATCATATGCTCACCACTTACGAGCTCATCAAGTGAGCACGGAGTAGTTTTACCTGTATTTTCGCCATTCAGTAATACAGTGGCACCTGATTCGGGTTCAGAGGTGATTTGCATAGTTCCAAAAGCGGGATCTAAATTCAATACAACATCTGTAGTTTTTCCATCCAGTATTTTTATTGTTTTTTTGCTTTCATGATACATGGGGTATTTTGCAGTGATGGTATGCATTCCACTTTTGATACGATCGGTTTTGAATGGTGTTTTCTTATCGGTGGGGTCCCCATCAATAGAAATTTCTGCTTTATCAACAGGTTTGGTAGTAATATTGGCATATCCAAAAGCAGGCTTAAGCTGAAGGTCTATCTGTTTTTTCCCTTCAGAAGCCACTAAATTAAATTTACCGGCTTCAGGATGATACATCTCTTTATTAACTCGATACGTATACTTGCCCTCTTTTAATTCCATCTGAAAAGGTGTTTGCCCCTTATGATTGTTATTGATATAAACATCAGCTCCGTTTGGTTGCGATGAAATTATCAACCATTGACTTTTGATGGATTCTTCTTTTACAATCGTTTCCACTTCTGCCGTGGTCAGCACCATTTCAAATACGGTAGCCTTCTTTATTGCTTCGGGATAAAGATAATCGCGCAGCACTCCCAGTTTATCATGCTTGATAGTTATCTTTTTAGCCCCGCGAGGAATGTAAACCCAGTACTCACCGGTTTTGGATTCTACTTTGGTGATACCTAATGTACCCCCTTCCCATACAAACCCCTTCTGATTAGTGACTACCTTGATTAAAGCACATTTTTCGCCATTCTGGTCTATCTCCGGTTCATGCACGCGAGCAGTTTGATCATTGGGCAGACTCCTGAAAGTTTTTACGTTAATATTCTGAGCATTAGATATTGTAAAAGCAAATATTAAAATAGTCGTAAAGACAGTAATTATTTTTGCCATGATTTAGTTTGTGTTGTTCTTATAACTGCACTTCAAAATTTTCTTGCTTAAAAGTCTGATAACCCATATATTTCACCAATTTCTTCTTTTGTAGGCTGCCAGGTACGAACATGTATGATGGGCTTTTGAGGATTTTTTAAATCGGCCATCAAAAACAGGTAACCCTGGTCGCCATAGTTTGAAGAGAAATAGTTCTGCTTGATTTGTACCCCATAGATACTATCACCATTTCCCGCTTTTCTGACACGGCTCTCCTCAAACTGTATATTGATAAATTCTTTACTGTTGAATGAATACTTAAGGTTCCGTATATATTCTGTCTTAGTTTGCCTGTTGTACCGTACGATACGATTGTTTTGAAACCGGCTGTCTGTATTGGTTTTCTTCTTCAAAACACAACCGGTTATGATCAAGGCATCGTCAGCAAAAATGGACTCAATGTAATCCAGACGCTTTAAAGCATAAGCCGTTTTGTAATGCTCCAGAAAATTAACAAGTACCATTCGGTCTAACTCATTCCAAACCTTTTTCCCAATGATACTTTGTAATGCCTCATTTGATAACCCGAAAGCAAGGCTTGTGATTTTAGCATCCTTGTCAAAATGAAAGACGACATCCTCCACAAATTTTTGATAATTAGTCCCAAATGAAAACACCATGGGTAAAGCCCGGGCCACCACGCCATCATTAAAATGGTAATATGTATAATCAGGAACATCTAAAATTTTGGCATTTCCATACGCTATAAGTTTTTGAAACATGGAGTATCCAGCAGGAGTAAACAAATCTTTAGCATTTTCATACTCATTATTTGTAATAATATCATGTAAACTAGCGAGTATTCTTCGGTATTTCTCTGGATTCTCAACGTGGGCAATATCATCACTTTCTGCCTTATTATTTACTGGCTGGATGGTTTCTGATGTCTGATCTTTTTTTCTATCATGTGGGAAATGGATGGTATAATAGTGATTACGGAAAGGAATCGGGTTGATCTTACCCATCACTGTCTTTAGCTCATTATCTATGTTGGCTTGTATTTCATATATATATTCCACCTTTAATCTGGCTTCTACCTTATCCTTTGCTGCTGGGCCATAAAATTCCAGAAAACCACGACCATCTTTTACATTGAAAAGGTTCGACCAATCCCTGCCGTCCCAATACGAGTAATCCAGATTGGTAATTAAATCATTTTTATAGAGGACATTAAGAACTACCTTTTTACTCACTTGTTCATTGTCGATCTGTTTTACTTTGAAATAGATATTCGAGAAAATTTCATTCATCTTCATGGGAATCCATGATATGAGGGGATGTTTAGCGCCTTTATGATCTGTATATTTAATATAATTACACCTGGGGTGGCTCTTAAGTAATGTAAAGCCCCAGTAATAGTATCGAAGAGCATCACCAATACGATTTTCTTTGGTGGCTTTGATTGCATTATCCATAAAACCAAAAATCTTATCCTTTCGGTTCCCAAATACTTCGTCAATATTTTTTCTTTCAATATACCGGAAAACCCTTGCATCCGGTTCGTTACTTATAACTATCCGTTCAGCATTGTGCAGGGTAGCACTTGAATAAGTGTTGACAACTGACTTTACCTTCTCCTTAAATTCATAATCCTTTTCCTTTTTATCGACTTTTTCTTCCTCAACAATGAATTGCTCATATTCACTTTCCACCTGAACGGATATCTGGCTAATCAATCTTTTCAAAGCATTGTTATCTGCTTCATTTAAAGTCATTCCGGTTCCTTCTCCCCAAATATACTTTTCGGTGTTTGATTTTATTTCCTGAACAGATTGACCGTAAGATGGAATTACAAGAAGAACGTTAAAAAGAATAACCAGTTTTAAAGATGTTTTGGCCAGATATCTCATGCTCTATTTTTATTATAAGAGTGATCAAATATTGAAATGATTTATACTTAAGTATTTATTTTTACTTCTCATAAAAAAGCTATTCCCAGTTTCAGAAATTGTAAAGCAGACTTCCAGTAACTAAAAACGTTTTGTTTTTCATTGCATCATCATAATTAGTGTTACTAAAACCCCGGCTATAACGGATTCCTGTACGAAAACTCATTTCCTGATTGTAAGGGATTTGAATGCCTGCCGCTATAAACCAACCAATATCAATAAACCGATGCCCATAAAAATATCTGTTATTATTAAAATTACTTGAATTATCTTCATACTTGATATTTTCGCCTATCAAGAATCCTACATACGGACCAAGATGACCATAAAAAGTCATACCTTCATAAGGATAATTTATACCGGCATACATTGGAAGGGTTATGTAACTCAAAGATTGGCTGTAAATTTTTTCAGAATTATCGAATATGCTATAGCCTTTACGTTCATAGTTTAAGTCAGCATTAAGTGCAAACATCGTGTCGATAGAATATTTGGCTCTAACGCCAATTAAAGCGGGAAATTTAAAGGTGGATTTTGTCTCAAAATTATTATAATCTGAATTTGTACTTCCGGCAAACCCAATTCCCAGTTGGGCCAAAAATTGGATGTCATCCATATCAACCTTCAACTTTGGCATCTCTATGCTATTTGCTTTTTGTTTAGGTGCACGTCCGAAAGTTTCGATCTCATCATAATGATAGCTTATCTTTGTCCCATCAATTGTTTCGAGGGTAATCGTCTCGCCTTTATTAATTTCTATCACTTTGCCTTTTACCTTATAACCGGATTTTAGATAGATTTCAGTGAATTCGCCGGTATTTACCTGACCGGAAACGGCCAGGGTAAATACACACAGCGTACTAATAAGTAGTATTTTAAGTTTTGTCATAATAATATTATTTAAACTCAACAATGTCAGCCGTGACTGTAACTTTGGTAACTATCACAATTATGTAAACACTCATTTTGAAATCCACCGTCATATTAGCCAGTGCCTGCCCCTCCTTTAACGGATAATTGGCTAACAATTCTTCTTTTGCCTCTGCCACCATAGCATCTTTACTGAGTCCGCCTAACCCCAAAATTTTTGTGGTAGCCACATCGCCCTTGGCATATCTGACCATCTCAAAATTGTTCTGGCTTAGCGAAGCATTTGACATACCCATACCTGAATGTACTGCGCAACTGCTCGAAATGATTGCCAGAATGAAAATGCCTGACATTAAAGTAATAATTCGCTTCATAATAATAAAAATTTTCGTTTGTAAATGATTTATAAAATATGAATGTTTAATTTTTTGAGATTAAAATGATATAAGTTTTCCATGAGGTTCCCCGTTGATAATAAGCTGGTTATGTTGTATTTTGCTTATAATTTTTCCCGGAGAAAGGGTGGCTTCGATATCTCCTTTCAAACCCTCACGGATTTGGCCTGAGGTGTCAATCCAGCCAATACTTCTGCCTTCTCTTTTCACAACCCAATCTTCCCCAATAGTAAAAATGGTTGCTTCATGAGGCCACGAGAAGCCCATAACACTGCCTTCTTTTGTGGCGTCCACTTTTCCTTTATATGGACATTTTTCAGCAGTATTCGACTGAGATTTCTCAACAGCAACAACATTATCATAAACATATATCACCGAAGCGAAATTAATGATACCGAAATCATCAACAGGAACAACACTTGGCTTTATTTGCTTGAGAATATAAACAAAAGGGTCGCCAGGAACCGAAACAAACATACAAGCAATGCTTCCAATGCCCTCAAGTTTGAAAATTCTTAGCACCTGTGATAATAAGTAAAAGAAGAGTAAAAGAACTGGGGCCGCCAACGGGAAAAATAAAACGGTAGCATCGGCTGCTGCTCCGGTGGCTAATGTAAATATTAGCCAGACTACACCAGCAAAGAAACTTCTTAAAAAATTAACAATGATGGTCTGTGTAAATAATAGATTTTTCATATATAGCATTTTTTAGTTTTAAATTTTTTCGGGATTTATCTAACTGTGCATATTCAGTCTTTGATGCAGCGGACAGACAAACCATTTAGCTTATTCAAGTCTTGGTATACACCACCTCTGTCATTGTATTCTATGACTCGATACCAAGCAGTCTTACGCCTCCCGGTGCTGCTCCACCAACCCGCGGCCAAGCCAAAACCACCGAATTCGAATTTATATTTATCACGGATTGTGCTGGTTACAATGCCGCCGCCAGGTAGAGCCGTGAAACCACTTTCATTGTTTCCGCTACCGTTCTTTTCCCAGCCGCTTGTGCTTTTCATCTTTTTAGCAGCAATTTTTGAAGCACCAAGAAAAGAAGACAGTAACTCCCATTCTTCCTTGTCAGGGACATGCCAGCCATCCGGGGCTAAACCACGGAGATCATTAACTGCATACCAATTGTACAATTTTCCGTACTTCTCACCATTTTCAGGGTTGTTGTTATAATAACACCATGCCGGCTGTCCCTCTTGACCAGCTTTTCTCCATTTTGAAATAGTGTTGGCATGTGGTATCGGGTCGCCATTGCGGAATTCTTCCACATTTAAGTTTTCGGTCATCCAGACCTGGTCACCGATTTCCACTTCTGCATACGATGAACCACCACAACTGGTTATCATCATTGCAGTAATTACTGCTGCACCTAAAATTAAACTGACTTTTTTCATGTTATTTGGTTTTGTTTTCCTGCTTTTCTAAAAGATTATTTTGAATTTTGTCTGTTAGATTTATTGCTTTTGCGTTTATAAAAATGAACGATATGCTTATCAGCAGTAAAGAAGCCTTTCACGAAAAAACAGCCTACTATCCATCTTTTCTGAGATCAGTTGGGCAATAAACATCACCTCAATTAATTTCTACCCAACCTGAGCCACTCTTTTTATATAATCTTCCTTTACCATTCCTCATCGTACCATAATACCACCCATCTCTTTTCTTACTGTATAATTTACATTTGCCGTGTAGAAGATCATTTTTCCATCCTCCTTCATATATATCACCCTCCCAGTTGCCAGGGCCCCAATAATATTTGCCAAATCCATTTCTTTCTCCATCTTTCCATTCACCTTCATATCTTCTGCCAGATACCCAGGTTTTCGTGCCTTTGCCATTTGGTTTATCATTTTTCCATTTTCCTGAATATGTTCCGTTCCAATCTTCATTATTTGTTTTGAACTTACCTACTCCTAACCCTTCTCTTTTTCCATCTTCAGTTTGACCAACATACTTAGTTATACCATATACTTTAGATTCTTCATTCTCATATTTATACTCAACAACATATTTTCCGTTTGGATACATCGAAAAATATTCTTCATATGCTTCAAGAGTGTTTTCTTTAATTGTAGCATCCCAAAAAATATCTTCTTTTATTTCTTTTGCATCAGTAGCGTATTCTCCATTGGGAAATGTGTCAAGATAATCATCATAAGATTCCACGTTATTGAATTCCTTTGCTTTTTCCCACAAAACCTCCTCCCTTAAATATTCTGCTTCTTCAGAAAATCTATTATCAGGATATTCTTTCAAATACCCATCATAGGCTGCATAAGTATTTCCTTGTTTTGCTATTTCCCACGCTTTGTTTTCTTTGTGCCGGTTGTAAAGGTTTACAGAAAGTATAATCAGTACAGCTATTGCAATAACAGAACCTGTAATGATAGCTTTTTTACGTTTTTTACGTTTTTTTTGCTTTTTATAAAGTGCAGTAGCTTCAATTAA
>CAYXJS010000129.1:0-8109 GCA_964465045.1 uncultured Bacteroidales bacterium | reverse complement strand
TATTAATTACTTACACGTATTAGTTGAACGATGTCAGACCAAAGTTGTTTAATATTGATATGTTTGGGTTAAAACCCGGCCTTTAATAGATTATCATACGTCCTCCTGTTGATATTTGCGCCGTAGATGTATAATGGTATCGGATTGAAAATATCCATGACTTTCCCGATAATTTTATGATTGCTCCTGACGTGCTCCAGCATCAGGATTTTTCCATTCGGTTTGCATACGCGTTTCATCTCTTTCAGGCCCTGCACAGGATCCGGTACAGAACAATACACGCAGGAAGTGACTACCGTATCAAAAGCGTTATCTTCAAAATCCATCTTTTCGGCGTTCATAACCTTTAGCTGCACGTTGTGCTTGTCTTTTGCCTTTTTATGGGCTATTTCAATCATTCTTTCACTGAAATCTATCCCTGTCAGCTCCACATCCTCCGGATAATAAGGGATGTTTTTTCCTGTACCTATCCCAACCTCCAGGGTTTTGTCCCCGGCTTCTTTCAATAATTCTTCTCTCCATTTCGAAAACCTCATTTCCATAGGGGATTCGAGGATATCGTAGACCCGTGCAATCCTGTTATACCGTTTTTGGATTTTATTTTTCATGTATCACCCCTACTTCGCTATCACCTCATAATTGCGCATCATACCCATGTCTTCATGCTCCAGGTTATGGCAATGGTAAATGTATTTTCCTGTATAATCTTCAAACCTCATAATGATCTGTACTTTCATCCCCGGCATTAGCAGAAATGTATCCTGCCACCCGTCATCCACAAAGCCGTCTTTGACTGTTTGCCATGCCGCAGCGTCCACTCCTGACACATCGCGACCGATGATCTGAAACTGCAAGCCATGCAGGTGTACCGGGTGCGGAATTTGCATCATATTGCCCATCATGCCCATGCCACTGCCATCACCTCCATTGATAAACTCCCAGATTTCGGTCGTATTCAGCTTTACGGTCTCCCAATCGGCTACTTCGTTCATTTCAAAAGTCTCTCCGTTAATGACCCATTCCATCCTTTCGAAGGCAAAATGAAAGCTTCGCGGATCGGCGGCATTCACGGCCTCATTCCTGCGAATTCTTTCAATTTTTGAAAGACTGGCAGGCAGGGGCTTTTGCGGACCTTCCTCTTCGGTTACATTAAAAGAGAACAGGTCTATTTCCGCTCCATTTTCAATGGCCTGGCTTGATTGCCCTCTGCCGCCCATCATGCCCCCCATACCCATCGTAGTACCCGGTTCAAAAGCCAGGCTCTTCAGCCTCACCTCACCATTTGGTTGGTTGTTGGAAAAATCTTTCCAGATATCTATTCTTTCTCCGGGAGCCAGCATGATATAGGGCTTTTCAGCAGGTTCCTTTAATAATCCTCCGCCGGTCCCGATAGCGATAATATCACTGCCATCGCTCCATGCCAGCTTATATATGCGCGAATTCGATCCGTTAAGGATGCGGAAGCGGTAGGCTGTCTTTTTTACTTCCGTCTGCCTGTCTGCTTTGCCGTTCACAAACATCTGCGCTCCCAGAAAACCCTGCATCCGGGCCATTCTACTATCTTCAAGATAAACCAGCTGGTTGTCCGAATCAAAGGTCCGGTCCTGAAGCACTAATGGCCTGTCAAATTCCCCTGAGGGCAGCTCCGGATTATCCTCTTCCACCAGGAACATGCCTGCAAGTCCATAATATACCTGTGGGCCGGTAATTTGATGAGGGTGAGGGTGAAACCAGTAAGTTCCCGGTCGATTATTCACCTCAAATTCATAAATGTATTTTTCACCCTTTTCAATGGCATACATGGGATGACCATCCATCTCGGGAGGGATATGCAACCCATGCCAGTGGATGATGCTCTCGCGCGGCAACTGATTTTTGAACCGCACGCGTACCTTCTGTCCCTGCTTTACATGAATAATGGGACCCAGGTAGGTATCATCCAAAGTTTCAAGAACGCTGTCATCTCCTTTCAATAGTTTTGCCTGGTAGGTATAGACGCCTGTTTTGGCTCCGGGCAAGAGTTTTATGTTATCTTCAGCAGCCGTAAGCTCTATATCGATATCCGCTTCAAAATCATCGGAAGCATTTTCGTTTTGTGAATTATTATGCGCTCCTGAATTGCATTGAGCTAGCAACACAACAATGAATGATAAAACACCCGCTACACCGGAAAGCTTAAAGAATTTATTTTTTTTCATGAGGATAGGTATTTATATTTTAACGAACCCGGTTGTCTTAATGTTCAGAAAAACAACTATTTAGAAAAATTATAAATAAATATCTGTATTATTGTATACATCCGGAATCACTGGACCTCCGTAAAATGAGAATCAACAGTGCATTCTCCTGATATTGAATTTTTTGATGGTTCAATTTATTTTCATGGTATCCATATAATAGTATTCTAAATGCGAACAAAATCTTTATAAGTATACTTGTAGATCGTATTAAACTTTTTTCTTTAACTCTTTCAAATACTGTCGTGTTCTTAACACGGCTTTGGCCCCTTCACCGGATGCAATAACGATTCTTTTGCCATAGTTATTTGTCACATCGCCACATGCGAAAACACCCTCAGTAGCGGTACTGCAGTCATTATTGATTACAACCTCCCCTTTCTCGTTTAAATCCACAAGTTCCTTACAAAACTCTGTATTTGGCAAAAAACCAACCTGGATAAAGACACCATCACACGGTATGTTTTCGGGAGGTCTGTTAATATCCTGTTCGGGTCTGACAGAGACTCCTTCAACCTTCTCTTCACCCCATATTTCCACTACATCATGTTCTTCTATTATACGGATATTTAGGCGTTGTTTAATTCTGTCAACATCCGTTTTATCGGCGATCATTTTCCCTTTGGTCACAATAGTAACTTTACAGTGGTTATTCAATAACTCATTTGCAGTTTGTATCGATGAGTTACCTCCGCCAATCACCACGATTTCTTTTCCTTCCAGCAGGCTAATATCCTGAACAAGTTTATAGAAAATTCCTTTTCGCTGCAAGCGCTCTTCCCCCTCAATGCCCAGTTTTCTTTTCTTCATGCCTGTGGCAATAATTACTGCTTTTGAAAGAAAGGTTTCGTTTGACTTAGTGGTTATTTTAAAACTATTGTTTTGCTTTTTGATGCGAATCACATCATCCAACTTATGAGCCAAATAATGATTTTCCAGAAATTGCTCTTTGAACTTATCTACCAGCATTTTCCCTGTAATAAAATCAAAGCCCATATAGTTTTTGATCTTTGTGCTGTCAATGGCCTGCCCCCCCAATATCTTTTGCAATAAAAAAGGTGTCAATCTTAGATATGGAGGCATACACTGCAGCTGTCAAGCCAGCCGGTCCTCCACCGATAATAATGAGATCGAAATTATGGTTTCCGAAGAAATTGCCCGGATTATTTATAAATTTTTGCAAACAACCATCCGAGCAAAAGAAAAAGGTCTTACCATTATATTGAGAGTAGAATTTTGTAGTCTCCACCTCCATGTTACAAACCGGACATGTATCGACCAAAAGTTTCTTTTCTTTTGTATTGTTGTGAAAATCATGCCTTTTTCCTTCATTATCTTTTATCTCTTCTGGGGTATCATCTTCGGATCTTTGATTGTTGTCAGGTCCATGCCCACCTTGGTTACTGCCTTCCCCGGAAGGGCTATAAAAAGTATACACACTTAATAAGCTGTTTTCTGAATTCATAATTCGACTATTTTAGTTACAACACTTCTTTTATCTCTCCGCAATTCGGCATTTTCGTTCCCAGGTAAGGATTTTGTATAGTCTTACTGTCACTGATCCAATATGCCCCAATGTTATCAAACGCCATCGGACAGTAAACAACGTATAATTCCTTCGTTTTCAATCCGAAACTTTTTATGGTACAATACATGATTTCCGAAAGATGGGCAAAGTACGAATGCTTATTTGCTATCCCTGCTATATGCCGTAATTCTTTCAATTTATCCAGATATAAACTCTGATGATTTCGCCAGGCATCCAATCCTTCACCTTTCAGCTGGTCAGGATCTACTTCATTTACTCGTCTGATCATTAAACCGGTTGCCTCATCTATCGTATTTAAATCCTCATCGTCCATAGCTTCTTTAATCACCAAATAAGCTTCAATGACCGCTTCCATCTCCCTTTCAGTAGATTCTTTTACCTGGTATACCTGATTCAGTATCACAGCATTCTTGTGCTTAAAGTTATTGGCCAGACTGTTATGCTGGCCATGCATTCCGGACGTGTCAGCCTGATGCTGTTCGGAATCAGGGTCATTCTCACTTTTCGCTTCTTTCTGGTTGTTGCCTGTTCCGCATGAGGTAAACAGGATGAGAACAGAAAGAAAACCTATTTGCAGTAAACGCTTTTTGAAATTCATAGTCATTGATTTTTAAAGTTAAAAGCTCACTTTTTTGATGGCTGATATTTAACAATAACAATTTATAATTAGCTGAACAGTCACGATACCGGTTTTTAAATACTTTTCAAAAAGTATATGACCTTATAGAGCAATTCCTATTTGTTACGCCTGAGAGATTGCATCTTCATTATTAAGATGCAATGTCTCACTTCAGGATTGACTCATTTTCCGGTATAACCGGCATTAAACGGGTTACCGCAAATAAGTAATATGGTTATTTAACTTTCAATTTAATGATGCTCCATGTGGCGTTCATCATCTCCAGCGCAACCACTATGATGCTCTTTCTTCCCTTCTTTATGCATCATCTTATCGCTATGTATGTTCTTACGCATCATTTTTATCATTTCCGGATGCTGCTTCATCTGTTTCATCATAGTACTTCGCAAGGCAGAATCCTCAGCATACATATCCATCATGTTGCCCATCATTTGATGCATTTGCTGCGGGTTTTCCTTCATCATTTGATGCATCTGATTTTGATTCATCATATGGCTACCTTGCATCTGCATGTCACTTTGTTCACCCATCATGTGGCCTTGGTCTCTCATCATCTTCATGGCATGCTCGTTATCCTGCATAGCATCCATAAAGTCCATCATGAGTTCCCGGTCATTCATAATTCTATTGAATATCCCGGTTCTGGTTTCCTGCCTATCAAGGAGCTCGTCTACATTTGCTTTTTGGCCGAAACTGTTGAGGGCCAAAAAAACGGTCGTTATAATTATTATTCCTATAGTTCTCATTGTTCTATAATTTTAAGTTCTACAATAGATCTTGTTTTCTTTCGTCAAATTCTTGTTTATCGATTTCGCCCCTGGCATATCGTTCTTTTAAAATATCCAGGGCTGATTTTTCCGGTGTTGCCGGATTGTTGTTTTTGTTAAGGGCCTGACTGATCAGCCAGGCAATGGCTACTAAAATTACCAGTCCTATAATCCAGCCAAGGCCCATTCCCCATCCGTGTACCATATCTATTCATTTTTAGATTCTGATTTCCATTCCTTTACCATAAAGTCACTAAACGGCGAGAATACCCGTTTCATCGTTTCTTACTTTGTATACCTCATCTACCGGCGAAACGATAATCATCCCATCTCCGCTGTATCCGGTTCTGGCATTTTTCTTTATCAAATCAATCACTGCCTGTACATGCTCATCCGCCAGTAAAACTTCCAGTTTAATGACCTTGTAAGCATCGGCAAATGGATATTTCTCGCTGAGGTGTTCTCTTTCCTCATCAGAAAACTTTCCGGTACCCTCGCACTCCACGAAGGTCATGCAACAATACCCCGCTTTTTTCATGGCATCATGCACTTCTTCCGTCTTTCTGTGCCTTATATATGCTTTTATAAGTTTCATGATTGTTGTTTTTAATATTTCATCTGTTTGAACTCTCCTGCAATTGTTCTTCTTTATATTCACAATCTGCCAGATCTTTTATCTGACAGGAAGAACAGGCATCATCATCCGGTGTGCCCCCATAATCAAGGGCACACGAATGAATTTTTATTTCCGCATTGCTATTAAACAGCCGACTTAATAACAAGGGTAAAGCCATAATGGCACCCAGTATCGCTGTCATAATCAATATCTTGATAAACATAACTTCTTATTTCATTTTTTCCCCCTGAAAAGTCAGGGTATATGGCGTATCGCCATCCATCATCTCAAAATGATAGGAAAATGTATGGTGCTGCATATCAAAGCCGCCGAAATGTTCATCTCCTTCATCGTGTTCATCGGCCATGTGATGCATCCATTCCGTTTCCCCATCATGCATATCACTCATATGACCTCCGGACATGTGACCTTCTCCCGGCATATGGCCGTACATATTTTCGAAGTCCTCGCCTGTAAAGCATACCAATACACTATCGTTGTGATTGTAATGATTAAACATAATCGTAGTATCCATATGCTGGCTATACCAGTGAACTTCAATTTGGTCATCACTAGTCACCGCCACTTCTGCTGTGGCATCATTTTCATCACCAGAGCTGTTAGAAACAGAGCCGGATTTATTTTCGGTGTCCAGGGTTCCTGCATAAATTCCTTCTATAGAATCCCTGCTGTCATTGTCCGATTTTTCGCAGGCGGTTACTGTAAGCAAAGCTACCCCTGCTGCCATTGCTATTAATCTCATTTTCTTCATAATTCTTCCTATTTTAATATGTTTAATTTTGTTTTGTTTTTAATTCGCAGCAATCCAGACGCTGATTGCCAAAGCTTTTCTTATTGTCTCTTGCCATTTTGTCGAGCCATCGGGCAACCATGCCTTTCTTCTTTTTGGCCTCTTCGAGAGGGAGAAATCCCAATTGTTTCATTTCCCGGATCAGATACGTATCACTTACAGAATAAGGATTATAGCTAACCGTCAGGCCTTCATGGTCTTCTGCCACATGGCTCACACCACTAATCTTGTTGAGCGCATGCTTAGCAGACCAGAAGAGTTCTTCTGCTGATTCCCTGTCAATTGTGAATTTGATATGTTTTTCTATATTGTCCATGTCCGGTATTTTTAAAAAAGTCAATAATGATTTTGATACTATTGAATAGCCATGTGGGAATGACTCAGTATTGCCGGACTGAATTCAACGATTTTTGTGTAGATACAGATGAGGTTTCACCCTTCATTAATTGTACGGGCTATAACCTGCATGCCTGCTTATTGAACCCAATGCGGCAGCGATCATCTACCGGTTCATAAAAGTAGCTTTTGCAACCTCACCAGAAGTAAGTGGGTTTTGAGCGGAAAGAGTTTTTCCGGAACTGTGGATATACCGGAATTGCTTTCCGGGTTTTGAAAATTCGTAACTGATTGTATTGATTCGTAGGTAAAAAAGAAAACATTTTCGAGACTCAGCGAGGAAGTCACAAATTCCTGGTCTATTTCAAAATGTTCAGAAACATCATGGCAGCACTCACCTGAAATATCCTCACAGCATGCCGCTGCTTCGGCAGAGAGTGAAAACGAAACCAGTGTATTACCACAATAATGCCTGGAGACAGTAAACCCTGTAGTTGCTGTGAGCAACAAAGCGGTAATGATGATATGGACTGTCTTCCTGAGCATTTTTCCTGATTTTAAAGCAAATATACAGCCGATATGCTGGCTGCGTATTACATAATTTCTACAAAAAGTTGCATAATTGTGTTCATCGGCAAGAAAAGTCTCCTCATTGCTTCACTGTGCCAACAGTTAGGTTTTCTGATGAATATACAGATAATCACATCAGTAGAAACACGATAAATCGCATCTCTTGGTGTAGTTTGCCTTTATGGCTGTCAAGTCTATCATGCTTACTTATTGCCTGAAGTTTCGCAGATAGTATAATGTGCATTTTATCAAGATGTTGGGATTTTTGAAAGATTATAACACCCTAAGGAGCTGATTCCAACAAATTCCATAAACAATTTCCAAAACTTTAGACCGCCTTGTTGTTGAAGTCTGAAACCCTTGAGTTATTGATATAATGGCCGCTCGTTTGCTTTTTAAAATTCTTTCATTAGACTGGTCTAAAAAACGCTCACTATTTTAATAATTAATACAATACCTTGTCTATCTAAATGTTATAAAATATTAATCGTACATTTATGTGTTTGATTATCATGCTACTAACTCACAAACCTAAAAACTTATGAACTTATTAAACCGGACTCTTTCATTGTAAACTGAAAAT
>CAYXJS010000128.1:0-8231 GCA_964465045.1 uncultured Bacteroidales bacterium | reverse complement strand
ATATGATCGGCCTCATGATATCAGCATTGTAGCCAATTACAACATAAGCGAAACATTGAATCTGGGTTTCAACTGGGTTTACATGACCGGAAACCCGGTTACGTTTCCTACAGGCAGAGCTGAAATAGGTGGAAAATATATCCCGATTTACTCAGAAAGAAACAGCTACCGGATGCCCGACTATCACAGAATGGATATTTCATTAACGTATAAAGGAAAAGAATCTACTAAAAGGAATTTCCGCAGCGAATGGAACTTATCCCTCTACAATGCCTATGCAAGAAAAAATGCATGGGTAATTAATTTTGTTCAGGATGATAATAATCCGCAAAGGACTTATGCTGAGAAAACATACTTGTTTAGCATTGTCCCCAGTTTAACTTATAACTTTTATTTTTAATATGAAAACCAAAGGATTAACATATATAACATTTCTTTTGTTAATGGTGACCGGCTTAAGCAATTGCACTGAAAAAATTGACATTGAGCTGGATAATGATTTTGATCGATTGGTTGTAGAAGGCGTGATTACTGATGAACAAAAGCGCCATACCGTGGAAATAAGCAAAACCACAGATTTTTTTAACCCCGGACAAGCTGATCGCATTTCCGGAGCGCAAATCATCCTAAGTGATGGCTTTAATGCCGATACTTTAGCTGAAAACCCTGATAAACCCGGCACTTACATGACAGCGGCAGATTATAAGGGAATCCCCGGAAGGGAATATAAAATAAGCATCAATCTGCCCGAGCCCGTAAGAGGGGAAACTATGTATGAAGCCTCGGACGTTATGCCTTCTAAAAAAACGATGGACTCTATCAAAGTAGTTTACAGAGAACGCTGGGAAGCCTGGGAAGTGCAAGCATATGCAATCGATCCTCCCACAACTGATTTTTACCGGTTTGATATTTACAAAAACGGTGAGCTTGTTACCGACACTATTAATGAACCTTTTGTTACTGATGACATTCTTTTCAACGGCCAATACACAAACGGCATCAGCGTTGGATTTCTTCAGGTGGAAAACCCACAGGAAGTAGTTGAAATTGGTGACACTATTACAGGTAAGTTATCCAGCATAAGTGAAAGCTATTTTACATTTATGTTTGATGTAATTGATGAATCCGGCTTCAACAACCCTTTATTTGAGGGTCCTCCTGCAAATATAAGAGGGAATATAAGCAATGAAGGCATTGGCTTTTTTGCCGCAACAGCCGTAGATTACTCAACTACAACGTTTGAAGGAGAAGAGGTAAAGTAAAGTTTAGTATAAAAGAAATCCCGTAAAAAAGGATTTGACTTAGAGGGCTTTTATAAATTACTTATGCCTCAAGAAGGTGAACTGGCATAATAAGAACAACCGGAAAGGATGCGGTATCCTGTTCCGGTTGTTCAACAATAAACTACCCTTATGAAAAACTATCTATTTTTTAATAATTCTATCAATATACACGCGATGATTATCAGAATAAAAATGAATAAAATAAGCGCCTGACTTAAGACTTTCGGTATTTACCGGCCTTTCATCAAAAAGTTCTGACTGCAGAACACGCTTTCCGGAAAGATCGTAGATTTCTATATGCGTTACATCTTTCCCGGCAGTTATATAAAGTACATCATTCAACGGATTGGGATAAACACCGTACTGTTCAGCAAGTTCACTTTCTTCAACGCCGGTGCTTTCACTCATATCCGATTCAAAACGCGGCGCCAGCACATACTTTCCGCCTTTATTAACTAAAATACCTGTGATGCTGTAGATGTTTCCTGCGTTCATCACTGATTCATCAAAAGTGCCATTATAAATATCCAGATTGTCACCCACGTAAAATGTGCCTTCTTCATCTGAGCATACAGCCACTGTAATCACATCTTCGTTATCCAGCTCTAATTCAACAAACTCTTCCACCGTGGCATCATTTACGTTAACAAGAGCGCTCTCGTACATTTCAGCAGGATCTGTATCCGGTTCTGTAGTGGCATCAATATCTGCTCCTGTCACTTCTGTAGCAGGAAACATAGAATTTCCGTCAGATACTGTCTCAAGGTAATAAGCCGGATAAATTTCGGTTTGATTTTCGTATGGGCTAACCGCACCGTAAACCAAGACCTCATCACCAACGTTAACCGCCTCGGCCAGGCTTGTACCGCTCTGATAGGTGTTTACAGAATGATGCGCGCCAGCCTCATCAGTCAGCCAAACACGCTCATCAAAAGCATTGATATACGTAACAATGCCTTTAAAGGTGGCAAACGGCCCATCAAACATCAAGCCTCCATCCGGATAAGTCAGGCTGGTGTAGCTCAATGGCATAATTCCGGCATAAAGTTCAACAGAATAATCATAAGCCGTATTTTCAAGGACATCAATTTCGGTGTCAGCCGCCATTTCTTGTGATGCTCCTGAAAAGTGTACTTTTTTAGGATTCTCTTCGCTTATTGTAAACTCGCTAAACGTAATTTCCTCGCCACTGCTGTGCAGCTTGATATCGTTCAGGTTAATATCGCCGGGATTCACCTCGATATCATATTCTGCAATCACTTCAGTATTACTTGCCGGGTAAGCCACATCAAATACCGGTGGCACATAAGCGCCAACGCGGAAATCATCCACAGATATTTGCGAACCTTCAGAATCGGCATGTAATCCAAAATAGACTTCATCGCCATACTCGAAACCTTCCACTTCTGACAAATCATAGTTAAACTTCTCAATTCCGTCGGTAGTCGTAATGATTTCATCAACCATAACCGTAAAATCATCCACAACAGGATCGTCGTGCGAAATCATAACATAAAGCGTGTCATTATACTCCCCGTATCCCATTTCTGCCCAGAAAGACAGATAATCGCCTTCAGTAGGCGTAACTTTCGGTGATATCAACCAGTCATCAGCCGGGCCCGGATCATAGCAATCTACCCAAGCAGCCACAGAACCTTCAAGGCCATATCCTGCTATGGTATCCCAGGTTCCGTCATTCATTCCGCCGTCTATGGTAGTCCAGTCTTCCGGAAAACCATTTTCAAAATTCTCAAAGAGCGTTGCCTCTGTGGGTCCCAGGTAAAAATTATCCACATCCACCCAGGAGCCGTTGCTGTTGCAATGAATAGCTACATAAATATCGTCTCCCTCACTGATATCAGGGAAGTCGGTTAAATGCCATTCATATTTGGTGTAATCGCCTGTCAGCTCCATATTTTCTTCCAGCGCGATAGTGAAATCTTCTTCCACAGCATCTCCTTTCGATACCATAACGCTGATTTCATCAGGATAATCGGCGCTGCAGACGGCATAGAAGCTGAGCATATCTCCCTCAGCAACCGTTATCTGCGGTGTAATCAACCAATCATCTGCTGCGCCATCGTTAGGCAGGTCGCCATCCCAGGTGTCGAGGTCTACACATCCTGAGCCATCTATACCGTACTCATCGTTGTATGTCCAGGTACCCTCGTTATCGCCGTTGTCGATAGTCGTCCAACCATCAGGCCAACCGTCATTAAAGTCTTCGTTTATAGACTGTGCATGCATTGCAACTGAAACAGTCAATGCCATTGCAAAAAGTAATAAATGTCTCATAGTTTTTAAGTTGTTAGTTCGTATTTTGTTTTTCGATTTAAATCAAATCAGATTTATAAATCCATCACTTTAATGTTATCAATACCAAGCCTGTCGCCACCAGGATACGGAGTATTCAGCCTAAACCCTATATACACGCTTTGGCCTGCATATTCAGATAAATCCACTTCTCTGAGCTGTATTCCGTCACCTCCTACATCGTCTCCAACTTCTTCAGGAGCCACTGTGAGAATAGCTCCATTAGCCAAACAGCCTTCTGCATCTTGTGTAGTTGTAGATACAAACACCTGGTAATTATCGGGATAATCACCTGTAGAGGTCAGTGAAACGGCTTCAAAAGTTAGCATCGACTGGCTGCCTAACTCAATTTCAGGTGTTATCATCCAGTCATCAGCGTCTACTTCTTCATTATACCAGGAAGTACCAACGGCAATTTTACTGTTGAATAATCCGCTATGCCATACAATCCATGCGCTGTCAGACAGATTTTGAAACGCTTCGTTTGAAGTGGCTACGGTTCCGCCATCGCCGTTAATGAGTTCCCAATCTTCCGGAAAAACATTGATATCATCAAAATCTTCGGCAAAAAGCACATCACCACCGGCTTCTACAAGCACCTTTTGAGTTGACAATGAAGATTCCCGCTCTCCGGCGGTTACTTTGAGCGATATCGTATATTGAGTAGCGGTATCGTAAACATAGGTAAGCGTATCAAATACTTCCCTCACTTTACCGTTAGTCATGGTCACTTCTGCAAAACCCTCTATAACAGTATCATTGCCATCCCCAAAATCCCAATGAAAGACAGGGTTATTCACATCGGAGGGTAAAAGTGACTGGTTACGAAACGTAATGGGCTCCTCAGCCGAAAAGCCTTCCTCTCCACCTTCTATGCTGAAGGAAGCCACTAAGCTGGGATCAGGGACGTTGTAATCCTCAGTATAGTCCTCGCAAGATGTAAGTATCAAAGCCATCAAGACCGAAACGACTACAACTCCAACAATTTTATTTTTATATTCAATAAGTTTCATAATATCAGTTATTAGTAGTTTCCATTTTGTTCTATCTCATTGTTTGTATCTATCTCACTTTGTGGCACAGGAAAGAGCCAGTTATTGCTTTGTAGCGTAGTGCCCTCTTCAAGTTCCTCATCAATCAAGCCGCTGCGGCGTAAATCAAAAAAGCGATGCCCTTCAAAAGCAAATTCAAGCCTTCTCTCTCTAATCAATGCATCCCGGAATTGGTCCTGGTCTGACAAATCAAAAGAATAATAAACTGGAACACCTGCGCGTTGTCGAATGGCATTTAAGTATTCAAAAGCCTCACCGTCTACCACATACCCCTTTTCATTAAGCGCTTCAGCAATGATCAAATACATTTCTGCCAACCTCAGCACGATCACATTATCATTTCCATTTCCGGTATCTGTGTATTTGTTGCAGTAATAAGAACCACCGTTTTCATATAGTGTGGCATCCCTGCGGTTATCATTTGTTTGATATTCAAAATAGATGCTGTTTTCACGTGCCTTCGTATCCCACGCTTCAACTTCCAGTCTGCCATCATGTCTTACCCAATCAGCAATAGCATTCTGGTCATCATCATTGAAAAAGTCTACCTGAAAGATGATTTCATCAGATACAGACTCTTCATCATAGAGAAGCGCATAGTTTTCACCTTCTTCCAGGCTGTAATCTGGATTGTTGGTTACCATTTTGGCATATTCTAAGGCTTCATCCCAATGTGGGTCAAACTCACTATAATAAAGATACGCTCTTGCCAGCAAGGCCTGCGCTGCTGTTTTCCCTGCAAAAGCAGGATTGTCTTGTTCCGTAAGCAATTGCTCAGCTTCTTTCAGGTCTTCTATAATAAACTCGTAAGTTCCCTCAGCAGAAGCTCTCGGCACATTTAACTCTTCGTCAGTAGCAGATGAGGTTGGCTCAGTTTTCAGAGGCACACCGTTAAAATACTTCACCAGGGTAAGGTAATTGAGCGCTCTCAGGAAGCGCATCTGACCCTCATAGTCGTCTTTCACATCCTGCGGTATTTCTTTCAGAGCCGGCAGTTGTTCCAGAATGTTGTTGATGCGGTTGATGCCATCGTAGCAACTGGCCCATATACCCTCTACATAGATGTTACTTGGCAAAATCTCACCATCATCCACTTCGCGATATTCTTTTTTAGACCCCACATGTATCCAGTTGTCTGCGGCCAGATCGCCAAAGATGACCGCATCCTCAGCAAACCCTACCATCTGCAGTTGGTCATAGGCTCCGTTTACTGCCGATTCCAAACCAGATAAATCCGTTATGGCTTCATCTCCCGGAATGCGGTTATTAGGCTCAATATCGAGCATCTCGCATGAGGAAACAAAAATCAACGCGATTAAAAATAATTGTTTATATCTGTTTATCAATTGTATCATCGTAATTAAAATTTCATGTTAATACCCAATGTGTACATCCTTACCTGGGGATAGGTGAAAAAGTCTACCCCGCGGGTAATATTACTGACGCCGGAATAATTCACTTCCGGGTCCATACCGCTATAAGAAGTCAATGTGTAAAGATTTTCTCCCTGGAAATAAATCCGTGCGCTGGTAATGCTGTTACCGATACCCAGTTTATCTACCGGAAGATTGTAAGAAAACGTAACGTTTTTTAAGCGGGCGTAAGAACCATCTTCTATGTAATGAGAGGTAATCTGATTGTTATATCTCCCGTTTAGGCGGGGCACATAAGTCTCATCGCCGGGTTGCATCCAGCGATCAAGCACCGTAGTAAGCTGATTGTCATTACTTATAGTCATGTTTTCAGTATATTGCCTCACCCCGTTATAAATCTCATTGCCATATGTATACTGAATAAAGAAACTCAGCGAAAAATCCCGGTATTTGAATGAATTATTGAGACCTCCGCTAAAATCGGGATGCGGACTTCCCACTACTTGCCGGTCAATGTCATTTATCACCCCGTCGTTATTAATATCTTCAATTAGCAGGTCACCAGTTGCAGGATCAACGCCGTGGGATTCATACATATAAAACACCCCAATGGGCTGGCCTACAATCACTGCGTTGTTTCCACGTGTTCCTGGTGTGAGCGGTTGATCATTATAAAGCTCCAGGACTTCATTTTGATTGAACGAGATATTAAAACTCGTATTCCAGGTCAACTCCCTTTTAATATTCTCTGAATAAAGTTCAAATTCCAAACCTCTGTTTTCCAGCGCCCCTACATTGGCATTCATACTGCCAAATCCTGAGCTCATAGGCACAGGCCGCGCCAGCAAGAGATCGGTGGTATGGTTATAATAGGCGTCCGCCGAAAAGGTAATCCGGTTCTTCAGGAAACCCAGGTCCAAACCCACATTATAATTTTCGGTTGTTTCCCACTTCAGGTCAGGATTCGGGATTTGCGTTGGCACAATACCGGGACGTGAATAGTAATTAAACCCGGCGCTGTAAAGATTGAGCGCACCAAAAGCCCCGATATCATCATTCCCGGTGAGGCCAAAGCTCATCTTAAGCTTTAAATCGCTCAGCCATTCATTCCCGCTGAGAAAATCCTCCTCTATGGCTCTCCATGCAAAAGAAACTGAAGGCAAATAAGCGAACCTGTTGTTTTCTCCGAAATTTGAAGAACCATCACGCCGTAATGTAAAATCCATCAAATACTTATTATCATAATTGTATTTAATTCTACCGAAGAAAGAGCTTAAAGCGGATTCGCGTAAAGCGGACTCAGTTTCATCTACATCTATCAGCGCCGCACTTTCAAGATATTGTAAATCATCATTAGGAAATTCTGTACCGGACATGAATAAATATTTGGTATTCCATTTTTCAAAACTATACCCCAGCAGCAAGTTCAAATCATGCACATCGTTAAAGGTATTATTATAGTTAGCTGTAGTTTGCTGTGTAAGCTTCAACACATTAGAACTTGCATCAGCGCCGTATCCGTTTGTTTCTTTCGCGGATTTCACAAAAGAAGGCTCAAAGCGACGCTCCTGAAGGTTATAATAGTCTACACCCCATTGGTTTTTGATTTTCAGATGGTCTGAAAATCGATATTCAGCAAAAATATTGGAAACGTTATGGAATGTCTCTGCCTGGTTGACCACCTCTTTACCTACGGCAACCGGATTATCCCACCATCCTGCAAGCGGGTAGTTTCCCAGCTCATCTTTAACGGGAGCTACAGGAGGAGCGGAAATGGCATTTGGCAAAGGCCCGTTAACGCTTTGGTCACCTCTGACGCGATCATTGATGGAATGCGTGGTATTTGTTTTAATGCCCAGGTCTAACTTGTCTGTGAGGTTGTAATTAATATTAATCCTGCCGCTAAATTTATCATAGTTTGTACCGATTACGACACCCTGCTGGCTAAAATAGCGACCGGAAACATAAAATTTCATGCGCTCCTTTGCCCCTGAGGCAGACAACTCCACATTTTCCACCGGGGCTGTGCGAAACACCTCATCAAGCCAGTCGGTATCAACTCCTTCTTCAAGCCATGAACGTTCTATCTCAGGGTGAATACCGGAAAAGTCATCGGAAACACCTTCAAAGTTTACAACGTAATCTTTCCATTGCTCTGCATTCAGCAAATCAAGTCTTTTATAGACTTCCTGCATTCCGGTATATGTTTT
>CAYXJS010000127.1:6340-8241 GCA_964465045.1 uncultured Bacteroidales bacterium | reverse complement strand
TTTTTCAAAACTGCTTTTTACAATGTAGGCATTGGCACCGGATTCCAGTCCGCGGTCACGGTCTTCTTTCGTTTCCAGTGAGGTGACCAGGATTACCGGCAAAGACTCCAGCTCTTTGCTGTTCCTGATTTTTGAAGTCAGCTCAAAGCCGTTCATCCGTGGCATCTCAATATCCGAAACCAATATATCATATCCGCCTTTTTGTAACTGTTCAAATGCCGCCTGCCCATCCACGGCAGTGGTTACTTTATAACCTGCCGCTTCAATGTGGCTTCTTACCATGTTCCTTACGGTGATGGAGTCTTCAGCCACCAGCACATTTTTTGTTTCGCCTTCTTCTTTTAGAGCGGGTGTGGCTGCTTTTGAGAAACGCTCCTGCACGGACGCATATTTTGCGGCTTGCATCAGCTCATTTACCTGCAGAACAGGCACCACACTGCCATCTCCCATAAAACATGCCCCTTCAATATTGTTGACATGCTTTAGCTGCTTGCCTAAAGGCTTAACCATTCCTTCATGTTCACCCAGAACGTGATCAATAGAAAAAGCCATTTTGCCTTTATTTTGAATGATAAGGACTTGCAGCAAGTTTTCGTTTGGAGATTTGCCTTTCCTGTTAAGCCCTAAAACACCGGAGAGAGGAACAAGGCTCACGGATTCGTTTTTCAGACGGATGGTACTTCTTGAGCCGACGGGCTTTATGTCGGTTTTTTTAACCTTTAATGCTTTAGAAACCGCTGTGGTAGGAAACAGGAATTTTTGTCCTGAGACTTCTACCAAAATCCCCTTGAATGTTGAAAGCGTTTGAGGAAGCTCTATCCTGAAAGTGGTTCCGCACTGCGGTTTAGTCTCAAGAGAAATATCTCCTCCCAAACGGCCAATTTTTTCAGCCACGATAGCCATGCCAAGCCCTCTGCCGGAAACATCTGTGATAATAGGACTGGCAGATACTCCCGAGGAAAAAATAAGCTGATTAATTTGCGCTGTAGTCAAGGTCTTTTCCTCACCCGGCTTTATGGCTTTGTTTTTAATGGCGGATTCCAGTATTTTTCGGTAATCCAATCCTTTACCATCATCTTCCAAAGTGATGCAGATTTTTTGTCCGGCCTCATGAAATACTTTTATAGAAAGTTTTCCCTGCTCCTTTTTTTTGTTTTTCAGGCGCTCGGATGTTTTTTCTATGCCGTGGTCGATCGAATTCCGAATCAAGTGAATCAGCGGGTCTTTCATCTGCTCCAGAATGCGCCGGTCTATTTCGATGTGTTCGCCTTCGATGCTCAAATCAATTTTCTTTTCGTGTTCTTTTGCAAAGTCACGCACAATCCGGGGAATAACAGAGAGCATTACCGAAAAAGGTTGCATCATGGCTTTCTTCACCTTGAAGTTTAGGTCGTCAACTCCACGGCTGTAGTTTCGCAGCAAGCCCTCAAGCTGCCTCGTGGTTTGGGAAAGGTCGCTTTCGATTTTATTGAATGATTCACGGGTTTTATCCTCGGCGCTGATATTTAAAAAAGCTTCAGATATCTCTCTCTTCAGCTTACTAAATTCCATGAATATGCTTTCAACCTGCTTTACCTCATGTTTCAAAACGGCTTTGGAGGTAATCATTTCTTCAGCAGAATACAGAATGTCGTTGAGCTTTTGTATAGAAACCCTGATGCTCTCATTCTGGCTTACATTTGCAGTATCGGCGCTTTCTTTAGCTTCAGGTTCCTCAGGGGTTTTTTCAAAGCTTGCCGGTTCCTCGGTTTGTTCTTGTTGCTTGTTGAATTCGTGATCCTGGTTTGTTTTTTGCTCTTTTGCAGGATGGGTTTGAGAAGATTGTACGGCAGAAGAAGCTTCTTTTTTATCGCTTCCCCCGGAAGGGTATTTCCCTTTTTCGAGCATCTTAAGGCTATTAA
>CAYXJS010000127.1:3413-6240 GCA_964465045.1 uncultured Bacteroidales bacterium | reverse complement strand
GCCAGCATGTTAGACTGGTCGGCGATGTCGGCAACCGTAGTAGTAATTTCTCCAATAGAGCGGTTTTGTTCTTCAAGCTTATTGATAGAGCTAATAATTACTTTCATTTGTTTGCTGATGTTTTGCATTGCCTCCACCATCTTTTCTGAAGTTTCCAGGCCCTTGTCACCCATCTCGGACGCTTTTTCTGAGGTTTCCTGCAGCGAACCGGCACGTTCGCTGGCTACGCTTGCAGTCTGTTTCACCTCTTCTACCGTGCTGGTAGTTTCAGAAACTGCCGTAGCTGTCTCAGTAGCACCAGTAGATATTTCTGTCACGGTAGTTTGTATTTCGGCAGCGGATGAGCTAAGCACATGGACAGAGCTTTTCAGCTCTTTGGATAATTTTGAGACTAATCGAGTAGTGAGCAACAAAACAAGAAGGACAACCAATACCAGCAGAGCGCTAATGACAGCCATCATGATGACATTTTTCTTTCCCTCGTCGTCATAATCAGCGTAAAGCAGGTCTTTCCCTTTTTGCGCTTCATTTTCCAAGGCGGCCGTAGCTTTATAAACTTCTTCATAGAAATCGTGCCCCTGGCCACTGAACAGTTTTTTGGCTTCTTCAAATTCTCCGTTACGCATTAAATCAATCTGATTTTGATAGAGGACTTCCAGCTTTACCAACTTATCATAAAGGGCTCTCGTCTTTTGATTGTCTTCAACCCTGTCAAATATTTCATCTTGATTTTTTTTCAGTATCTGAAGTTCTTTTTCAGCTTCATTCAGCATCGATTCCGTTCCGTTGTCAACATAAGCCGCTTCAAACAAAAGCGTTTTAATTCTGGCAATGCCGGCATCCATATCAGCAAGGTCGTTACTCAGCTTAGATATCACCTTGATTTCTTTTATAATTTCTTCTTTTTTGCCAAGGGTAGTAAATAAAAATATCAGTGTAAATGCAATCATGATCAGCATTGCAACGGATCCTGAGGTAATCTTGGCTTTAAAACTCAAATTGAATAAATTACGCATTGGCTCAATTTTTTAGATTATCTGTGTTTCTGGTCAATTGTCATCTGGTTGTGCTGCAGAACTTTTTTGGCGCTTAATAAAACAACTTCATTATGGATTAAACCGCGAATAAGCTCTTTGCCTGTTTCACTGAGCGAGTGAGGTGGTTCTGCAATCTTATCGTTCAGTATATTTTCCGTGTCCTCAATTTTATCGGTAACAATGCCGAACTCCATTTCCTGATCGCTGAGGACAATCACTTTATCCATTTCTGTTAACCCGGTTTCCGACAGCCCGAGAAAGACCTTAAGATTTACGGCTGAGAGGATAGTGCCCCGGTAGTTGATAATTCCCATTATAAATTCTGGCGTTCCCGGCAAGGGAGTGAGGTTTTCCAGCGATATAACTTCTTTTACATACTCAGATTCTATTGCAAATTTTTCAGGGTGAAGCGTAAAGTGTATCACCTCAGTAGTTGCTCCTTCTTCAGGAAGCTCCTTCTTTTGTGCAATTGCACGTGCCCTTTCATGTAATATTTTATGATTTGCGTTTTTATCCATTTATGCCTGCATTAAATCGATGGTTTGCCTTAAGCTTCCCGCCGTCATACCTTCCATGTGTGGGAGGACTTCATTATTGTTGTAAACTTTAATGTCATTCAGGAGGTTTTGCCCCTCTTTAAGCGAATTTTTATGCTTGCCTCTTTTTTTAAGAACTAAAAAGTAATTGAACCTGGCAGGTAGAAAATCGGGTTTCAAATAGAGGGCCTTTATCAGGTTCTTTTCTGCCTCTTCCCAACTTCCCTGCTCTGAAAGAATCGTTGCATAAAAGTAATAAAATTCCGGGTTCGAGCTGTTTTTATTAATTAATTCTTCCATAATTGCAGCGGCGTCTTTGTACCGGCCCAGGTTGGCGTAGGACTTCGAAACCAGAAAAAGCCCGGAAGTATCAATCTTACCCTTTGATTCAGCCAATTCGTAAGTCGCTATGCATTTTTGATATTCAAATTTGCTATACAATTCTTTAGTATCAGGCATTTTGACTGCACTAACGGTAGAAGAAGGGATTTGCGCTTTTTTTGCGGGATGCTGCCTAAGGTTTTCCTGTAAAGTAGATTTCCGTTTTAAAACACGTTGAGTGGTTTTTGCTGGCTTTTCAAAAGAGTTTTTCCTAATGCTTTTTAAGGTTTGCGTAGCAGGTAAAGTTCCTTTCTTAAAGAAAAAGGCATCTTTAAATTTCGTTCTGCGGAATTGGTGGTAGATATTCATGCTTAGTTCAGTCTGGCTCGTGATAAGCCAGCCATCGTCAGTGAGGGAGCCGAAGAATTTTTGAGTGATGTTTTCTATGGTATCCTGCGAAAAATACATGAGCACATTTCGGCAAAAGACCACGTCAAACCCTTTCGATTTATCATTAGATAAAGGAAACTCATCTTTAACCAAATTCAGATTCCTGAACTCAATCATGTCTCTGATATCTTTCCGGATTTCATAAGTATTAGCGTGCTGAACAAAATATTTGCCAAGCAAATTTTCCTGGAACCCCCTGAAAGACCAGGGCCGGTATATGCCTTTTCTTGCTTTACTCAGCGCCTCATTACTGAGATCGGTGGCCATAATCTGAATATTCCATTTATGGATATCATGCAGGTTTTCTTTCAGGAAAACAGCTATTGAGTAGGGCTCTTCTCCTGAGCTGCAACCGGCGCTCCAGATTTTTAATGTTTTGCTGTTGTTTTTTCTGATTTCCGGAATAATTTCGTCTGTCAGCAGCGTTAGCCCGCTTAACTCCCTGAAGAAATAGGTTTCCCCGATGGTAAGGGTTTTAGCCAG
>CAYXJS010000127.1:0-3313 GCA_964465045.1 uncultured Bacteroidales bacterium | reverse complement strand
TTTCTTTTTCAGGAATTGTAGTTACTTCTCCCACTTCATCCACCAAAATAGCTATTTGGCGCAGGTGCGTGTTTACAATCAGTAGCTTTTGTTCAGGAGTGATTTCTTTTGGAGCTAGAGCAAACTTTTGCCTGAGATTGATCACAGGTAAAAGCGTCCCGTGGTAATCTATAACGCCATACAATAACGCCCCGGACTCGGGAACCTCCGTAATTTCAACAGCTCTTTCAACCTTTTCAATATCTTGAACTGGAATTGCAAAACTATGACTTTCAATCTGAAAAGTTAAGAAATCGGTTTCTCTCTCGTCCATTTTAGTTTGATTTATGGTTTTTAAATGTAATATTTTTTTTGCATTTGCAAAATAGAGGTTATAACATAGTTTCTTATCAATAGTCACAGATAGTTAGCTTTTTATGTTCTAGTATGGATTCTTAACGATGTCAAAGTAATTCAGCTCAGCACGCCCGAAAACGAACACCAGAATTGCAGATGCGTACATCATTTTGTCCCTTTGTATAATCGGACATGATGTATAAGCCTGCATAACATACACTTACGCTCTCCGGCACAATTCCTGTTATTTAGTTGAAAACTAAAACGTAATATGATGAAACTACAATTGCAACCAAACGAACAAGTGATAAAAGCCGGCGACTCGAATCATGTAGCAGAGGCGGAAAAGATTGACGGAAAGCTGATTCTTACCAACCAAAAACGCGTCTATTTTAAATCGTCAGAAGTTGGGTACGACAGCTTTGACCTGCAACTGGAGGCCAGCCAGATAAAAGATATCATGTATTTTAAATCCGGATTATTTTCAAAAGGCTTACGCCTGATTACCAAAGAAGGAGAAGACCTGCGGTTTAAGGTCAAAGGCTGCGAATCATGGGCCAAAGCGCTTTCAAAGATGATTTGAAAAAGTTTCGGCGCCATTACAAATGACGCCGAACGTTTTAAAAGATCCTACATTTAAAACTTGCTTCTACATCCGTTTTTCCACGGCATCCCAGTTTACCAGCTTCCAGAACGCATCCAGGTATTCGGGTTTGCGGTTCTGGCGGTCAAGGTAGAAGGCGTGCTCCCACATATCGCAGGTAAGCAGGGGCTTCATGCCGTTGCGTAAAGGATTTCCGGCATTGCTTTCGTTAATAATGTCCAGCCTGCCGTCATCCTTCATCACCAGCCATGTCCAGCCAGAGCCGAACAGCGTGGTGGCCGAAGCGGTAAACTGTTCTTTAAATTTCTCAAAAGAGCCAAAGTCACGGTCTATCGCCTCCTTCAGTTTTCCTCCGGGCATGCCTCCACCATCAGGACTCAGGCTGTGCCAGTAAAACGTGTGATTCCACACCTGGGCGCCATTGTTGAAAACGCCTCCATCGGCCTTTTTGATAATCTCCTCCAGTGTGGCATCTTCAAAGGAAGTGCCCTCTGTGAGTTTGTTTACTTTATCAACATACGTTTTATGATGTTTGCCGTAATGATAATTGACGGTTTGTTCTGAAATGTGTGGTTCCAGATCTGCGTTCCCGTAAGGGAGCGGTGGTAATTGAAAAGCCATAATTTGTTTGTTTTTGGTTAATTAACAAATATAGCTATATTCAATAAGTAAAGCAAGTGGTTTTGACTTAATTATGCTTATTTTTCTCCAATGCCTCCAGTGCTTCTTTATAAATCCGGTCGGTTTTCAAGTATAGCGGGTAGAAAGCTTCATTGTCAAACAAATTCCGGCCAATGAGCGCTTTCAGCAGTTGGTCTACTTCCTTTCGTTCCTCAACCGAAAGAGATTCCGGCACTTCAATACCCTGTTCATCTGCTTCAGCAAGGAATTTTTGCAGGATAGACTGGCTTACTTCAAAACCCTCAATAAAATCATCTGGTTGAGCATAAGTATCAAAATCAGGACGATTTAAATCTACATAATCAAAGGTAAATTTGTAAAAAAGTCCTTCTCTGAATAGCTGATTGATAAAATTGCTGCTTTGTTCCTGACTGACGGGGACGAAAATATCAGGCATAATACCTCCGCCTCCGTATACGGTATCTCCGGCGGGAGTAGTGTAGATAAGCGAGTCGTTAAAATGTACGCTGTCAGGCGAGGTCATCTCACCGTTTTCCCATCGTTCCATCAGCTCATGGTAATACTCTCTTTTGCCGTCATTGTAAGGGCGCTGTATGCTTCGTCCGGTAGGTGTATGATATCTTGAAACCGTCAGGCGCATAGCGCTTCCATCATCAAAGCGACGCTGCTCCTGAACAAGACCTTTACCAAAAGAACGTCGTCCAACTACAACACCCCGGTCATTATCCTGTATGGCTCCGGCCAGAATTTCGCTGGCAGAAGCTGAACCTTCATCGATCAAAACAGCAATGGGCTTTTCCTTAAACATACCTTTTTGGGTAGCATAAGCATATTGTCGGGGGCGGTTGTTTCCTTGAGTATAAACAATAAGTTGTTCTTCCTCTAAAAATTCGTCAGCCAGGTTTATGGCCGATTCCAAATAACCACCTGTATTACCTCGTAAATCCAGAACCAATTTATGCATTCCTTCATCACTTAGTTTTTGAAGCGCTTCTTTCATTTCTTCATGACTGGTAGCGCTGAACTTACTCAGTTTGATATAACCTACCGAATCTGTTGGCATAAAGGCAATATCTATGCTGTAAGTTGGGATGACATCACGGGTAATCGTAAAATTCAACAGTTCATTTACGCCACGGCGGTGTACTCCTACTTTCACTTTGGTGCCGCGCTCTCCCTTTAACTGTTTGATTACCTCCTCATTGCTAATGCCTACTCCGGCTACGGTATCGCCCTCTATGGTTACGATGCGATCGCCTGCACGAATGCCCACTTTTTCTGACGGACCGCCGCTGATGGGCGAAATAACCATTACCGTATCATCCTCTATTCTGAATTGCACGCCGATTCCTTCGAAATTTCCCCGCAAGGGATCATTTACCCGGTTAAAATCCTCAGCCGAAATATACTGCGAGTGTGGATCCAGATCAGATAGCAAATTGGTAATCATCTCTTCTTCAATTTCTTTAATATCTACGCTATCCACATAGTTATCCTTAATGTAATTCAATGCACTGGAAACTTTGTTTTTAGCAGAATAGGTGTTTCCCAGACGGAAAATCTGGTCTCCAGCCTGCATTCCCGGATTCAACTGATAACCCATGTAAAGACCCAAAGCCAAAACCAGGGCAAAAGCAACAGGAAGGTATATTTTAAAGCGTGACATAGTGAATGTATTTCTGAAACATAAAAAAAGCTTTCTGCGGCCAGAAAGCTTTGTACCCAGGGCCG
>CAYXJS010000126.1:0-8459 GCA_964465045.1 uncultured Bacteroidales bacterium | reverse complement strand
GCTTATCCGTTCTGAAAAGAAAATCTCAGGCATTGCGCCGGGTCAGTTTGCTGTGGTATATGACCAAAATGAGCAGATTTGTTTAGGGAGTGGAATTATTTCAGGTTGAATTTTTTCTATTTTTTTTGGCGGTTTCAAAAAATCACTTGACCTGCCTTGTCTATTGATGTACTTTTATCACTTTATAAGTAATTTACAGTTTAATTAAATCGATTTATAACTCTTTTAAAACCTATACGTTATGCGTTTATACTCGTTGTTTTTTGTATTGTTGATAAGCATATTGCTGCTGATGAGCACACCGGCAAATGCACAGGAGCCTGTTTCAGAACCGCACTATTGTTTTGTGCGTGTGGAAGGAAGAATTGATAAAAGGCTTTCTGTTGAAGTTGATTTAGGTGAAAGCGATAAGGCTGATAAGCTTGAAGACCAGATTGAAAAAGATTTGCGTGGCTATCGTTCCTATGTTCAGGTTTTGCAATATTTTCTTGATTTGGATTACGAGCTGGAGCGGACTTTCGACCAGGTTTTTATCTCTTCATCAGGAGGCGGAAGTGAAGGAATTGGCTATTTTTTAAAACGACCGGGTATAGAAAATTGAACTCTGAAATGCTTATTTAGCATTTAATCAACAAAAGCTATCAGATTTCCGGTGAACTTCCTGTTTCGCCGCGTGTCTGATTGTTTTGTTTTTGAATGGGATTTCTATCAGGATAAAATGTAACCATCTTCAGTTCAGCTTCAGCAATTTTTGATTGAAAAACTTCAGAAAGGAATCGCACCTTTTGCATGTAAACAGCATCACTTAAAGTGTAGTGATGTAGTTATGATGTATTTTATTCATATGCTCATGCTTTCCGAATCGGACAGAATGTTTTAGTATTGCCATATCAAATAAACAGCAATGAAAACTATCCAAATCTTACTTTTATTTATCTTTTTTTCTTCTTTTTTGAATGCCCAGACTTACCTTGATCCGGATGCTCCTGTGGAAGAGCGTGTGGATGATTTGCTCTCCAGAATGACTTTAGAGGAAAAAGTGGGACAAATGGTGCAGGCCGAGCGCGGCAATATTTCCGGAGAATTACAGCATATCGATGAATATCATATCGGATCGGTGCTGAGCGGAGGAGGTAGTGTTCCCTCACCCAATACCACAGCATCATGGGTGGAGATGTACAACACCATGCAAAGCCGGGCCATGTCTACCCGCCTGGGAATTCCTCTGATCTATGGAATTGATGCCGTTCATGGCCATAATAACCTGAAAGATGCCGTGATTTTTCCCCACAACATCGGGTTGGGTTGCACCAGAAATCCCGAGCTGGTCAGGGAATGTGCAGAAATTACAGCCACCGAAGTCAGAGCCACAGGAATTGACTGGACTTTCAGTCCTTGTATAGCCGTGCCTCAGAACGAGCTTTGGGGACGGACGTATGAAGGTTTTGGTGAAATGACTTCTTTGGTAGATACGCTGGGTCGTGCCACCGTTTTAGGATATCAATCCGATTCATTGGGTTCGGAAGAAAGTATACTTGCCTGCATCAAGCACTTTGTGGGAGATGGAGGAACCGAAAATGGCATTGATCAGGGCAACACTGTTATTGATGAGCAGGAACTTCGGGCTATTCATCTTGAGCCCTACATCTCTTCAATTGAGGCTGGAGCCGGTTCCGTGATGGCTTCATTCAGCAGTTGGAATGGCGAGAAGTGCCATGGACATGAATACCTGTTAACGGATGTTTTAAAAGAGGAGCTTCAGTTTGAGGGATTTCTGCTTAGCGACTGGCTCGGAATCGACCAATTGAACGGTGATTTCAAAGCTGCGGTTACCACGGCTGTGAATGCCGGAATAGATATGGCCATGCAACCGGATAACTACATCCAATTCGTTGATGTTTTGAAACAGTCTGTTAATGACGGCTCGGTATCGATGCAACGTATAGATGATGCTGTTTCACGTATTTTACGGATAAAATTCCGGATGGGGCTGTTCGAAAATCCCTATGCGGATAATAACATGGCTGATACGGTGGGTTGCGATGCGCATCGCGAAAAAGCACGACAGGCAGTCAGAGAGTCGCTAGTTCTTTTAAAGAACAACAATATCCTTCCTTTCGGGAAAGAAGAAAACGATATTCTGGTGGCTGGCTCAAAAGCCAATGATATTGGTGCTCAGTGTGGTGGATGGTCCATTTCTTGGCAGGGTGGTAACGGAAATATTACTGAGGGAACTACCATTTATAAGGCTGTAAATCAAATGAATGGTAGTGAAAATACTTATTTTACCACAAGTTCTTCGAATATCCCGGATGCTGATTTTGCGATTGTGGCCGTAGGAGAGAATCCTTACGCAGAGGGGGCTGGAGATCTCTATCATGCGGGAGCATCCGGATTTGCACTTTCACAGGATGATAAAAACCTCATTCAGGCTGTGGAGAATTCCGGGACTCCTTACGTAGTGGTGCTTATATCGGGCAGGCCATTGGATATCAGGGATGAGCTGGAATCTGCCGATGCTTTTGTGGCTGCCTGGTTGCCTGGCTCTGAAGGCGGTAGCGGTATTGCTGATGTATTATTTGGCGATTATGAGCCTACCGGAAAACTATCGCATACCTGGCCAGCATCTTTCAGTGATGTACCGGTTAACCTTAATAGTTATTATCCTGATGATGCAACTCTTTTTGATTATGGTTTTGGACTGAATTACGAAAGTGTAGGCTTGCCCGAAACCGATTCAAAGGCGCTCGCAATAGCCTATCCCAATCCTGTAAATGACGTATTAACGGTGAATCTGCAAAGCAATCAGAATGTCACTATCAGTTTATATGATGTGGAAGGAAGAGAGGTATATCAATCCGTATACTCTGGCGGGAAAAAAGAAATCCCGATGAGAGACTACAGAAAAGGAGTTTATTTCCTGAAAGTTGATAATGGATTTACTGTTCAGACCGAAAAAATCATCAGGAAATAGCATGATTGGAATCAAGTGAAAAAGTTTGAAGGTTATTAATTTTTGTAAATATCTTTTTTTGCTGTTGCAAAGATAGGATGACAAGGAGTTTCGCCGTGATTAAAACTAAATACCTGTCACCTCGAACGCAGTGAGAAGACTTTCTTCAATATATCTTTAAACATTAGTTTTTACCGGACGACAATGATTTTGGAAAGTTTTATGCTGTAATATGTTTAGGTGTTTTATTAGTAACTGGCCTTGAAACGAAGACAATAAAAACCTCCCGGATTTCAGCTAAATGCCATAACCCGGGAGGAAAAAATAAGACGATTAATGTGTTATTCTTCAGCTTGTTGTGCCTCTTCGTATTCTTTCAACAGTTTTTGCTGCAGATCGCCGGGAACAGCCTGATACGAATCAAATTTCATAGAGAATTCAGCTCTTCCGCTGGTAAGGGAGCTCAAAGCTGTGGAGTAGCGGTCCATTTCAGCCAAAGGCACTTTAGCGCGGATGTACTGATATTTGCCTTCTCCTTCCATGCCTTCTATGATAGCCCGGCGGCCCTGGAGGTCTGTCATAACATCACCCATTTTCTCTTCCGGAACTTTCACTTCAACGTAGTAAATCGGTTCCATAATTTTCGGACCGGCTTCCTTAAAAGCCTGGCTGAATGCATTTCTTCCGGCGGTTTTAAATGAAATCTCATTTGAGTCAACCGGGTGCATCTTGCCGTCATAAACGTTTACCACAATATCACGCGCATATGAACCAGTTAATGGGCCTTCTTCCATGCGTTCCATTAAGCCTTTCAGGATAGCCGGGAAGAATTTGGCATCAATAGATCCACCAACAATACAGTTGTTCAGAATCAGTTTACCACCCCAATCCATGTCATATTCCTGCTGATCGCGAATAGGATATTGTTTTTGGTGTTCCATTCCTTCATAATAGGGCTGAATCATCAGGTGCACTTCGCCAAACTGTCCGGAACCCCCAGATTGTTTTTTATGACGATAGGAAGCATTCGCTTCTTTTGTAATAGTTTCTCGATAGGGAATTTTCGGTGAGAACATTTCTACCTCAATGTTGAACTGGTTATCAAGATACCACTTTATGGTATTGATATGTAATTCGCCGTATCCTTTTAATAAAATCTGCTTCAGCTCCCGCGAATATTCCACTACCATAGTGGGGTCTATTTTATGAATCTCACCTAAAGCAGCGCCCAGTTTTTCATCGTCAGAGCTGTTTACAGGCTTAATAGCCACAATATGAATGGGTTCGGGGAAAGTCATTTCCTCAAAAATAACCGGTTTTTTCGGGTCATGCAGACTTGAGTTTGTGAATGCATCTTTCAACTTAATAGTGGCGCCAATATCACCAGCCATCATTTCAGGAACTTTTTCGCGTTTTTTGCCGGCGATAGCCATAACTTGCGAAATCCGCTCTTTTGTTCCTTTATGAGAACTGATTAAATCTTGTCCTTCGCTGACTTTTCCGCCATATACTTTAAAGTAGGATACTTCGCCGAGGTGTTGTTCTATCGAAGTCTTGAATACAAACAGGGCAGTCGGATCCTCGGGATTGCATTTGAACTCTTGCTTTCCGTCCTGAGATTTTCTTTTGCTGACTTGATCAGGTGAGGGCGCATTATTGCTGATAAAATCTATTAAACGGGCCACACCCATGTTTTTCTTGGCTGAGGTGACCAGCAGGGGATAAATGTCGCCGTTTTTGAGCCCGGTTTTAAGCCCGTGAATAATATCTTCTTCTGAGAGTGAATCTTGTTCAAAGAACTTTTCCATGAGTTCTTCTTCGCCCTCAGCAGCAGCTTCTACTAAGGCCTGATGTAATTCTTCCGCTTTGTCTTTTTCTTCAGCAGGAATATCCAGAACCTCCGGCTTGCCTCCATTTTCCGGGAACTTAAACATCTTCATCTGCATCACGTCTACCACAGAGTTAAACTCTAAGCCGGCGTTAACAGGATATTGTATCAGGGTTACTTTTTCTCCGAATTCCTCTTTTAGTTTCCGCAGGTTTTCATCAAAATTGATGTTCTCATGGTCAACATGGTTGAGCACAAAAATAACAGGTGCGCCAAGGTCCTTGGTATAGTTTACATACCTTTCTGTACCGATTTCCGGGCCATTTTGTGCGTTAACAGTAACTAGAGCTGTATCGGCTACGTTCATCGCGGCGATAACCTCTCCTTTGTAATCGGGAAAGCCCGGCGTATCCAGAATGTTGATCTTTTTATTGTTGTGCTCTGCATACATAAGGGTTGATGAAACTGAATTTTGTTTGCTTAATTCGATGGAGCGGTAATCTGAAACCGTATTTTTATCATCTACATTTCCTAATCTGTTAATTAATCCGCTTTCGAACATGATTGCTTCAGAAAGGGTGGTTTTGCCAGACTTTGCGGCACCAACCACAGCAATATTTCTGATGTCTTGAGTTTGGTATAATTTCATATTTTTTCTATTGTGAATATTTTATAGTAATAATCTCCGTTTTTAGGCCGGTCAAAATTACGAAAATTGTATAGAATATAAAAAAGAAACAACTAATATTCAAAATTTTAGTGCATTATCTTTTTCATCTTGTCTTGTATTGTTTTCCATTTTTCAGCAGGAATTTTAGCGCCGATGCCCTGAATCACGTTTTCGGCCAGTAATGAACCGATTTCTCCGCATACGGGCATAGGTTGATTGTGGATATATCCATAAAGAAATCCTGTGGCGTATAAATCTCCTGCACCCGTGGTGTCTACTCCTTTCACCTTGTTTATTTTGATGGTGAATGTTTCGCCATTATGATGGATAAGCGAGCCTTCCTTTCCGGTTTTTACGATGGCGATATCGGTTTTGGCGGCGATTTTTTGAAGCGCTTTTTCCGGATCGGTTTCTCCGGTGAAAGCGCGTGCTTCTTCTTCGTTTGCAAAAAGGATATCTACATATTGGTCAACCATACGTTCTAAAAAGGATAGGTTATCTTCCACAATATTATAGCTGGCTAAATCCAACACAACTTTCATGTCTTTTTGCTTTGCAAGCCGAAGGGATTTTTCCAGCAGCTCTTGATTTTGTACCAGGTATCCTTCCACATAAAGAATTTGATGGTCTTCAAAAAGCTTTTCTTCAATATCAGTCGCAGACAGTTCAACAGCAGCGCCAAGCGATGTAGCAAAGGTACGCTCCGCATCAGTGGTTATTAAAGCCTGTGCTTTGCCGGTGTCTTTTTTTGAGCGGATAAGGAAAGGGTTTACCCCATTATCCTGCATATCTTTATAGAAGAAATCGCCGGTTTCGTCTTCTCCCACTTTGCCAATAAAGCTTACCGGCGCTCCCAGCTTTGCCAGTCCGTGGATGGTATTTGCCGCTGAACCACCTGAAGCCTTGGTTTTTTTCAGGTGTAATGTTTCAGAGGATACCTTTCGGCTCTTTTCTTCGTCAACCAGCGTCATACTTCCTTTTGGCAGGTCCAGCTTTTTCAGTATCAGCTCGTCATCTACTTCAGTGATAATATCTACAAGGGCATTGCCCAATCCCATGATTTTTTGCATACTACAGATAGTTAAATTGTTCTGAAATTTTTGGCAATTTTAATGAATTTTTTTGTGATACGTATTGGAGATTGAAAAAGAGTAATTATATTTGCAACCGCTTTTGACAGGGCATAAAACGTGTTCTTAAAAACTCCTCAGTAGCTCAGTCCCGATTTGGTGTGCCAAATCGAGGGTCCCCGCCCGAACGAATGAATACGTTCATTCGGGCAGGCTCGAAAAGCTCTGCTTTTCGGGATTGGTTAGAGTCCCGAAGCGTCGGGATTAATCAGAGAGTTCGGGGAAGAGTTTATAGAAAGCAAAGTATTATTCCTCAGTAGCTCAGTTGGTTAGAGCATCTGACTGTTAATCAGAGGGTCGTTGGTTCAAGTCCAACCTGAGGAGCAATTAAAAAACAGGCAGTTATAAAGGTTCTCTTTTGCTGCCTGTTTTCATTTATACACACAAATATACACACAAACCCAAAGATAATGGGTTTTTTAAACATCGGTTTCCTCTTTTGTAAGTTCAATTACTAATGTTTCAGGATACTTTTTTCTAATCTCATTTGCTGTAAGGCTTTCATCAAACAAATCTAATGTTTTGCCCTTTTCAACTATAAAAATGCCTTGTGTGGCTTTCAAATGGTCTTGCTTGGCTGCCTCAATGCCTTTACTTAGCAGACTTTCAGCAAATTTTCTTTTTTCATTTTCATCTTTAAACTTCATCTTTTAATGCTTTTATGTGGTTTATCGTTTCTTGGTCATTGCATTCTACTACCAGGGTGCCTGGATATTTTTCTTTTACCTCATCACTGGTTAACAGTTCCCCTAATAATTCAATCTTAGTTCCTTTTAAGACTGGGATAACTTTGCCGTTTAAGGTTTCTGCTTTTGCTGCCTCAAATCCTTTATTTAGCAATGCTTTTAAGAATCTTTGTTTTTCCTCTTTGCTTTCAAACTTCATGGTTCTCTTTTTTTAATGCTTCATCAATTAGTTTATCCAGTTCCGGCTCTGTCAGGTTGCTTACATCAATCATTTGATTTATTTCTTTTTGTTGTGGCAGAACAAATTTTAAAATCTTTTCAAAAAAATGTAGCTTCTTTTCTGGCTCAAGCTGGTTATAATTGTCCTGGATATCCTCTAAATTGTTGCCTACAAATTGAGCAATCAATTCCTTTATTTCAGTTGTGGTTTTGTTTGGGGTGCCTTTCTGCCTTCCCCCTGTCTTAATTCCTTGTGCCATTGCTTTTTATATTATGGTTTACATCTATTTTTGTCTACTTTAGATAATCCCCTGGTTACAAAAAAAGGGATCAGAAGTCATCTTAACATAAGACTAACCAAACCGGGCTGCCTCTTTTACTTTTTGGTTCAATTCATTTATTAAATCATTCTGGTTATCCCTGTCAGGAATCTTTGATATTTTTTTTATGTAGTCTCTAAGGTCTTTTGCCTGTTTTTTGGTTATTTCCCCGCTTTCCTGCCATTGTTTAACCTTTTGCAGTATGTTAGGTTGTCCAATCTCTAAAATGCTGTATAAGGCTAAATTTTGGGCTAATTCTTTGGTGCTTCCAGTTGGTTTCATGGCTGCAAGTTTTGAGTTAATTTTCTGGATATTAAGATACTCATTTTTCCAACGCTTAACAAGTGAGTTATAAAAATCCTCATCAAACAACAATGCCGCTGTAATTGCTGGTTTGTTAAATTGGTTCCTTAACTTTTTCCTGAATCTCAATTCATACCTTAATACATTCCTTTCCTTGTAAAGCTCCGGGATTGGTTGCCCTTTTATAGTTTGTTCATGTACTTTGCCATAAAAAACAAGCTGCCTCATGTTGTTATTATAGTATAATCCATTGTTTTGCTCCAATCGGTTGTAGTATTGTGCCTCTCCCAGGTAAGGAAAATATGATTTTTGCTTGTGCTTTAAGATGAGGTTCCGGGCTGCATCAATCC
>CAYXJS010000125.1:3753-8459 GCA_964465045.1 uncultured Bacteroidales bacterium | reverse complement strand
CACAGCAAACTGACCCGGCGCAATGCCTGAGATTTTCTTTTCAGAACGGATAAGCCATCCTTCGTCTTTTTTATACAGTATTCCTTTAGTAAACTCAGGAGTATGCCTGATTTTGAAAGTTACCGGCTCTCGGCTCTTAAGGTTTTCAAACGGATTTTCTGTGATAAACAAAAAGTCATTCATCGGGATAAGATCATCGTATTGTGAAGCCGGATCATAGCCTTTAGACACATAAATGATGTTTTTCAGGGTATCTTTCTGAATTACAAACCACGGCCCCTGGCTTAGCCCTAAACCTTTACGCTGCCCGATAGTGTGAAACCAATATCCCTTATGCTCACCCAGCATACGGCCGGTTTCCAGTTCCCGGATTTCGCCGGGCTTTTCACCTACATGCTGACGGATAAAGTCGCGGTAATTAATTTTCCCTAAAAAGCATATTCCCTGGCTGTCAGGCCGGTGCGCGCTTGGTAAGTTCATCTGTTCTGCTTTTTCACGAACAAGCGTCTTATTCTCGATTTTACCTAATGGAAACCACAGTTTTTGAAGCTGCGGATAAGTTATCCTGCCAAGAAAATAAGTTTGGTCTTTTACTTTGTCAGCAGCAGTGGCTAAATATTTTTTTTCTCCGGAGATTATGGTGTCTGCATAATGTCCGGTGGTGATGTAATCAAACTCATGGCCCATTTTTTCCTCAAACGCGCCGAATTTAATCATCCGGTTACACATTACATCCGGATTAGGTGTCAGGCCTTTTTTTACCGTGTCGATGGTATATTTCACTACGGTATTCCAATACGTATCATGCAGATCAATGATCTCCATGTCCAGTCCGTATTTATGGGCAATGTAGGAAGTAATTTCTATGTCCTCTTCCGAGGGACAATCCGTAAAACCCGGTTTGTCCTCCATACCAATCTTAATGTAGAAAATCGTGGGTTTATATCCCTGTTCTGCCAATAATGGAATGGTTACCGAGCTATCTACTCCACCTGATACTAATGATGCTATTTTCACAGCTTTCCCCGTTTAAAATATTGACTGCAAAATTAATGAAAATGGAATGATGTTTTCAGTTTAATAAGTTTGTATGTTTCTAGGTTATAGATTCGCTTAACTATAGTTGGCAAAAAGCAGTTGGCAGTTGGCAATATTTTACGCTTTTGCCAACTGCGGGTTGCCAATTGCCAACTTCTTAAATCAGGTTTTTCTCAAACTTCTTCTTTACTGCCCTGAGCATGTCTTCAGTCATGCTATCCAGATCATACTTCGGATTCCAATCCCACTCATGGCGGGCTGCAGAATCATCCATAGAATTTGGCCAGGAGTCGGCAATTTCCTGCTTCGCCTGTTCAGGCTCATAGTACAGTGCAAACTCAGGAATCACCTTATTGATAGAGTTGCTTATCGCTTCCGGATCAATACTCATAGCTGTAATGTTAAAGCAGTTACGGTGTTTCAGCCTGTTTGGGTCAGCCTCCATCAGGTTGATAGCTGCATCAACAGCATCAGGCATATACATCATATCCAGGAAGGTTCCCTCTTTCAGTGGGCTGGTATAAGCGCCCTTTTTCACTGCTTCGTAATAGATTTCTACGGCATAATCCGTTGTTCCACCACCGGGTAAAGTAACATTAGAAATAATTCCAGGATAGCGAACGCCGCGGGTATCCACGCCATAACGCTTGTAGTAATAATCGCTAAGCAATTCCCCGGTTACCTTGGTTACGCCATACATGGTTTGCGGGCGCTGGATCGTATCTTGCGGTGTTTGATCAGAGGGCGTATTCGGACCGAAAGCCCCGATGGAGCTGGGGAAAAACACAGCGCAATCGTTTGCGCGGGCAATTTCTAAAACATTGTAATGGCCGTTAATCCCTACATTCCAGGCAGCTTGTGGTTTGGTTTCAGCTACTGCCGATAACAGAGCAGCCAGGTTGTAAATTGTATCGATTTTATGCTTTCTTACCAGGTCGCCAATAGCTTTTCCATCAGTAACATCAGCCCTGAAAAACGGGCCTTCTGCGGCAATATTTTGCTCGGCTTCCGCTGAAAGGTCTGAAGCAATAACCTTAGCATATCCATATTGCTTGCGCAGCGCCACTACCAACTCAGAACCTATCTGTCCGCCGGCACCTAAAACCAGTATCTTTTTCATGATATTTTGTTTTTAAGATTTTGTATGATGTATGTCGATCCACAACCAAACAGGTCTGACCTCTGCTTCAATCATCATGTGCTGTGAATCTGTTAACATAATTTCACGGCAAATATAGATTTTTTTAATCACGCTGAAAAGCAAAGTAGATTTCCCCGATTCTTTCGCTTAATAAATGGACAAGAACTTATATATTTGTTACATTAATAACATAAAAAACGCATTCCATGTACGGAAAACTAAAACAACATTTACAAAAAGAGCTTGCAGATATCAAAGAAGCAGGACTTTATAAAGAAGAAAGAATCATTGTTTCGCCACAAAAAGCCGAAATTAAACTTGCCAGCGGTCAAAAGGTGCTGAATTTTTGTGCCAACAACTATCTTGGCCTGTCTGACCATCCCGAATTAATCAAAGCCGCTAAAGAAGGACTCGACAGCCGCGGATACGGCATGTCATCCGTAAGGTTTATCTGTGGAACGCAGGACCTGCATAAGACCCTTGAAAAGAAAATCGCCGAATTTTTCGGGACAGAAGATGCGATTTTATATGCAGCCAATTTCGACTCGAACGGTGGGCTTTTTGAGCCTTTGCTGACAAATGAAGACGCCATCATTTCTGATACCCTGAACCACGCTTCCATTATAGACGGCGTTCGTTTATGCAAAGCACAGCGTTATCGCTACAAAACTGCGGATATGCAAGACCTGGAAGAAAAGCTAAAAGAGGCACAGGATGCGCGTTTCCGGGTGATTGCGTCAGACGCAGTGTTTTCAATGGACGGCCACACACCAGCGGTGGATAAAATGGTGGAATTAGCCAAAAAATACGATGCATTGTTAATGCTCGATGAAGCACACTCTGCAGGAGTCGTAGGCAAAACAGGTCGTGGAGTAACCGAATTATATGATGTGAGGGGACAGGTAGATGTAATTACCGGAACACTCGGCAAAGCGTTCGGTGGCGCTATTGGCGGATATACCACAGGACCCAAAGAGGTTATTGAAATCCTGCGTCAGCGTTCCAGACCATATTTATTCTCCAATTCGCTGCCGCCTGCCGTGGTTAATGCCGGTATCCGCATGTTTGATATGATGTCAGAAACCAACCACCTGCAGGAAAAACTGCATAAAAACAAAGATTACTTTATTGGTGAAATGAAAAAGATAGGCTTTGATATCAAACCTACCGATTCGGCCATTTGCGCTGTGATGATCTACGATGCTAAAAAAGCCCAGGACTTTGCTGCCAAGTTGCTTAAAGAAGGCATCTACGTGATCGGATTCTCTTATCCGGTAGTACCCAAAGAGCAAGCAAGAATCCGCGTTCAGCTTTCTGCCGGACACGAAAGAGAACATCTCGACACCGCACTCAAAGCCTTTAAAAAGATTGGTAAAGAAATGGATATGGTGTAAAGCGCGGTTTAAAATATATTTCAATATTTGTGAAAGCAGGTTTCCAACTTAAGAAGGAACCTGCTTTTTTAATTGTTTTTCATAAAAGTTAATATTTATAACCAAATTTCATAGAAAATATATATTTTTCATTTATTTTTGTGTAAACGTTTTTAACAACTTCAAATGAAAAATATAAATTATTCACAAAAAATAACTGTTTTTCACGGAAGAACAGTTCCCGAAAAAGCAATACTTGTCGGTTATGGTGCGATAATCGATCGCCTTAATCTCGCGGTGCCTATGCCTGAAAAGCTGACTTTAGTAAGCAGTAGAAACCGGAAATATCAAAATGAATATTGGCAGGTATTTTCTTTTAGGTATCTGCCAAAAGATACATTATATGATCATTTGATATTTGCTATTAAATATGAGGGAATCCAGCTTCTCTTTTTTAAAAAACTATTTCTTAAATTGTCTGAAAATGAAATAACTAAGATTATTGACTCAGAACCAACCGGGCAGTATAGCCGTAAAATTTGGTTTCTCTATGAGTGGCTTCTGGATAAACAATTAAAAATTAAGGATCTCGATAAAGGAAATTATATTTCTTTACTCAATGAAAATCTTCAGTATAGTGTTGAAGGAACTCGCTCGAAACGCCACCGCATCATAAACAACCTGCCGGGAAACCGGGATTTTTGTCCGTTAATTTTTAAAACGGAAAAGCTGGAAAATTACATCCAGGCTAACTTGGCCCATGAGAAAAGGAAAAGTCTGAAGGATTTTCATAAGGATATTCTGCAAAGGGCTTCAGCTTTTCTTTTATTGAAAGATTCCAAAGCTTCATTTACCATTGAGGGCGAGAGCCCGAAAAGCAAACGCGCGGCCCGCTGGGGCAAAGCTATTGGTGAAGCCGGAAAGAACCAGCTAAACAAAGAAGAGCTTCTGCGATTGCAACAATTGGTTATTGAGAATAAGCGGTTTGTGAAGATGGGATTCCGTCGCCAGGGAGGCTTTATCGGTGAACATGACCGAACCACCGGAGAGCCCATCCCTGAACATATCTCCGCCCGCTGGCAGGATTTGGAGCAATTAATCTCAGGATTGCTGAAAACCAATCAGACGCTAAATGAGTCAGATTTTGATGCAGT
>CAYXJS010000125.1:0-3653 GCA_964465045.1 uncultured Bacteroidales bacterium | reverse complement strand
CCACAGGCCGAATTTCTGTTCGATTGTGTGTATGATACCATTCAAAACATTATCCCGCAGGAAGTCAAATACCTGGAAAAATACGATCGCTTTAAACGCTTTATCGATGACGAGTTTGAAATGCCCGACAAAATGGTGGCTACACTGGTCAGACTCCTGGAGCAAAATGAAGGAAAGCTATCTAAAAAAGCTCTGGAGAAAGAGTTTGCCCAACTGACAGTAGAAGAGGTGGAGGAGATTGAAAAGGTTTACAACGAAATATTTTCAGAATAAACTAACTTAGAGGGCAAAACCAGGTTGCTAAAAACCAAACTTAACAGCCAGAAATATTTCTGACGGACGTAACAGATAAGTGGACTCCCATACTGTGAAGTCATTGGCCGAGTAAGAGATATACTGTTTATTATTGAAGATATTGCTCCAACGCAATGAAATATCAATTTCTTTATCAGGAATTGTGTACCGGTATTCAACGTCCATAAAGAGGTTGTTTTTATTTTGGAGCCGGTAATATTCTGTGGTAAGGCTAAGTTCATGATAATCGGAAGGGAAGGCAAACACATGAAAAAAGTGTTTCCATAATTCAATACTGCTGGTTGTATTCTTATCGACCATAGTTTCTATAAACATTCCGTTTAATTCGTATTCCGTATTCATCCAGGTTGTTAATTTGTAATCAATAGAGGGTTTTAAATGAGTCATACGGGTTGTGGTATTAAACAGTTCATTATTAAGCAGCGATTTTCCTTTTCGTTGCATCATTGTAGCTCTTACGGAAACTGTTGTTTTGGCTTCGGAAAAATATTTACTGCTGTATGCGTTAAGGCTGTGGGTGTATGATTTGTTTGGAATCTGTAATGCCCTGAGAATTGTTGTTCCGTCGGTGTGAATTTCATTGTCATAAACGAAATTATGATCACTTACAGCGTAAATACCCGTCAACTTGTTAAAAAAAGAAGTGATGGGATTCCGGTAGGCAAGATAGAGTGAGAGGTTCGTTCTTGAAGATTTTGACAACGGCGTATTGTTCTTCCTGAGGTTCACATAACTTGTCAGGATATAGCCATTGTAAACATCCTGAGCATTTTCTACCTTTTTATTGTAATTCCAGACACCCCGTATTCTCCAGAAATTTTTGAATTCATAGTCTGCTATCAGCTTTGGGGTTAAGGCCAGCATATTCATCTGATCCTTTTCCTGAAGGATTTTTTTATTCAGTGTTACCCGTTGCCAGCTTAATGGAATTGTAGCTTTAAGCGTTAATTTTTGTCTTTGATATTCAATTTCTGCTTCCGTAAAAGCTTTCATTTCCTCGTTCTCCAGCTTATTTCGGAGTTCAGATGACACATTCATTTCTTCATTTTGCTGGACAGGAAAAAGCTCGCTTGTAAGATTGTTTTTGTTATAGCTGAACCCAACTCGCGGGGAAAAGGTAAAACGTTTCCATCCCAAAGAGAAACCGGCAGTGTGATGAGCAAAAAACCGCTCCAGGGTGAGGTTTTGCTGAACCTTATCATAGTTTTCACCATTTGTTATCACCTTTTCAAAAGGGCCGGGTTTCACTTTTAAATTATGCGGACTTTTATCGTAAGAAAGGTAAGAGGTGAATTCTATCAGATGTTCCCCAACCGGATTTATTGAGCGCAGTTCGTTCGAAACAGATTCATATGGATTGTGTAACTTTTGCTGTATGGTTTCGCCGCCTTGTTGAGCAACACCCTTTCTTCTGTCCCATCGCGATTGTATTTTAAGTTTATTCTTTAGGTAATTATTCTTTACGTTTTTGCTAAGGTTGATTTCTCCATGCAAGAACTCTTTGAAGCTGCGGTTGTTCAGATCCTCTCTGAATTCAAGGGTATCCGAAGGAGTAAATATCTTACGCTGAAGGGCTGATTGCTGCTGCTGTATGTCATGGATGTAATAGAAATTGGCGCGGAGCTGATAATCACGGCTAAGGCGCTGCAAGCCGTTGATATTCGCTAAATGAATGTTATTGTCAAGATAGCGCGCTTCCTTAATATCCGGGGGACTGGCTGAGCGGATATTAAGCTTTTGAGGGTTGTCAGCCGGACGTTCAGCGTTTCTGAGGATTTCTTCCAGTGTATAGGTTTTAAGTTGGCGTGCTACATCTTTTCCGGTATTGTTGGTTTGATAAGAAGTTAATACCTGGAAATTTTTTGTAAAAGTCATGGGCGTAACATTTACATCCCGCAAGAAAGGTGAAGCTCCGGCTCCCGCTTTAACAGTACCGGTAGTTGTCACCTTTTTTTTAAGCTTAAGATTTAGCGACGCCTGGTTGGAGCTAACCCGTTCTTCAAGAATTTTCACCGGCTGATGATTCTCAAAGACCTCTACGGTGCTTACAGAATTTTCGGGAAGGTTTTTACTGATTACGGCATAGCGGCCATCCATCAGGTCAAGCTCTTCCACATAAAAGTCTTTTATGGCGACTCCCTGGTAAAGAATGCGACCTCCTTCTTCCACTTCGATACCCGGCATGCGCTTGAGCACGTCTTCAATGCTGCGGTCTTCATTTTTGGAAAACTTGCTCACCAAATAACTCAATGTATCGCCACGCTTCGTGATTGGGCGGGCTTTAACCGTAACGCCTTCAATTTCTTTGGCTTCCGGAAATAGTTTAAACTCCAATCTTTGCGAAGTGTTGGCAATAATCTTTGTTTCATTTCCGTATTGGAGAGAGGTCACCTCCACCTTTAGGCTATCGGCAAGCACATTGACGTTGATTTTAAAAACACCCTTTTCGTCACTTATTCCGAAAGCTACCAAAACATTTTTCCCCTGAGGATAAACCAACACATTTATTCGGGGTACGGGCTCCCCGGAATTCTTCAGTACAGTACCCTTAAGTTCGGTTTGCCCGAAGGCATTTTGACAAAAAAGCAGAAAAAGCCATATGCTCAGGAAGCCCTTCATAATTTGATTTCTTATTCGCGTTTAAGTTCAATTGGGTTATTCCGGCGCGATGCTTATTTTGCCGCATGTTGTTGTGCTCTTTTATCTAAACCGGCTTCTTTTGCCCTGTTTCTGATGTTACCATAAAATGCATCTTTTGCCCTGAAAAAGTTCTGCTTTGTAGTTTCAACGTAATTTTTTTCTTTTATATCAATCATTAATTCATAATCAGGCTTTTCTATTTTGATAAATTTAAAAACATAATGCTTTTGGGTGTCATAAACTGTAAGAATCAATCCCGGCAATCCATTAAATTTATATGGCCCATCGTTATATGGGATTTCTTTGGTAAACCAGGCGACCCATTGTCTCCCGCCAAAATTGCAGGTTGCTTTTTGTACAAAATAACCCTGTATGGTGTCTGTGCTGTCTGAAATATGCCAATCAAAAAAATTAAGAGTTTCTTCATACCTGTAAACATTTGAAGGGACTCCTTCTACATGTGTTATTTTTCCCGGAGGATAGTTTTTCCAGATTCTATAGCTAATCTTTGGAAATGGCCTGTTTTTATTCATTAAAAAAGATTGTAATGCTTCTATGTTGGCAATGTTTCTTACAATTGTATCCTGGCTGTAAAATTTGCTGCTGATGAAGTAACTTGTACTTTTTCCTAAAAAGAGAAACATGTCAGACTGGTTTGTGAAATCAGAGAGTGAATCACGTTGGTAGGTATGCGAATA
>CAYXJS010000124.1:0-8506 GCA_964465045.1 uncultured Bacteroidales bacterium | reverse complement strand
TGGTTTGCGCAAACTTACTGTAATCCAGGCTATCATAAGAAACTTTTTTTCTCACGTTGGGAGACATACCGATAGAGTGGAGGAGAAAATCAAATGATCCACCGAATTGTTCCATAGATGCCTCATAAACATACTGAATATCTTCTACTTTAGTAGCATCAGCCGGCACCACTTGCGTGTTCAGCTTTTCTGCCAGGCTTTTTATATTCCCCATACGAATCGAGACAGGAGTATTTGAAAGCACAATTTCAGCGCCTTCTTCGCAGGCCCTTTCAGCAATTTTCCATGCCATTGAATTTTCGTTTAGTGCACCGAAAATTACGCCTTTCTTTCCTTGTAATAAATTGTAGCTCATATCATCAACTTTTATTGATTATTAAGAATTCATCAACTCTTTGGCTGCAGTTTTTGCAGCTTCCGTAATCTTAGTATCGCTCAGCATTTTAGCTAGTTCATTAATGCGTTCATGTCTGCTGAGTATTTTAATATTTGAATAGGTTTTGCCATCTTCTACCGTTTTATAGGCAAAAAAGTGAGTGTTGCTTTTTCCGGCAATTTGCGGTAGATGGGTGATAGCAATTACTTGCATGTTTTGAGCCATTTTTGTCATGATGACGCCGGTTTTCCCTGCGATATCTCCGGATACGCCGCTGTCTATCTCATCAAAAATAACTGTTGGAAGCAGGGTTTTATTAGCGATAAGTGATTTTATGCTCAACATCAGCCTGGATAACTCACCACCGGAAGCAATTTCTGAAATGGGCTGTGGGGCAACACCTTTATTTGCGCTAAACAAGAATGAAAACTGATCCTGACCCTGCGAAGCAGGTTCTTCCATAATTCGATGTTCTATTTTAAATTTGGCATCAGGCATTCCAAGCTGATGCAGCACTTGAGTAATATCCTGCTCTATACGCGGAAGAACTGCTTTTCTGTTCCTGGTAAGTTCCTCAGCATCATGTTTAACCTGTTTGCGCAATTCAGCGAGTTTTTTCTCCAGGCTTGCGATTTGTTCTTCCTGATTGGCAACTTCATTTAGCTTCTGCTGCAATTCCACCTTCTTTTCCAGTAGTGCCTCTACAGTATTCACCCTGTGTTTTTGCTGCAATTCATAAATTAAACTTAACCGGTTGTTGATCTCTTCAATACGCCGCGGATCGTAACTGATTAGTTCTGATAGCCGGCTCATTTCAGATGAAATATCCTGAAGCTCTATAATACTGCTGTTGAGCCTTTCAGAAATCGTTTTTACATCTTTGTGATGGGTTGAAGCTTTGTCTGTTTCATGATGAACATTTTGCAACTGGTTCAGGATGCTGTTTTCATCTTCAGAAACAAGATAAGCGCCTTGCAAAAGCGCTGACTTAATGCTCTCAGAGTGATTTTGTATTTCCAGTTCATCCTCTGCTTCTTCCTGTTCTCCGGTTTGCAGAGAAGCCTCTTCCAATTCATTGAACAAAAACTCATAGTAATCCTCATCAGCTTTTGCTTGCTGCTCTTTTTCTTTTAAATCCTGCAGGTTCCTTTCAGTCATCTTCATTTCCTGGAATCTGCTGCTGTAACGCTTAAGCAATTTAGGACTGTTAGTAACGGTATCTATCACAGCTAACTGAACATCCGAATTATTCAGCGTAAGCGTTTTATTCTGCGAATGAATATCCACCAGGCGGGTTCCCAGCGTTTTCATCAGCGAAAGCTTAACCGGCGTATCATTGATAAAAGCCCTGGATTTCCCTTGTTTGTTTATTTCTCTTCGAAGGAGCAGCTCTTCATCAAAATCCAGATCATTGCTTTCAAAAAAAGATTTCAGGCCGTAACCTTCTATCCGGAAAGTACCTTCTACTACACATTTTTTTTGTGCATCGTAAAGCACACCAGTATCAGCGCGATTACCGAGGATCAGAGACAGTGCACCCAGCAAGATGGACTTACCGGCGCCGGTTTCCCCTGTAATAGCACTAAAACCCTTATCAAAAGAGATATCCAGCTTGTTTATTAAAGCATAATTCTCAACTGAGAGATGTTGTAACATTGCAACATTATTTGGAACAAATGTAAAAAAAACTCTTTACCAAAGTGGTTTTACTGTTCAAGGAGATTTTTAACGTTTAAAGATTAGCTTATGAAAGATTTTCAGCGGTTAATTTTCTTGCATTATCTTATCGTAATTAGAGGAGTTGGATGGGTCAAGCTGCTTCAAAATTTCCACAACTTTGTTTTTTTCTAAGCTGGGGGCTTCCTTAAAAATATTGATGATTTCGTCTGATTTTGCTTCAAGAAACAATTTCAATATAAAAAGATTGGGTCTCTCTTCATTTACGCGCTCAAGCAACTCTATTGCTTCCAGTATTTTACTTCTTCCTATATCAAGATTATCCTGCATCTTATCCAGACCCTGGCGATGATAAATATAATTGGTCTCGCGGATACCGGCATAGCTATTGTTATTGTAATTTTCAGCCAGCCAGTACCGGTTTTTCTGTCCGTCAAAAGAAGCCCATCCCCTTTCACCGTCGCTTTGCGCTAAATTCACTATATTTTGGGCTTGTTCAAAGAAAGGGGTACCACCAAACTTGGAAAAGGAGTCAAAGTCCAGACCTAATACAATATTTGCGTAAAAACCCAACAAAGCGGACAGGTTAGTAGTATATGTATTTTCGTTATATTCAATAGGCTGGTCTTCAATAAAATAAAAGTGAATATCCTTGTCTTCCCAGTTGAGCAGGCTCGTATTATATGATGTACCGAATACCGGACGACTTACTACCACATTGAGCTTACCTGAAAACTCATCGGAAGCAATTCGTTCATTTATAGTGAAGAGAAAAGTGCACTCAATGCGTTCTTCAATCTGTAAATTATAGTTGGTCCATTTTGTGTTATTCATAAACTCATGAATGGCCTTTTGCATGTTAGTGAAAACTTGCTTATCTGAGCCTTCTACTTGCCTGGAATTAACTCTCACAGTACAATCCAGCTCCTGGCTTTGGCCATTCATAGCCAAAGTAACCATAAAAAAAATCAAATAGATTGTCGCTTGTTTCATTCCGGTATAATGTTTTTTGCTATTGCATTAACTATATCAACCGCTACTTCCGTTTTGGGTTTAACTTCATAGCTTGTTTTTTCTCCCTGACGACTGAAAATGGTAATTTGATTCGTATCCACACCAAATCCTGAACCGCTTTTAGCATCAGCCCGGTTTAAAACGAGCAAATCGACATTTTTATTTTCCAGTTTTTTAATTGCATTGAATTCAGCATTTTCCGTTTCAAGCGCAAAACCTATAAGAAACTGATCTTTTTTGTATTCTCCAAGTCTCTTGAGAATATCAACAGTAGGTTTAAGTTTTAATGTTAAAGATTCACCCGATTTTTTGATTTTTCCTTTTGCTATGGTTTCAGGCGTATAATCTGCTACTGCGGCTGCCATAACCACAACACCAACATCATTGAAAAAGGCTGTGGTTTTTTCTAAAAGATCTTTAGCAGATATAAAACTGATACGTTCGATATGTGGGTGGTGTACTTCAGGAGCGCCGGGTCCGGCCAGTAAAACTACTTCGGCGCCTTGTTGTGCAAACTCTTTTGCCAAAGCAATTCCCAATTTTCCGGATGAATAATTTCCGATAAACCTGACCGGGTCTATATTTTCATAAGTAGGGCCAGCCGTTATCAGTACTTTTTTTTTGCTAAAGCGGTTTTTGGTCAAAAAAAAATCCACTACTTTTTCGAGGATTACTTCAGGTTCCTCCATCCGCCCACAACCTATCAAACCGCTAGCCAACTCTCCTTCCTGTGGCTGAATAAGTTTCAGTCCACGACTTTTCAGGATTTCTATATTACCTTGCGTGGCCGGATGTTTGTACATATCCAAATCCATGGCAGGAGCAATCATTACAGGACATGTAGCAGCAAGATAGGTGGCTAGAAGCAGGTTATCTGCCTGCCCGGAGACCATTTTAGCCAGCGTATTAGCGGAGGCCGGCGCTATGATAAACAAGTCGGCGGCCGTACCCATATCCACATGGCTGTCCCAGCTTCCGTCTTCTGCATTGAAGGGTTTCCAGTGCACAGGATGATTAGAGACTGTAGACAACGATAGCGGCGTGACAAAATCCCGGGCAGCATCAGTCATGATAACCTCTACATGTGCCCCTTCTTTCACCAGATACCTGACCAGATATGGCGTTTTGTAAGCTGCTATACTTCCGGTGATACCCAGAATGATTTTTTTATCCTGAAGCCGCATAAGTTATGCTTTATTCTTCCAGTTGGTCGTGGTTCGGATTTCGATAATAAATCTTCCCCTCTAAAAACTCCTGAACGGCGATTAACGTTGGTTTTGGCAGTTGTTCGTAAAATCGCGCAATTTCTATTTGCTCACGATTTTCAAAAACCTCCTCAAGGTTATCACTGGGGGTAGCAAACTCTTCAATTTTCTTGTTGAGCTCCTCTTTCATCTCCTGGGAAATTTGATTGGCCCTTTTAGAGAGCACAACTACACTTTCGTAGATATTACCGGTATCCTGTGAAAACTTCTCAATATCGCGGGTCACCGCTTCTTCGGGTGTTTGTACTTTCTTATAGTCCATTTACCTTAATTTTTTTGCAAAAATAGTATAATTCTTTAGATTAACGGATGCTTATTATTCTATAAATGCCAAAGCTTCTTCGTTGAATTTGGAGGCTTTTTTCTTGTAGTCTGTGTCGGGGTACAAAGAAATAAGTTTGTCATATGCTTCTATCACATCCATGTAGCGTTCCTTCTGTTTAGAGGGAATGCTGTTTTTAGCATAAATATACCTTGATTCAAGAATCTTAAAAAGGCTCTCTTCGCGGTATTCTGTATCGGGATAATTATTAAGTAAATTATTGAAACTAACGATAGCCGCTTTGTAATTCTCCATTTGAAAATACAATTTGGCTTGCTCATAGTTTTTCTTTTCAAGTTTAGCTCTTAGCTTATCAATCAGATCATTCACCTTATCAAGCCGTTCGCTTTTCGGATACCGGTTGGCAAAAGCCTGCAATTCGTTGATGGCTTCACGCGTATTGGTTTGATCGAGACTGTATTTTGGTGACTCCAGATATTTGCAGTAAGCCGACATATACCATGCCTCTTCAGCTCGGTCACTTGATGGATACGACTTTGCAAACCGTTTAAAATAATAACTTGCCATTACATTATCTCCCTGATTATAATAGCTGTAAGCGTAATAATAAAACAAGTCTTCGGCTTCATCCTTGCCGCGGTAAACCGGAATAACCTGGTCAAACAACTGAAGCGCTCGGTAATAGTCCCCTTCGTTGTATAGCTCTACGGCCTTTTCATATTTTTTTTCGTAATCGTTGCTTTTCAGCAACTTCTGATAATCGCTGCATCCAGACAGCGCAATTAACGGAAGCAAAAAAAGTAATACCCATTTTCTTATCATGGCGCAAAAATAGGATAAATACCATAATATTAAAATAGATAATCAATACAATGATTGATGCTAAAGGGGGTTTAACATTAATTAACAAGCGTTTGATAAATAACTACTTCATTAGCCAACATTTGCCATACCATTTACAGCAGGTTTATTGATTTTGTTTGATTTCAAACGGTTACATAACATGAGCTGTATACCTGAAAACTTTTTGTTTTATCTTTGCTTATAGATTGTATATTCCAAATTTTGATCTTGTGCATCAGTTAAAAATACAAGTAGTAGCCGTTGTTATTTTTTTTATGGGGTTTTTTGCCTCTTCATATGCTAGTGTTGAGGATAAAAAGATATTGCGTGCAGTGAAAAGCGACGATACGGTATTACTGCAAACCTTACTTGACCATCCTGATAAAGTAACACGATTGTATGGTGATAAAGCTTTACTGCATTATGCTGTTAAAAAAAAATCTTTTGAAAGCATACGTTATTTGGTAAATCACGGAGCCGATGTGAACCGTTTTCACGATCAAAAAAGCCCGCTGATTCTGGCAATACGAAAACAAAAGAGCAACATAGCTGCACTGCTAATTGAAATGGGAGCACATATCAATCTTGCTGATCAAAAAGGCAATACCCCTTTAATACACGCTGTTAAAACCGACCACCTGCCTTTGATACGCTTGCTGTTTGAAAGCGGCGCAGATTACAAAGTTCAGAACAACCGCGGAAAAAGAGCAGCAAACTATGTAAATAACCTTGAGCAAACCCCTGTTCTATCTTATTTTAACAGGATGGTTATATTACATCACCAAATGGATACGCTGCCCGATTATACTGATGGGCCCCATGTTTTTATCGAAGAAAACAAGGCTAAAGTAACTTATTTTAGAAGAGACAGCAGCAAAAACCGCACATGGAAAACATGGAAACATTATCCTCTTAAGGATAACAAGCTTGATTTTAAAGGGTTTGCGGGAGATACAAACAAATATAGTTTACATCTCGAGCCCACCACAGCTCCCACACACCTTGATGGTATTAAAAAAATCTTTGCTATGGGCGATGTACACGGGCAGTTGGACGCTATGCTGGAAATGCTGAGAAATCAAAAAATAATAGACCAAAATAACCAGTGGAAATGGGGTGATGGGAAATTGATATTAACAGGAGATGTTACTGACCGCGGACCTAAGGTTACAGAAACGATATGGTTTTTGCATAATTTAAAGCAAGAAGCCCGCAAGAAGGGAGGTGATGTAGATATGCTCCTGGGAAATCACGAAGTTATGACCATGACAGGAGATTACAGATACCTGCATCCAAAATATAACCATTTTGCTGTGTTTTTTAAGCAGGAGTTGAGTGAGTTTTACGGAAAGAATACCTTTTTAGGCCGTTGGTTGATAAGCCGGAATGTTACCACAAAAATTAACGATATCGTTTTTGTGCATGGTGGTTTTTCTCCTCACATAATGAATCAAAAGCTGGAGCTTGATACGATTAATCATATCATCAGGTTGCATCTGGAAGATAAAATATACCGCGTAAACTATATCCAGGAATTATTATTATCATCGGCAGGACCGCTTTGGTATCGGGGATACCTGATGGGCGAAAATGCAAATACCCCAATCCGTCAAGAGGGTATTGACGATATGTTGGCGTTTTATAACGCAAAAATGATCGTTGTGGGGCATACAGCACAATTTACAATCCGTAGTTTATATAACGATAAAGTCTGGGCTATCGACGTGCCTTTAGGCAGAGAAGGCTATGTTGCCCAAGGTCTGTTGATTGAAAAAGATGCTTTTTATAAATGCGGAGAATGCGGTTCAAGAACCATTATGAAACGAAAAACAGATTCTAATACAATAAATCAATAACTATGAATAGGTCAAATCGCAGAACAACACTGAAAACAACATTGATATTAAAACTGACATTGTTTTTCTTTTTTCCTTTATTTGGGCAGGAAAATGAGCCGCTGCCGCTATTTCAGCAAGATGATTTGATTGAATTTAAGTTGGTGGGCAATTTTAATAAACTTTTTGATGATGTAGGAGAGGATCGAAAAGACTATCCCGCCACGTTAATCTATAAAACCCCGAAAGGCGAGCGGCTGAATATTGAAATGGAGTTAAAAACCCGTGGTAATTTCAGACGAAACCCTGATAATTGCAATTTTCCTCCCATTAAACTGGATTTTGACGGCGAACGCAGCGGTACAATCTTCCAGGGGCAAGGCAAGGTGAAGTTGGTCACGCATTGCCTCGACGATGTCGTTCATGAAAATGTACAGAAAGAGTATCTCGTATACAAGCTTTATAATTTGCTTACTCCGCATAGCTTTAATGTGAGACTCTGTCGTATCAAATATAAACAGATCTGGTCGTTGAGCAGCCAGGAGAATTTTGCTTTTATTATTGAGGATAACGATGATATGGCTAACCGCTTTGAGGGAAAGAAACTGGATGAAGATGATGATTACCTGCCTGTTGATAGCCTGGCATTAGCCCGTATGGCTTTGTTTTCTTTTATGATTGGTAATACAGACTGGTCTGTTAAGCCTTTGAAAAATACGGAAATACTAAAAATACCTTTTCAAAATAAAACGATTCCTGTGCCTTATGACTTTGACTTGTCCGCTTTTGTGAATGCCCCTTATGCACCCGATGCTTTATTTATAGACAGTACCCGGTTTCATCAGCGAAAATACAAAGGGCCCAGGTTCCGGAAATCGGTAATCAAAAAAGTATTAGGTAATTTCCTTGAAAACGAAGAGAGTATGTATTCTTTGATTCGTCAGTTTACATATTTATCAGAAAATGAAAAAGATAGAATAATAAGATATCTAAAAGGGTCTTTTAAGGATATAAGAGAAAAACCTTACCGGGAATTATGGACGCAAAGCCAATAGATTAGTTGTAATAAATTTTTTCGCCCAGGTTTTTGGCCATTGAGTTGATGCGCATAAGCTCCTTGATTTTGTTTTTCAAAAATAATCTTCTGCGTTCAGGATTACACAGGCTGATAAACCTGATTTTCTCATCTTCAGTCAATGGCAGAAATTTTACT
>CAYXJS010000123.1:0-8644 GCA_964465045.1 uncultured Bacteroidales bacterium | reverse complement strand
GTTTTTGTTGGATACAAAGATATTGATTCATGCGTTTAACAGCAGCGTTTTGTTGAAATAATTTCTTGATGTTACCATGACGAGGCAGAAATTATAGCATTGTTTGGGATTTGGAGTTTATTGTTTAATCAAGGAATTGGATGGAACGTATTGCAGAGGGCATAAAGCTATAATACGATTTGAGCATTTTTATTTACAATCTTTGAAATACTATATTCTATTTTTCAGAATTCTTAAAAATATTAAGCCAAGGTGCCCGTAAACGAGCAAACGCCCATTTTCGGTCAAAATCGTATTTTTGTTAGCTCTTGTAAACTATTCATTCCCTGTAATATAGTCAACCAACGTATTTCTAAAATTTATATCTTGTTTACTAATTCTATAAACTTGTGATTTGCTAATACTTATATAAAATGGTACAGAGTTTGCAAACTTGCATTATAATCAAATAATTATACGTTCATTCAAAAAATAAACAATAGATTAAGCAAAATAATCGAAGTGCAAGTGATTAAAAAATGGGCATAATGATAATAATGCCAGGTTAATTAGTAACTTTATTTACTCTATTGTTCATCAGACTCAATCAAAGTTAAACTGAATAACCAATAAAATGTCTTCATTTATTTCAATTGAGAATTTATACGAAAAACCCTAAACGGACTTAAGAAAACAAAAATGAAGTTATTTGGCGATTTAGAATACACAAGAAAATACGTAATGAAAAAAATAAAAAATAAAATCTGTAGCTTTTCTATCATACTAATAATTTGCTTGTCAAATTTGAGCGTCATTGGACAAAATCCTGAAGTTATGCTTAATGATATTGAGGCTGACCCGGGAGAAATAGAAGTCCCCCTCGAAATGCAAAACTTCACTGATGAGGTAAACTCTTTTACATTTAAATTTGAATTAGATACGTTACAGCTCGAATATATCGGGGTTAGTGATGTTGTAGGTTTTTCGCAAGGCAGTTTCACCTCTTTTCAGGACGGTTCTGTTTTAAATATTCAATGGTTTAATATGAACGGATATCAACCAAACGGTTATGTTTTTAACCTTGTATTTGACTTTACCGGTACTGCACATACAGAAATAGATTTCATTGAATCTGATTGCGAGGTTACTTATGATGTTGACCCTGTTCCAAACATAGAGTACACCAATGGAATGGTATTTACCACCGAACCTATCCCTGACCCCAGCCTGGCATTACCTTCATTTGATACTTTACCCAGCCATATTGCTATTCCCATAACCGCAAATAATTTTGCAGAGTTAATAACTGCTCTGGATTTCAGCATCCAGGCAGAAAATCAAAGCCTGGAATTTAATGAGTTGGTTAATATCTCAGATGATTTTGCAAGTGGAACATGGGATATCACACAAGATAACAACATCGTGAACATCAACTGGATAACAGACCTTGAAGGTGTTTTTCCTCAAGGGAAATTGTTTGATATGATGTTTACTTATTACGGTGGTTTTAGCTCTGATTTACTTTGGCAGGAAAATACTGCTGTGACTAATGAAGAGGGAGAAGATATTGAAAATATTAACTACACTGACGGTTCAGTAGTACAAACAGAAACGAATAATCAAGTACAGTTAAGCGCTGAGGAGGCATTGCCTAATACAGATATATCTTTACCCCTCACCTTTCAGGACGCTGGGTTTGAAAACACGCAGACTTTTAACTTAACCCTCTCATACAGCCCCGCCGACCTTGTTTTCGACGGTCTGTCTGCTCAGATTTTAGATATTGAAGTATCCACTGAAGGGAATGAGCTATCACTTTCATGGAACGGGTCTCCACAGGATTTAAACGGGCAGGATGTTGCAGCGCTTAATTTTTTATACACAGGTAACACTGCAACAACCATCGCATTTGAGCCCGGCAGCTTTTCTCAAAATCAATCTGAGGATTTCATAGAAACAGAATATGTAAACAGTAATATTTCTCCCATTTTCCCGCAAGACACTCTAAATATAATGTCAAACCATATGTTTGCAGGACAAAGTGTAACACTACCAGTTACTACAACAGCCATAGAGGATATCAGTGAAATAGAACTGCACATTGAATACGAGGATGATTTCCTTAACTTTCAACAGTTTTCTGCTGAACAGCTAAGTGGCTGGAATTTAGATGCTTCTGGCGACAACCTTGTTTTTACATGGACCGGCGAAGAAAGTTTGAATGAAGGCAACCTACTTCTTCTTGAATTCATTTATAGTCAGGTAGGAGAAGCTAGTGTGGGTTTTAGCGCCGAAAGCATAATAACTGATGCAGAAAACCCGGAAATTATAATCGCTTATATTGGTGGTTCTGTTTCTGAAGCGGAAAATAATGCTGAATCGACTATCAGTAGTATTACTGATTGCAGCAATAACCTGGCTACTGTTCCGGTAACACTGACTCAGGCTGAAGCTTTTGATGAAACCTATCTCCAAATTGCATATAATCAAGATGTAATAGATTTTAATGAGCTTCTGAACATCAACCCTCAGTTGGAAGATTATGAGCTCTCAGAAGAAACAGGCCTGATTACTTTTTCCTGGAGTGGAAGTGGACCCACTCTTATTGAAGGTACACTTTTTGAGCTTGAGTTTGAATATTCAGGAGGGTACAGCCTGATTACCTTCACAGAGGGTTCTCAGTTTTTTGAGGGCAGCGGAGCCTCCCTCCCTGTCAAATTAAACAACGGAGAAGTAGACTGCGAATTGGATTACAACACCTTAACGCTCAACAGCTCCGGTGAGGGGGATATTACAGTAAGCCAGGATGGAACAGTATTAGAACCTGATGAAGGTACTTTGAACCAATATACTGTTCTCTATGATGAAGAACTAACCCTTGAAGCCATACCTGATGAAGGATGGCTGTTTCAATACTGGGTCAATGAACCCGACACTATCTGGTCAAATCCTTATAATCTTGCTATGGACCAGAACTATCAAGTAAACGCAGCCTTTGCTGCCGATAGTTTTGAGCTCTCGCTGACAAATATCCCTGAAGACGCCGGCATTGTATTTGGCGAAGGCATTTATCTTTACGGTGAAGAAGCCACAGCAGAGGCTGTTCCATACAGTGGCTACAGCTTCTTACACTGGAAAGATGAAGATGAAAACATCGTTTCAGATAATCCCGTGTATGTTTTTCCTATGCCTCCGGCAGATTATTCACTTCAGGCTCATTACCAGGCGAATATCTACAACCTCAGCCTTTCTGCTATACCTGACTCTGCAGGAATCGTTAATGGTGCAGGAGAATACAGCTTTGGAAATCAAGTAACGATTGAAGCTATACCTGAAAATAATTGGGAATTTGTTAAATGGACCAATGAAAACGGAATATTTATCTCTAATAATCCGGAGTACATTTTCTCTATGCCATACAGCAACATACATTATTATGCCCATTTTGAAACCGATGTTTCATCTGACATGATTCAGCAAGAAGCAGGAATTAAGGTATATCCCAACCCGGCCAGCAGCAAAATAATGGTTTCCGTTGACACAAAGGATGAACATTTACAATCACTTCATTTACTAAACATCACAGGAAATACCGTACACACAAAAGAAGTATCAAATCAAAGCAATGTATACATTATGGATATCCATCAATTAAACCCGGGTATTTACATTTTGCATATTCAGTTTAGCAACAGCGCCACGCATAAAAAGGTAATCGTAAACTAGATTCTCATCCCACATAAGGCGAGCAAGATCATTATATTATAAAATTTTCAGTGAAATTTAATCACCTTAGTTTGCTCCCAATCTATGATATGGTAAGCAGTCCTTACATCTACAAAATCAAATTCCTGAATCCATTTCTGAAACTTTATAGCAGCCGATCTTATTCCATAATAGGACTTAAATTTCCGATAAGCTGACAAATTTGTAAAAACCGGTTGTCCTGTATCAAAATCACGGGGATGAAAATAAGCCATGATATATTTCGATCTTCTGCTAAACACTTTGATGATTTCATAGGGTAAGAATCTGAAATACCCTCCGCCTGAAAAAGCGATTCTGAGTTTTCCAAAAGAGAACACATTCACTGGCAGCTCTTTAATTTGTACACCATTGTAACTAATCCGGCAGGGATACGTTGAAGGAAAACGTGAAAAACCACCATGCGAACGATGAGTAGGAAAAACCGATGAATCTGTTTCAATACCCAACTCTGCCAACACTGGAACAGCCCACTTTGTATTTTGAGTGAGAGAAAAGCCCGGGGCACGAAAACAGGTCAATTTTTGTCCGGATAAATCCTCCAGAACAGACATATTCCTGTATAAATCTTCTTTAAAAGTTTCTGGGATTTGCTGATGTATAAGATGGTGATAATAACTATGAAGGCCAAGCTCATGTCCTTCGCTCAAAATGCTTTTTATCACATGCGGATACTGCTGAGCTATCCAGCCCAGCACAAAAAAGGTGGCTTTCTGTTCATGCTGACGCAGTACCGCCAATAAAAACTCAGTATTTCGTTCTATCCGTGAGCTGTAATTTTTCCATGTGGCATGGTCTTCTACTTCATCAAACTCCAGAAGATGAAACCATTCCTCTAAATCAATGGTTAAAATTCTCATGAAAAAAGAAAAAGGATCATTGTTTGGAGAAAGATTCAGGGCTGTAATTTGGTAGAAACGCCAATACAGGTATAAAAACAATATTCAGGAAAAGGATATACAAAACCCATTCAATTTTCCGAAATAACAATGCTGTAACAAAAAATAAAAGGAAAAAGGAAAACCATGATATCAGTAAATGTGCTTTTAAAGTTGATGATTTATTCCTGCCGAAATTCCGGCTTTCTAATGAAAAAACCCATTTCCAGTATTCTTTTTTCTGCATGGACGCAAAACAGAGCAGAAGCAATGAAACTATTCTTAAGATTATGTGAACAAACGCATAAGGATTAAATTGTATACTTGCCAGTGATATTTTAAATAAAGCAATGATATCCAATGCTACTATTAGCAAAATCTGGTGCATCAGAAAGAACAATAACCAGGACGTAAAAAGAGATACTTTAATTGAGCCTGGGTTTTGATAAACTCTACGCAAATAACGAGATGAAATATAATAAACCAGCATTGCAATGCCATCAACCACATACATCGCCCATACAAGCTTTTCGATCTGTAATGGTATTTCTCTGCTTGCACTGAAATAAAAAACCAGGTGTTTTATATCCAAAGAGTATAAATGAACCTGTGTGAAATATATAAAAATAAAAACTACCTGCACAGTTATAAATGAGAACATAAGCTTAACTGTGGAGTCTAAAAATCCAAATACTCTTTTTACACCTGGCTTTATCATACAATAATTTTAAATCATAATGAAAAGACGAACCCGCAAGCAATGCTCCCGGGTCGTCTTTTCGGGACAACTAACCTAATCCTCCATCTCATTCGTAAGCTTCTTGCGGTAGTCATAGTATTTTTTACCACCATAAGCTGCCCCCATAACCAGTAGCATGGTAACGCCGCCACCAATCGGGGCTCCGCCCCCATTCTCTGAAGTACTTTGGTCTGATGAAGTACCATGCTCACCAGGCGGAGGTGGTGGTGAACTTTGTGAAAATGCCACAACCGAAATGAAAGTGAACAACAATACCACTAAGCCATTTCTGATAATTTTTTTCATATCCATTTTATTTTTAAATTATTACAATCTATTTAATAAAAACTTTTTTGCTGCTAATACCATACTTGCTTTGCGTATGTATCACATAAATTCCTTCTTTCACGTGCAAACGCTTTTCAAAACGGCTGTTTTCTTGTGCATCAAACTCATACAACAGTTGTCCCTGGGTGTTATACACTGCTATCTCTGTTTTGGCTTTCAGGTTCTCAACTACAAGGGTTTGCTCAGCAACATAGACGTTCGGCCGATTATCGGCTTGTTCATCTATTCCAACTGTAGAGAATTTTAGCTCAAAACGTTCAGGTTCATCGCCTTCTGCGGCAGTAAACTCATAAAAGGTATCCTGAGACAAGTAAACGGTGTTTCCGGTTTTCTTATCAATGAGATAAATTTCCTGACCTGTTGTGTTTTCAGCCAGTTCAATCACATACTCCTGTCCTTCATTTTTTACGAATGACAAAGGTATAGGAGATTCATAGGCTGAAGAGGGCAGTGTGTTTACCATTAACGCTTTACTGCCTCCGAAAGAATATAAATCAGGAGCATAGCCACTAATGTAAACGGCATCATGTTGTGCTTCATAATCAGCCGAAGCGCCTGCATTAAACTTTACTACATGTTCTTTCGCAGACTGATTAGATGGATCATGCGCTTTCAACACAACTTTCTCTTCTTCATTCTTATACCAGGTTTGACCATCGTGAACTCTGGCATTGGCAGGGATATCCATGGTTGAAGTAGTTCCTGAAGTTAAGTAAACCATAAACCCGTTCATTGCAGGAATAATATCTCCCTCCTCTCTTATAACATAGTCCTTGGTTGCTTCATCCCAGACATAAGCGGCGGCTTGTACGTTACCTAAACCCCAGTCGCCAGTACCCCATTCCAGGGCACTTGGATACGGATTTCCCAGTAAGTTCCAGCCAGGACTATCATTTACCGACCTGGTTAATGGAATATTTTCAATATCAGCAGTATTGAAATCACCCGAAAACTGTTTCATACCAACATTCTCATAGGCTACCAAATAGCCGGTTCCGGGGGTAAAGGCTGGTCCGCCAAAACCATCACCAAATGCCTGCCAGGTTTGAGTGGGCTCATGCCAGTTAAAGAAATCATACAGGCCACCATTTCCAGTAAATACAGGATCAATTGCCTGCGAAGCTACCGGAGAAGAGAGCAGGTGCCAACCGTCATCATTGGCGGTATAAGCTTCTACCTGACGTTCAGCAATTTTACTGGCAGCATTTACAGTACCATTCTGAATAAATGAACCGCCGCTTTCAATAGTGAAATCTCCAGTTACATCTAAAGTGGTTGTTGCATCTTGTGTAAGCTGGCCACCATCGGATACCGTTACAGAATTCACTTGTGATCCGGAACTCAGTGTAACAGTTCCACCGGAATTAATAGTAACGTTATGACCTAATCCAGGCGTAGTAAGTGCTCCTAATTCACCTGTCCAAGTGCCGGCAGAATTCCAGTCTCCATCTGTGGCGGTAATATCAGCATAACCTATAACACTTCCCTGTGTTATAGTTGGAAATTCTTCAATAAAATCCGGCGGCAAAAAGGACGTCGAACCTGATACAATTTCAAATTCCGCATCACCTCCTTCATAGTCAAATTTCAAATCAAACATTTTACCATCAGGCCATGCAAATCCCGTAAAGGGAGTATGTTCAATATTTAGCTGTACAGCTCCGCTTCCCCCTGAGGGATTCACAGAAATATTTAATTCCCCTGAAGGTAAAGCTGCATTAAGATTTGTGTATTCAACATAATCTAAGACCTCCTCATTATATTCCACTCTTATAGTTGCTATAACTATATTCCCATAAGATGAAGTAATATCCTGAGAATATATTGGAATCAGGATTTCACTACCAAATGAGCTACCGTCTAATGACATATTATTTGTTGAGACTGTTTGCGCATATGTTACCCCAGTCATTATAAGAAATGTAAAAAGGGTAAATTTAAATAAAAGTTGTTTCATAGTTATATTATTTTAAAATTGATAAGTTGCATTAACATCCCCGGATACTATACCCAATATATAAGAATCTATTATACTTTGATTTGTAACAGTAACTGAAATAGCCTCAAAAATCCAGTCAGGCCCTATCCATCCAGCTGTGCTAGATGTGTTAACCCTATTTCGAATTATTGCATAATCGGCTAAATTGACTGTATTATTTGAATTCACATCTGCAGCTAACCAATAGATTTCTTGTAAAACAGGCGTTCCAGAGTTAACAAAAGATCTTGTAATAGCATAATCAGCTAAATTCACACCTGTCGTACCCCATTCCTTATCAGTTACAGCGGTAACAACATAGTCTCCGGGAACAATATTATTAAAAACGTAATCGCCGTTGATATCTGTTGTTTCGCGCGTTACTTCAGTTTCACCATCGCTTTCGTAAAGGATAACTTCAGTTGTACTGGTTTCGTTAGTATTGATTGGACGTACATCACCCGTTGTATTTGCATATTTAACCTTACCGCTGATGGAATATGTCTCTTGTACAGTTACATTAACTGGCTCTGTGATATTGGCTATGACCTCATCTGTGGCTGCATCTACAAGGCTGAAAGTAATATCATATTCTCCGCCATCGGAAAATTCTATATCCCAGTTTGTAGTTGCTGAATAATTAGTCGGTAAATCAAAACCTGAAGCTGGGCCCCAGTAGCCAGAATTATCAAACGTAAAATAATCTCCGTTGCTGTCATTTGCGCCGAAAGTTACTGTTCCCGGTCCTGTGGCATCGATTTTGAAACGTACGCCGTCATAGCCGCCATCGCCTACTGCCTCTGTGGCAAAGGTTACCGGAACTTCATATTCAGTCTGCTCATAAACCGGATCGGGTATCGTATAACTGAAGGCATACGTCGAATAAACACCCACATCAACTGTCTGGGTCTCCGTAATACTCGCTATAACATCATCTGTGGCTGCATCTACCAGGCT
>CAYXJS010000122.1:1207-8658 GCA_964465045.1 uncultured Bacteroidales bacterium | reverse complement strand
AGGTCTTTGACAAGATTGGCAAGTTTCGGGGCGATGGTTCTCTGGAAGGCTGGATGCGCAGAGTTATTGTAAATACGGCGTTAGAGCGTTTCAGAAAGCACAGCCGGATGTTTTCGGTTTCTGAAATCAATGAGGATATGGCAGATCAGCAGGGTATAAACGTTGAAAGTCATATTTCATCTGAAGAGTTGCTGGAAATCATCATGGAGCTGACTCCACAGTATAGGCTGGTGTTTAACCTGTATGCCGTGGAGGGATATTCGCACCAGGAAATTAGCAAGCGTTTAGGTATTTCGGAAGGCACCTCCAAATCAAACCTGGCGCGCGCTCGTACAATCCTGCAAAAGAAAGTACTGCAGCGATACGGAAATGAATTAAAACAACAACGGTCATAAAACTACGGATGGCAGAAAAAAACAAACATATTGATTCCCTTTTCAGGGATGGGCTAAAAGACCTGGAACAGTCTGCTCCGGCTCATTCATGGGATGTGTTGTCTGGCCGCATCGACCGCCAAAACCAGGTGCGCCGGCTCAGGATAATTCGTTACGCTGCTGCCGTAGCCGCTGTTTTTGTTGCTTTCTTTTTAGGTCGTGAGTTTTCTGAAACCCCGGAGCCAAACCAGCAATTTGCTGCTGATCAAACAGAAGCCCCGGGAAGCAGTTGGATTCCTGTAAATGAAATGATAGCTGTTTTTCAGCCTGAACAAAACGCTGCCGCAATCGCGCAAAGCAAAAAATCACAAGAGAATACGCCTGTAACTACTAATGATCAGGATTCAGAGCCCCAGAATGAATCCCGTTTTCTGGAGCAAATCACGCCATTAGCCAGCCTAGCGGCTGTATCACAAATTGGTGAAAAGCCTGTTCCTTCTCTGGATCTCCCGCAGGAGAAATTGCAAAGAATATTGCAGTCAGGAATGAAAAAAGTTGTCAACACTACATCCAACCAGCAAGCTATGGCATCGGGTGATGGTGGCTGGGCATTAGGCAGCTTTTTCAGTCCGCTGTATACCTATCGCACTACAGAAAATCAATCATTCGGTTTGTTTGACAATTCCTACAAGAGCAGCCATGACGGGCCAGCCGCTTTTGAAGAGGGGCAAATCACCTATACTGCCGGCATCTCTGCCAATTACAAGTTTTCGAACCGCTGGAAACTCGAAACCGGCTTATCTTACACCAAACATGGCCAATCAAAAAATGCTCTGGTTTATGAGAATGATTTACGAAATGACCCCGCTAAGATTGATTTAAGTACATCAGCAGGCCGGATCAATAGTTCTAAACTTCCTCAGGAAATCGGACAACAACTTTCGCAAGACTCTCAGACGAACAGCTCAGACCGTTTTGTGACCAACTCCAAAACCGACACGGAAATCCATCAGCATTTTGATTATATTGAGATCCCAATGGTATTGAAATACAAAATATACCAGGATAAAATCGACTTTAGTTTGCTCAGTGGCATCAGCACTGCCGTCATGGTCAATAACCAGACTGAAGTAACCATAAATGGCCAGACCAACTCCCTCGGTGGAATCGGCAATTTGCGAAAGTTTCTTTACAGCAGTGTGCTGGGATTTGGCATGCAGTATGAAATTTCTCAGGGGTGGTTTTTAAACGTTGAGCCCACATTCAAATATGCCTTGCACTCCATTAATCCTTCTAAAGATTACCAGCACAAGCCTTACTCATTAGGTGTTTATACCGGTGTTAGCGTGGGTTTCTGATTTTATCAGGAGTATAACCCTTTCACTTTTGGTTTTCCGGCAATGTATGCCTTGAAATAATTGGGCTCAAAATAGGCCACATCCTCAAATTGTTTTTGCTGATAAGCTTTTTCGGCCAGGGAAGTCATGTATTTTGCCGACGGAATAAAGTCTGTTAAAAAGCGGGCGTTGGGAGACTGAATTACTTCCCGGCACTTGCCGGCGCCGTTTCCGCCAAAAACCACCACATTGCTTTCAAGCTCATTTTTATAAGTATTCTCATCTACGATAGTTGCCTGAACTTCGCGAACCGGCTGATTTTCCCGGTCGAACAAAGCATCATACACTTCCATCCTTCGGGCATCAATCATCGGGCAAAACAAGGTGTTTCGATCTTGAGGATTTTGTTTTTCAGCCATGCCCAACGCCATGGCCTGCAAGGTATCTATCGCTATAAGGGGAGTGTCTTTCGCGTAACAAAATCCTTTGGCTGTGGAAACACCTATCCGCAATCCGGTATAAGACCCCGGACCTTTGCTAACGGCCACAGCATCCAGTTGATCGTAGGTGTGATCGGTTTCTTCCATAATTTCTGAAATAAGCAAGGTAACCATTTCAGCGTGACTGTTTCCGGTATCTTCAGTGCGACAAGCAATTGTTTTCCCATCGCGCGAAAGCGCAACAGAAAGTACTGGAGTTGCTGTTTCAATATTCAGAATTAGTGCCATAGCCCGATATTTATATATTAAAATCCGGGCAAAAATATTAAAATAAAACCATTAATCTTCTTCAAACAAGTCTTCGCGGTCTACGACCTCTACCAGCATTTCATCTTCCAGTTTCCGGTTGATGGTGCGATATGGTGCTGTTACCACTTCTTCTCCGGCTTCAAGTCCTTCTTTGATTTGGATGTATTCATTGTCCTGCACTCCCGATGTTACTTTACGCTGCTCCACTTTGTTTTCCGGGCCTACAACAAATACATACTCCATCAGCTCTTCGTCGTTTTGGTTCTCTAAGGTATCTGCTTTTGCGGTAACAGTCTGAATAGGTATGGCAAGTACATCATATACCGTTTGGGTTTGAATATCCACACTGGCGCTCATCCCGGGTCTGAATGGTGAATTTACCAGAGACTGCTCATCCATTAGGTTTTGATAAGACTCAGGCAAGATACTGATTTTCACATCAAAGTTAGTCACTTGGTCAGTAGAAGCTCCGGCTGTTTCATTGGCTGAGGTGCCTATTTCCGTTACAACGCCTTTAAATTTCTGTTTAAAGTACGCATCCACTTCAATCAAAGCCGTATCATGCATCTGAATCCGGATGATATCATTTTCATTCACTTCTACGATCACCTCCATTTTTTTCAGGTTAGCAATGCGCATCAGCTCTGTTCCTGCTGAAAATTGTGATGCTCCGGTAACACGTTCTCCAACTTCCACATTCAGGCGTGATACGGTTCCGTCAGTAGGGGCGTATATAGAGGTTCGGGTAAGGTTCTCCTGTGCTTCATTGAGGCTGGCCTGCGAAGATTTCACATTAAACCGGGCTGCTTCCAGGCTCTCTTTAGCGGCTTCTACTTCAGCTTTAGCTACTTCATAAGATGACTTTACGGCATCGTATTCTGCTACAGAAATCACCTCTTCCTTATAGAGCTGCTTGTTGCGCTGAAATTCATTTTTGGCTTTGAGAAATTGCGCTTCGGCTTGCGCTAATCGCGCGCGGGCATTGGCCTGATTGGCTTTTTGTGTGTTTAGGTTTGCTTCAGCCCGCTCATAAGCTGATATATAAATCTCCGGGTCAATTTTAGCCAAGGAATCTCCCGTTTTAACTTCATTGCCTTCTTTTACACCCAAATCCACTACCTCTCCGGAGATATAAGGTGTGATTTTCACCTCTTTTTCAGGCTGTATTTTTCCATTAGCGGTTACAATTTCAGTAATCGTTCTTTGTCCTGCCTTTTCTGTGGCCACTTTCGTTGCATAAGTTTTTCCTATCCATCCTTGCTTTTTCGCGATCACGCCAAAAACAATCAGGATTACCGCAGCCGCAGCCATGATAAAAATTATTTTTCTGTTCATGAGTAACGTTATTAAAATGATCAAGAGAGTTGCGCCTGTTCAGGCACAACTCTCAAAAATAATAAAACTATCAATAAGAGAAACCTACTTTGCAATGTTTATGGGTTTGCCTAAGTAATAATCCAGGACTGTTTTTGTAAATACGAATCTGTACTTTGCTGACAGCAATTGGCTTCGGGCATTTGTTAATTCCTTTTTGGCATCATTATATTCTACTGAATTTATTACACCCACGTTAAATCTTTTTTCGGCATAGCGAAAAGCCTCCTGAGTGGCTTCTACTTTGGCTTGTGCCGAAAGATACTGGTTTTGCGCCGCGCGGGCATCAGCATGAGCTGTTTGAATATTCTTGCGGAGGTTTTGCTTTTCAAGGTCCAGTTCATATTTTGCATTCTCGCGCTGTAAGCGGGCTTTGTCAATACCCGTGCGCGCGCTCCAGTTATTGAAAATCGGAATATTCAATCTGAAATTTACCCTTTCGCTAAGATTTTCGTCTAACTGATCTCGAAAAGGCACAGTGCCGTAGCTATCCGGAACTTGCTGTTCAGCATAAACATCCTCACCACTTTCTGTAAAACCCACAGGCATTGTCTGGTTAGAATAACTATCTACTTGCTTGTTAGCCTGAGAGTATCCTGTGGATATGCTTCCTGACAACTCCAAAGAAGGATGCAGTGCACCTTTAGCGATATCGGTTTCTTTTTCAGAGATACCAACACGCAGCTCTGCGTTTTTGATTTCTGGCTGGTTTTCCAGCGCGTAGTTGTACACTGCCTCTACCGGCTCCAGGGCGAGTTTGTTTTGTTCCAGCTCAAGGGCGGGCTTTTCTATAGAGAAACCGCGAGTATCTTCCAGATCGAGTAACTGAGCCAGATTCAGGTAAGCGATGTCGACCTCGTTTTCTGCCTGCACTACATTATACTCCTCTGCGGCCGCTTGTGAGCTGATATTAAGCAAGTCGCCCCTTGCTAAAGTGCCGGCTTCTACCAGTTTTTTGGTCCGCTCTACCTGTTGCTTTGTTATCTCATACTGATTGCGGGCCGTTTCAAGGTTTTCTATCGCATAAAGCACAGCCACAAACTGATTGGCAATATTTAAGGCAATATCATCCAGGAGTTTGTCATGAGAATACTCTTCTGACTCGTGCCTCATCCGGTCACGCTTAAGCGTATTTTGCTTCTGCAAGCCTTCATACAGCGAAACAAATGCCTGAGTCCCGAATTGCTCACCCATGATGCGTTCGGTAGAAAACTCGTTAGTGAAGGGGTCAACATATTTTCCCCAGGAGTAGTAGTGTGAAGCAGATCCGTTGAGGCTGGGCAACATGTTGAGTTTGCTCTGCTTTACATCCAGTTCAATATTCTTCAGGTTCAGCTCCTGCTGTTTTACGGTTATGTTGTTTTGATGCGCATATTCAATGCATTCTCTCAACGACCAGGCTTCCTGGTTCTGACCGAATATCACCGGTGTTGAAATTATCGCTGCAAAAAACAAAGTCCAATACTTAAACATAAATTTTTGTATTTAATTTTCGATGTAATAAAAACAATCATGCCACACTAACTAAAGCTCTTATTTTCAAACCCATAAAATGAACAACCCCGTTCGTTTTTGTTCGCACCCGCTCATTGCGTGTACGCTTTTGAACGGTGTCCGGCAGCTTTTCATCCTGATAATTCTATCAAAGAAATTAATTCATCCGGGCATCCAAAAATAACATTTATCAAGAGATTATGTCAAAATTCCAAATCTCAATATCCAAATTCCAAAAAATGTGAATGGTTGATTGGTGAATGGTTGATTAGTTGTTTCGGTAATAGAAATCCAATCCGCGAGGCGGTTGTAATCCAATAATTCAGGATCACACTTTTGCTTTAAAAAATATTTATATATTTGTTACTGTTCATATGTTTTTTTGCTAAGCCTGCACAATGCAGGGGAAGCATCATCATAAATCAACTTCAAAAACTTAAAACATCAACGCATGAATTTTGAATTTACGGAAGAACAAGTAATGATACAGCAGGCTGCCCGTGACTTTGCGCAGCGTGAGCTTATCAAGGACGTTATTGAAAGAGACGAAAAAGCCGCCTACCCCACAGAACATGTAAAACAACTGGCCGAGTTGGGTTTTTTGGGCATGCTGGTAGATGAAAAGTATGACGGTGGCGGGATGGATACCGTTTCGTATGTGTTGGCTATGGAAGAAATTTCAAAGGTCGACTCCTCTGTTTCAGTTATCATGTCGGTAAACAACTCACTGGTATGTTATGGAATAGAATCTTTTGGCACCGAAGATCAGAAAGAAAAATGGCTGAAGCCGCTGGCTTCCGGAGAAAAAATCGGCGCATTCCTGCTGTCAGAACCCGAGGCCGGCTCTGATGCCTCCTCGCAAAAAACTACCGCCGAAGATAAGGGCGACCATTACCTGCTCAACGGCACCAAAAACTGGATTACAAACGGAAATACAGCCAGCACATACATCGTGATAGCGCAAACCCATCCCGAAAAGGGGCATAAAGGCATCAACGCTCTGCTGGTAGATCGACACGCAGAAGGGATAACCGTAGGCCCTCATGAAAATAAGATGGGCATGCGCAGTTCAGACACACACTCGGTGATGTTCAACGATGTAAAAGTCCCAAAAGAAAACCGCTTAGGTGAAGATGGTTTTGGTTTTAAATTTGCCATGAAGACTTTAGAGGGCGGCCGCATCGGGATTGCTGCTCAGGCACTGGGGATAGCTTCAGGCGCCTACGAACGTGCTTTGCAGTATTCCAAAGAGCGTAAAGCGTTCGGTAAGGAAATATTTAAACATCAGTCTGTGGCCTTTAAGCTTTCAGACATGGCTGTAAAGATTGAGAATGCACGAAACCTGTGCCTAAAAGCCGCCTGGCTGAAAGACCAGGGAAAACCATACGGCTTTGCTTCTGCAATGGCTAAGCAATATGCCGCTGACATATCTATGGAAGTGACTACCGAAGCCGTACAGATACACGGCGGATATGGCTATGTAAAGGAATATCACGTAGAGCGGCTCATGCGGGAAGCCAAGCTTACTCAAATCTACGAGGGCACTTCAGAGGTGCAAAAAATTGTGATTTCGAGAGAAATTCTAAAATAGAGGCAGTTCAGCTAAACTGAACGCGTTTTTATTCGTTTAACTACTATAAATTGAGTTTAATAAGTTAGTAAGTTAATAATTTGAAAATCAATCATATAATTATAATTTATAGCTTTTATAACACACTGTTAAACTGTGTTTTATAATATTTATAAAAATAGTGAACAATTTTTAGATTAAACTCTACTATTCAAAAAACATATCAACATGAAGATACTTATTTGTATATCCAATGTCCCGGATACGACCACGAAGGTGAAGTTTAAGGACAACAACACCACTTTTGACGATGAGGGTGTGCAGTGGATCATCAATCCGTGGGACGAACTGGCGCTGACCCGTGCACTGGAGCTGAAAGAAAAAACCGGAAAAGTAGAACATATTGCTGTAGTAACTGTAGGCGAAAAAGCCAGTGAAGCTACCCTGAGAAAAGCATTGGCCGTGGGGGCCGATAAGGCTTACCGCATAGACAAGCGCCCTCAGGATGCTTATTCTGTAGCTTCAGAGCTCGCTGCTTTTATTCAAAAACAGG
>CAYXJS010000122.1:0-1107 GCA_964465045.1 uncultured Bacteroidales bacterium | reverse complement strand
CCTCAGGATGCTTATTCTGTAGCTTCAGAGCTCGCTGCTTTTATTCAAAAACAGGGATTTGATATTATCCTTGCCGGGATTGAATCGAGTGATTACAACAACTCTGCCGTAGGCGGCATCCTGGCTGAAATGCTCGATATGCAGAGCATCTCATCTGTCTCCTCATTAGAATTGCAAGACGAGGAAATCACCCTGGGCCGGGAAATTGAAGGCGGCAAGGAAACGCTGGCGGTATCCACGCCATTTGTGGGCATTGTGCAGAAAGGGATCGCTATAGAACCCCGTATTCCGGCCATGCGCGGTATTATGATGGCCCGCAAAAAACCACTGGAAACGATAGAGCCGGCAGGCGAAGAACCATTAGTGGAATACACTGAGTTTGAATTGCCACCCGTAAAAGGCGATTGCAAGATGTATGACACCGATAGTGTAGACCAGCTTATCGAAGACCTGGATAAAGCAGCGAAAATTCTTTAACCTAAAAAGCAAGAAAATGTCAGTATTAGTATATACCGAAAACTGGGAAGGCCAGTTCAAGAAAAAAACGTTTGAATTAGTATCCTATGCCCGTGCCATAGCTGATCAGCTCGGCACATCCGTTACGGCTGTGAGCATAGGAAAAGTAGAGGATGCCGAACTGGAAAAGCTGGGCACTTACGGTGCTGCCAAAGTAAAACACGTAGATACCGACCAGGACACGCTTGACAACCAACTGTATGCCAGAGCTATTGTCGAAACGGCTGAAGCCGAAGACAGTGGTGTAGTTGTTTTTTCGGATAACTTTACCGGAAAAGCATTAGCACCGCGTGTTTCCGCTAAGTTGAAAGCGGGATTTGCCGGAGGTGTTTTCGCCCTTCCGGAGTCTTTTGAGCCGTTTGTGATCAAAAGCAAAGTGTTTTCAGGAAAAGCCTTCGGAAAAGTGAAAATCAACAGCGAGAAAAAAATTCTGGCTTTGCAAACCAACTCCTTCGATATTACAGAAAACCCAACCGAGGTGACTCTTGAGAAAGCTCCGTTAGAAGGCACTTCAACCATCCGGTTAAAAGATGTGGAAAAAGTCACCGACAAAATCATCCTCACGGATGCAGAAGTGATTGTTTCCGGAGG
>CAYXJS010000121.1:0-8677 GCA_964465045.1 uncultured Bacteroidales bacterium | reverse complement strand
TTACAATCAATTACCCCAATGAAATATTGCTCCGCAATTTCACGGGGCAAGCAATGAATTACAACAGAATGACCACAAATGACAATAAATGACAATAAATTGCAATCAACCACGAGAACAAGCCCACAAACTTCCCAATGCAGAACCCCCAATCTGTCCACCCGGCTTACCGCCATCCTGTCATAAAAACACAAATGGCAGAATTATTGAAACAAATCTTTAAAAATTACTATTTTTGAAAATCATTCATAAACTAAAAATGAAAAAGCTATGGCAATAGAAATCACTGATGCAAACTTTGAAGAAAAAGTTGTTAAGTCCGATAAGCCCGTTATTCTTGATTTATGGGCAGAATGGTGTGGCCCTTGCCGCATGGTAGGCCCAATTGTAGATGAGATTGGCGAAGAATATAAAGATCAGATAGTGGTTGGCAAACTTGACGTTGACAACAACCCAAACACAACTATGAAGTATGGAATCCGGAATATTCCCACAATTCTTTTTCTGAAAAACGGAGAAGTAGTAGACAAGCAGGTAGGCGCTGTTCCAAAGGCGGCGCTTGTGGAAAAAGTGGAATCAGTTTTGAGTAAATAGGAACTACAAAAAATGCAATGGAAGGCAGTTTGCATAAGTAAACTGCCTTTCTTTTATAATTATGAATTACAGCATTGACAAGCAGCGGCTTCAACCTCTCACAAAATTAGAGTTTCTGGCAAAACAAGTGGTAGAAGGGTTTATTACTGGTAAGCACAAGAGTCCGTTCCATGGTTTCTCTGTGGAGTTTGCCGAGCACAGGCTTTATAATACCGGCGAATCAACACGTCATATCGACTGGAAACTCTATGGTAAAACGGAGAGGTTATATGTAAAACGCTTTGAAGAAGAAACTAACCTCCGGTGTAACATCATCCTTGACCACTCCTCATCGATGTATTTTCCATTGATTAAGCAACCAACAATCGATAACCCCAACAAAATCACATTCTCCGTATATGCAGCGGCGGCTATGCTCCAACTGCTTAAACAACAGCGAGATGCTGCCGGGCTGAATGTTTTTTCTGATAAACTGGAATTTACTTCAGATGCCCGTTCCAGCAATACGCATCACCAGTTTCTTTACAGGAAGCTGGAAGAATATTTGGTCCCTGAATCAAAGGATGTTCACAGAACAACAGCAGCAATTGATGTATTGCATTTAATTGCTGAAAAAATTCACAAACGTTCCTTAGTGGTCATCTTCAGCGATATGTTTGAAGATACAGAAAATCCGGAAGCTTTGTTTTCTGCGTTGCAGCATCTCAAGCACAACAAGCATGAGGTGATTCTTTTTCACGTTTATGATCGTAATAAAGAAATGGATTTTGATTTTAAGCAACGTCCGTATCGCTTTATAGATATGGAGACCGGAGAAAAAATCAAGCTTATGCCTGATGAAATTCGGGAAAAATACCGTCAGAAATTGCATCAGTTTAAAGAATCGCTCAAACTCAAATGCGGGCAATATAAGATTGATTTTGTAGAAGCCGATATCAACCGGGGCTTTGAACAAATTCTCATGCCTTTCCTGATGAAGCGAAGCAAAATGTTCTAAATGCATTATGATAAATCAAGATTGAAAAATTTTTGTTCTCTATACAAGTTAAAAAACTAAATATTTACAATTATGGCAAACAACCAGTCTTACGAAATTGACATTGAGCAGCTTTTAAAAAAGCACTACAAGAAAGTGCTATCGATAATTATCGGGTTGCTTCTTGTTGTAGACCTGTTTTTTCAGGTAGACCCTGAAGAAGTGGGTGTGATTACCCGGTTTGGAGAACATGTACGAACCGTGGAACCGGGATTAAAAACGAAAATCCCTTACATTGAAAAAGCTTATAAAGTTCCGGTAGAACGGCAAAAGAAGCAAGAGTTCGGCTTTCGTACTCAAAATCCGGATGTACGCACACAATATGCCCGTAATAGTTCGGCCGAGGATGAATCACTGATGTTAACCGGGGACTTGAATTTGGCTAATGTTGAATGGGTAGTGCAATACCGCATTGACAAGCCACACAATTATCTTTTTAAGGTGAGAAATGCAGATATTACTTTGCGGGCGATATCCGAAGCTGCTATGCGGCAAGTTGTTGGTGATCGTACCGTAAATGAGGTGCTGACTGTAGGGCGTGCCGAGGTAGCCGGAGAAGTTAAGATGATGGTGCAGGAAGCTGCCCGGGAATACTCGCTGGGTATACAAATTGCTCAGGTGGTATTACAGGATGTTAATCCGCCTGAACCTGTAAAAGGAGCTTTTAACACTGTTAACGAAGCCCAACAAGAAAAAGAAACTTTAATCAACCAAGCTAAATCTGAATACAACAAAGTAATTCCCAAAGCTAGCGGACAGGCAGAAGAGACCATCCAGAAAGCTGAAGGCTATGCTACAAAACGCGTTAACAATGCCCAGGGTGATGTGGCCCGCTTTAACTCGGTGTTTGAAGAGTATGTCAGGGCTCCGGAAGTAACCAAAAGACGGATTTACCTCGAAACCATGCAGGATGTTTTACCTAAACTGGGCGATAAAATTATTAAGCCTGGCAAAGGGGATAATACAATACCATTGCTGAACATGCAGTTGCAAAAAAACAAATAAGCTTTAAACTCAGAAAATCAAAAAAAGATGACATCACAAAATAAAATAATCATAAGCATCATAGCTGCTTTAGCTGTGATTTTAGTACTTTCACAAAGCTTGTATACTGTCAGGGAGATGGAGCAAGTTGTGGTAACTCAGTTTGGTAAACCTGTAGGAGAACCTATTACAGAGCCTGGCTTGCAAGTAAAAGTGCCATTTATCCAAACGGCCAATTTCTTCGAAAAACGATATTTGGAATGGGATGGCGATCCAAACCAGGTTCCTACAGAAGACAAAAAATTTATTTTCGTGGATACGTACGCACGCTGGCAAATTGTTGACCCGCTCCAGTTTTATAAACGATTAACCGATGAGCGGGGCGCGCAATCGAGGTTAGATGACTTATTGGATGGCGAAACCCGCGACAACGTGGCCAGCAATGAATTGGTAGAGCTTGTACGAACCACAAACCGGCAAGCAGAAAAAACCGATAGAATTAGTGAAATGATTGATGATTCTCTACAAGACATTAGCTACGGACGTGGTTTTATCCAGAAAGAGGTGCTTGAAAAAGCCAACAAAGAAGCTGAGGATTTAGGGATTCGAATTCTGGATTTCCGCTTCAAACGCATCAATTATGTAGAAGATGTTAGAAAAAGGGTTTATGACCGGATGAACAGTGAAAGATACCGCATTGCTGATAAATTCCGTTCAGAAGGACAGGGAGAAGCTTCCCGGATTAACGGTCAGAAAGAACGTGAGTTAAATGAAATTCAATCGGAAGCATTCCGTAAAGCCGAAACTATTAAAGGTAAAGCTGATGCTGAAGCAGCATCGATCTATGCGAGCGCTTACAATAAAAACCGGCAATCACGGGAGTTTTACCAGTTTACAAAAACTATGGAAACCTTCCAAAGAACTTTTGATTCAACAACTACAGTGATTTTTGGTGATGAAAGTGAACTATATCAATACCTTCAGAAAATGAATTGATAAAATAGATTGATTCAGGAAAAAGAAAACAGAATGTCATAATGAGTTGGCATTCTGTTTTTTTATTTAGTTTATAACACTTTAGCAGGCAATGTCTTATTATGAAACACAATTAGAAACAAGGTCTAAAGCCAGTAAGTTTTATTATTTTGCTTTTTTGGTTGGTATAAAAGCCTCGTCTATTCATTACATAATCTTCTCACGCTCTTTGCCTAAGTCTTTAACCCATTGGTTCACTACATATTCGTTTTGATTTATCCATTCCTTGATTCCCACTTCGGGATCTTCGTTAAGGCGCATGTAGTATACCAGATTGTTAAGCTGCTTTTCTGTCAGTTGCATTCTTTCAAAAAAGCGCAGAATGCGGGGGTGGTCTTCTTCCATACCTAAACGGCTAATGGAATAAATATTTTCCTTTTCACCAAAAATCTTATCTTCATCTTTCAGGAATCGGATATCGTAGCGCGCGAAAATCCAATGTGGCTCCCAGCCAGTCACCACAACCTCTTTTTTGCGCTTGATAGAATCAACAAGCCTTTGGGTCATGATTTCTTCTGAAAGCTCCAGCAATTGCACGGGCAGTTGATACTTATCTATAGCCTTCCGGGCTTGGTGCATCACGCCGGCACCGGCGTCAATACCAATAATGTCATGCTTGCAGTTTTTGAGGTCTTTAACAGACTGAAAGCGGCTGTAATCAGGCACTACAAACCCTGTGCGGGCTTCAGGATAAATTATGCCGATGCGGTTTAGTTTGTCTTTATGCTGTTCAAAATATTTTTTTTGTGTCTCCGGGAGCCATGCATCAGCAAAAACATCAGTTTCTGAGTTGGCCAGTTCATCATACGCTGACTCCACATCTGTCAGTTTTAAATCCACTTCATAGTTCATTTTTTCTGTAAGTAGAATTTTGGCTAGATGGGTAATAGCAATACCTTCAGACCAGTTGGTGTAAACCATTCTCAGGCTACGATCTTCTTCCTCGGTGAATGCATTAAAGTTACAGGAATTGATTGCCAAAGATAGAACGGCCATCACAATCCCGATTAAAATTCCTTTTTTAATCATATTCATATTTTTTTAGTCGAACAAAGAGTCTAAAAAGCCCAGTGTTTGTTTCCGGTCTTTCATTATCAGCACCGGAATATTCTTTTCTGGTCCGGCGAGTTTTTCAGATGTAGTATCCAAAATCACGTTAGCATATTCAGACTTAATTTTGGAACCAATCAGAATCATATCTGCTCCTATTTTGAGGGCCTGGCTGTAAAGTATATGGGCTTCCTCGTTTTCTGTATCCAATGATACGGTGCAAGGAATTTCCTGAGGGTTTACCTTTTGCTTTTTAGCAAACTTGTTGTATTCTTTCAGCGCATATTTTTCTACCTGTTTTTCCACTCTGACCCTGTCAGAGCGTGAAGGCTGAGCAAGGTAATGCAGCGGCAGCTTATGCACGTTATGGCAAGTTACCTTAGCACCGGTGAGCTCACTTAAACGTATTCCCATTTTCAGGGCCATTCCAGATATCCTGCTGAAATCCATCCGCACCATGATATGATTGATCTGTTGTGGCGTTGTCTCACTAACCAGCAATACACTCGACGGAATAAGATTCAATACACGTCTTACAGTGCTGCCACGTCCTTTATAGCCAATTTTCTTACCCATCAACGTAAGTGAGATGTTATGGTCTTTGGCGTATTCTACGAGTGTTTCAGTTGTTATTCCTTCCTCTACCTTAATAATGATTTTTACATCATCTTTTTTCTCAAAGAGGTCGTTTACCTTTTCTTCCAGCTCATCCTGCAGAACTTTGGAGATGGGCTCATCCAAATCCGGATAGGCATCCAAAACATCTTTAGGAATATCATACGACTGCATCACATGTATAAATGTGATGCTTTTGGGTTTAAAAGGCTCTGTAATAAAATTGCAGTAGCGGATTAAAAAGTCATCCATCTCACTGAGATCGAGCGGTACTAAGATATGGTCTAATTGATACATTCTGTTTTTTTATTCAAAGTTAATTATTCTTCCTTATTCTTCTTATTTTGAGTGGTGTTTCCTTTGGCTGAAGAGCGTGCTTTTTCGCGTTTTTTAATCAGACCGGAAATCACTTGCTGATAAGACTCTTCTTCCTGTTTTCTTTCTACAGCCATCATCTCTTCATATTCTGTATCAAGCCCTTTCAGCAAGCTGTATGTAAGCATTATCAGAATCAATGCGAAGGGCAGTCCTGTGGTGATAGCAGCCGTTTGCAGAGCTCCCAGGCCACCACCGACCAGTAATACAGCAGCTACAGCGCCTTCTGTTAAAGCCCAGAATATACGCTGCGCTACTGGAGCATCTAATTTTCCTCCTGCTGTCAGCGAATCTACTACCAATGATCCGGAGTCAGAAGAAGTAACAAAAAAGCTGGTTACCAGTACAACTCCAACAATGGAGGTTATGAATGAAAGCGGAAACTGCTCCAGCAATACATACAGTGAGGTAGACACATTTTCGCTCACCGCACCGGTAATATCAGCAATACCGTTTAATTCGAGAAAAATAGCGCTGCCACCGAAGGCTGAAAGCCAAAGGAAGGTAAGCAAAGTAGGTACAATGAGTACGCCCAGCACAAACTCTTTTAGCTTTCTACCACGCGAAATCCGGGCGATAAACATCCCCACAAATGGTGACCAGCTAATCCACCAGGCCCAATAGAAGACGGTCCAGTTATTTTGCCAGTCAGATTGCTGATAAGTTTCTGTCCAGGTAGCCAGAGAAAAGAAATTTTGGATGTAGCCTCCGAGGTTTTGTACAAAGGAATCAAAAATAAACAGTGAGGGCCCTACTATCAGCATGAACCCCAAAAATATGGCTCCAATAATCATGTTAAGCTCGCTGAGGCGTTTTACACCACTGCTGAGTCCTGCAATTACAGAACCGGTGGCGGCGAAGGTTATCAGTGTAATGAGTATTACCTGCGTTTTTACAGAATCCTGCAAATCAAAAAGGTGTGCTAAGCCTGCACTAACCTGTTTTACACCTAACCCCAAAGAAGTAGCCAAACCGAAAAGGGTAGCTACCACAGCCAGAACGTTAATGGCTTTACCCCAGGGCCCGTATATCTTTTTTCCTAAAAGAGGATAAAAAATAGAGCTAATCGTTAAAGGCAATTTACGGTTAAACGTAAAAAAGGCCAGTGCCATACCTACTAAAGCATATATACCCCAGGCGTGCATGCCCCAGTGAAGGAATGTAGTTTCCATAGCGATTTCTGCTGCCGCTGCTGTTTCAGGTTCACCGTGAGGCGGACCCATAAAGTGAAACATAGGCTCGCCTACGCTCCAAAATAAAATTCCGATACCCATACCTGCGCTGAAAAGCATAGCAAACCAGGCTCCGGTAGAAAACTCAGGCTTGGCACGTTTTCCACCTAAACGAATACGGCCATATTTGCTAAAGGCAATGTATAAAACAAATACAAGGAAAAAGTTAACAGACAAAACAAAAAACCAACCGCCAAGATTAGAAATGTTGTTTTGTACAGAAGCGAAAATTTTTTCCATCGGCTGGCCGATAATAAGCGTAATTGTAATGAAGGTTACGATAATCACGGCCGCCGGCCAGAATACAGGCCCATCAACATCAAAATATTTTTTGGAACTTTTTAAGTGTGCCTCACTGTCATGGGCTTTTGTGTCTTTCTCTTCCATCGAGTTAGGTTTCGTTACTAAATAAAGTGTATTGAGAAAATATGCTACTCTGTTTTAAAAACAACTGCTAAGATATGCAGATAGTTGTAGATTACAAAGATTATGGCTATGAGTTATATTTGAATGTTTTTAGGTTGTTTGAAAGGTGTTTAAGTGCGTATGTGTTTAGGTCTTTAGGTGAAAGTTGGCAGGTAGCAGGTAGCAGTTGGCAATGAAAAGATTTCGAATTTCGGATTAAATTAAAAATGAATAGATTACAAATCAACACATTTCAAATTCACAAATCACCAATTAACCATTCACCAATTAACTCAATCAACTATTCCCCAGTACTCAATGCTTTGCTATGACAAACTAAACTCAACGCCTTGCATTTGTTCCATGGCTTTCAGAAAACCGCCAACGTGAACTTTTTTGCTTCTTCCGGGTAACTCTACATCCAGTTTGTCGCCGGCAGAATATACTTTGATTTTGATTTTGTTGTTTCCTGGGTGCTCTTCCACCATCTGGCTCAGGTTTTCTACCATTTCAGCATCCAGTTGCTCCAGCGGCATGGAAATATTTACAACTTTATCGGTTTTGTCCATCACGTCACCCAGAAACTGCATATCATTAACCGACATAAAGTAGCGTTTGTTTCCATCCGCATCGGGATACTTTCCTTCGGTAACCTTTACTTTCATTAGCAAGGGTGTTCCTTCCGTTTCGATGTTGGCTTTATGGTTGCTCAACATCCTATCGAAGACAAAAAACTCTTTGGCTCCTTCATAATCCTCAACTGTAAAGCGGCCCATAGGTTTGCCCTTTTTCGTGTAAAGGCTGGGAGGGGAGGGAGCTGAAACAATACCGGCTACCGTAAATTCTTTATTGACGAGCTCAGCCATGGGCTTATCAAGGTCTTTAAGCGTAGCGTTGCAAAAATGCTTTATCATGGGCTTATAATCATCCAGCGGATGGCCAGAGAGATAAAATCCGATTACTTCCTTTTCTTTTTTGAGCTGCTCAATTTGACCCCACTGCGGCGTATCCGGGAAACGGATATCCGGAAGTTCAGTTTCGGCCATGCCGCCAAAAAGCGATGCCTGTGCAGAGTTTACATTGTTTTGATACTGCTGACCGTATTTGATGATTTTTTCAATGAAGAGTATATTTTTTTCTTCTTCATAAAAATACTGTGCACGATGTGCATCTCCAAACCCGTCAAAACCGCCCGCCAATGCCAGCGCTTCGAGACTTTTCCGGTTAACAGCGCGTAAGTCGTTCCGCTTGACCAGGTCAAAAATATTCTGATACGGACCGTTTTCTTCTCTTTCTTTGATAATAGACTCTACGGCATGTTCTCCAACACCTTTCACGGCGGTCATTCCAA
>CAYXJS010000120.1:5213-8684 GCA_964465045.1 uncultured Bacteroidales bacterium | reverse complement strand
GGTAATGCCGGATATCCTTAACAAGTGTATTAATGAAACTACGAAGGTCTTCTTCATGGGCTTCCACAAATTTTAACGCAAATTTAAGGTTATTCTGAGCTTTTACTTCGAGTGACATTTCGCTTTTCCCTAATTTGTATGATGGTTTATAGTTTTTAATCCAATCGTAGTTCGGCCAGAATTTGTCTGACAAGCTGAGTTTTGGTTCTTCTGCGTCACATTCAACCGATTTGATAAGTTCATCAATATTAAGGCTTTCTAAAATATTTCCTTCTTTAGCTTGATCATAAACGGCTTGCTGTGCAAATATCCCAAGGCCTTTTTTACGCAGCACGTTTAGCTCCCATTTGTTATATGATTTGGCCGTTTTCACGCGGGCGGGTAGTTGCGATGCATTCTCAATAATTTCAGGATGTTCCAATTTAATTTTCGCATAACGATTCCGAATCAAGGTAATGATATTGATCTCTTCTTCGTTTTCCGGGTTTTCATTGACTTTCGAAAACAATTCACTTGGCGAGGGCTCCTCATCCGGATCAAAAATTTTGGAATCCTCTCCTAAAGAATTATGGATTAAGAACATTTTTTGTGCAGCAATCTCACGGCTTTTTACGACGTCAGCTCCCACTTTGGACGGGAAAAAATTGTAAATCATAAGCTGATCAAATACTTTTTTCCCGATACGGTTGATACGCCCCACTCGTTGGATGACACGGGTGGGATTCCACGGTATGTCATAATTGATGATAAGTCCGGCACGGTTCAAATTAAATCCTTCAGAAAGCTTGTCGCTGGTAACCAAAACATCATATTTATTCTCATGTGTTCCGTTATACTGTGCATCAAAATTAGCATACAAAGCCTGCGCCATTGACTTATTAACCGTTCCATTACAAACTAACACCCGCTCGCCCAATTCCTTTTTGAAATAAGGTTCCAAATGCTCAACGGTATCAACATATTCACTAAATACAATGACTTTCCGCCGTCTTTTTTCTTTTTCCAGCACCTCTTCAATGGCTTCAATGACATTAGCTCTTTTGGGGTCATTTTCTACCAAATGAAGTTTTTCGATCTCGTCTAGTATTTTATCAAAGAGCTGACGGTCATTTTCAACATGTTCATGAAACTCATCCTTCCTTTCAAATTTATTAACCTGATAAACCCGGTTATTTTTGCCGGTTTGTTTATTGGCCAGACTCTCTTCAAACTCCTGAAGTGCCTGTTCAATCTCCTCTTCACTGTCTTTATAAATGGCTTCAATCAATTTCCTGTCGAGGATATACTTTCCTTTGGTTATCCGGATGAAATCCTGCACCACCCGGTGGATACGTTCAAAGCGTTTGATACTTTCATAAAAGGCTCCAAATGAACTTTCGAATCGTTTTACCAGCAAACGGCGCATAAAATCAAACAAGTTACGCTGTTGCTGGAAGGCGCGATTCCCTGCTTCATCCAGGTTTTCTTCATCTTCGATAACCTTTTCATACACAAAAGGCTGATAAATCGCTCCTGAAAACATTCCATTTTCACCAAAGTAATTATTAATAACCTTGTCATAAAACTCCGATTGCTTTTCCGAGAGAGAGAAAAACAATTCCTTCGGGTCATCCACTTCACTTAAAGCTTTAATTTCCTTAGAATACTGATGGTCAGTTTTCAGGTCAAGGCGGTTTCGGCGAATAACGACCGGCGCAATAATGTTTTTTATGTTATCAGCCAATTCGCGAGTTTCATTTTTAACAAGTGTAATATCCACGGGAGGCTGCAAGCCGAAGAACTTGATGTAGTATAATTCCGCCTTTTTTCTTTTCTTAGGGTCAGTTGATTTGTAGTTTTTGGTGATATAGGATAAGTTTTTAAACCTGTATTCATAAGCCCTGAAAGTCGCCTCCATGTTATCTTCAATCGTAATGCCCGAACGGCCCGGAATAATGAACAGTTTTAGCAACGAAAAGATATCTGCGGGCGTATTGCTAAAAGGCGTAGCTGTAAGCAGCAACACGGTTTTTCCCCGGCAAACATTGAGCAGCTGTTCATAAGCTTCGGTATCCTGATTTTTAAAATAGTGCGCCTCATCAACGATCACCATTTCTATGCCCCGGTTATCTTTTTTGAGGGATGTTGCCAGGTCTTCGAGCTTGCCGCGACTATGAACTTCCCAGTTCCATAAGCCAAAACGGTTAAGGTATTCGTGCCATCCTGTATTTTCATTGCGATCGCCCATCAATCCCGGTGGACAAATAACGATTCCCCGTTTACCCATACTTTTTGCAATAAGGGCTGCGATAACTGATTTTCCCAGTCCGACCACATCGGCAATGATGGCTCCGTTGTATTCCTTTATAATGCTGAGAGCCTGGTTTACAGCATCCAACTGGTAGCTGTATTTTTCGAAGCCATTATCCTCCAGCAGGTTTTCAATATCGGGTTTAACCTGGTTTTGCGCCTGTAAATCAAGGTAGGTTTTCAGGATAAGGACATACGCCTCAAAAGGACTCACGGAAGCAGCCTGCGATTTGTAGCGAATGAAATTAACTAATAAGCGCTTTCTTTCATCAACCTCAGAGATGGGTACGGCACTATCCCATAAATCATCAAAAAACGCTTCAGCTTCATCAAAACCATAATCCCTGATTTCCACATTAAACTCACTCTGACCGCCAAGCCCGGCTTTGGTTAAGTTGCTGCTGCCTGTAATGATCTCTCCAGGTGAGTTATTTTTAAGCCTTTCCTGCTCGTTGTATTTGAAAAGATAGAGTTTTGCATGATTTGGATCCAGTGTTTTACGAATCTGCAGGTTTCCGTTTTCCAGCAATTCAAGAAAAAAGCTCACCTGGTTATAGAATGCTTCATTATCAAGTTCTTCGTTGTTTATGGCTTTTCCTGTCGATATTAAAAACTGCTGAAAAATATCCTCCTGCGAAAGTGATTCTTCCTGTTTGCCATGTTCCACCACACTATTGAGCACCTTGTCCACCTGTAACCCAATGAGTAGTTTGATTCTCAGGGAAGGATTCTCTTTGATGCGTTCATATACTTCTGTCCAGCCAGAAAAGTAGAAGAAGCCGACTAGAAACTTTAACTCCTCACTTACCGGAATGATGTGGTTCAATCGCCCTTTCAGCGTTTTCTGGGCTTCTTTATTGGTGATGAAATTATGAGCCATAGCTAAAATTTTTGTTCATTGATGTGTGAAACCAAACTGCGAAGTTCCTGAATTAATTCGGGAAACGGAAAACTATCGGTTTCATAAATCATTTCTGATTGCATTTTTTTATAGTCTTTCTCCCAGGCTTCCAGGAGCTTTTCAGGTGGAAGCGGATTCAGAAATGGGGGGAAATGTTTTTCATAGTCCACGCTACCTAATCGGCTGAACTTTTTACGATGTGCAACAATAGCACGATACAACGCTTTGTCTTCAAGAGCTTTTCCGGCAAAAGGGGTTTGAGCTATCTTTTGAATATCGTA
>CAYXJS010000120.1:3266-5113 GCA_964465045.1 uncultured Bacteroidales bacterium | reverse complement strand
CACTTTCTTCTGTAACCTGCGGATAATACACCGCTATTTGTACCGGGTCCTGGTCAGGGTCGCCTTCTTCTACTTTTAGCACCTCTACATCCTTGAATCCCTGGCCATCAAAAGCTTTTTGTAAGGCATCTCTAAATTCATGAGAGAGATATTCATTCGATCTTTTACGCAATTTGGTTCTTACTTGTGTACGGCTTATATCTGAAGGGAACCCGAAAAACTCCCATGACAAGCCCAGATCAACATCTTCCGAAAACCTTTCAATCAGGTTCCAGGCTTTGCTCAGCGAAGTTCCGCCTTTAAAAACCATGTATTGGCTAACATCCATCTCAAAAATCAGCCGGAGTGTTTGTACTACCCACCAGTCTTTTTCGATGGAAGCATCAGGCAAATTCAGCTTTTTACGGTCTTTAACCCCTTTGTAAATAAGGTTTTTATCATTATCCGGCAGTTCATATAAATTCATAATTCTTCATTTAATGCTTTTGCCATTATACGGCCTATCCATCTCGGGGCCATTTTGATATCATGTTTTAAGTCTTCGGGTTTCTCATTTTGCAGTACATTCAGAATTTTGTTTTCCTCTTTTTCAGTCAGGTTATCCTGTCCGATATCTGTCAGAGCCATCACGACCAATTTACTGATTTTTCCCCGTAAAGCCATTTTTTTAGGGCTGGCCTTGCGAAATGTAATGGTAGCATGCTCAAGTTTTACGGTTCTTGCAGGGCCGTCGGTATAATATACAAAATTCATCGGCACTTGAGTACTCAAACCCAACTTGTTTTGCGCAGCTATTCCGGTGGGCAACAAGCGAGCCTTATCTCTTTTGGCAATGGCTTTAGCAATTTCTTCCGCACCGGGATATACATCGCCTATGTACTTGCTTTTATAGGGTTTGGCATAAATACCATGGGCTAAACGTTTGATTATCCCGGTTTCCGCAAGACGAAACAATGCAATCCTGACTGCCTCTGAAGAACCATACTCTTCAAAGTCAGAAGGATAAAAAACACTCCCTCCGCGCAAACGAGCAATATGCTCTCTTATATTTGATTCAATACTTGTCATTTATGTAACTTTTACAGCCATATACTGTAACAAATATAGTCAATAATTGTTACAAAATAAAATGCTTTTTAATTATTATGTTATTTTATTTCAATTGTTTATAATGACTTTACTGTTTCTCATTGCAAATATAGATTTTTTATGTGGTAAAAATATAAACTGTAACAGCCTCCAACAAAACCTGACACTAACTTCACTATAATTCGTTACAGATAAATGGCAGATTGGTTACACGAAACATTATGCTTCCGGCCATTCGAAAGCATCATACGCTTCCCTGCTGAAAGGCGGCTGCTCGTCCACTACCAACACTTCATCATAGGTAAGCTGATAAAGTTTATAAACCATCAGGTCAATTTGGTTTTCTTCCTCAGTAGTGGTTTCACCTGTTGATTTCTTTGATAAGATACTATCGACCAAATCAGTAAAAGCTTTCTCTGTTTTTATATCGGGTTTATAAACAAACAATGGATTTAATGCCTGAACGCTGATAATAACATCTCCTGTTCCTGTTTTTGGAGAGTTTATTAAAAGTTCCCTTATCATCAGTTTTGAGTTTAATAGTGCTGTCAGGTATTTTTGGTGTTCCCCTGTCATAATCACTGTGCTATCCAGACAAAGTTCATTATCTTTTGAAAAGGAGAAACGAATGATGGAACCGATTCTTTTCCACACGGTTTTCTCTTTATCAAACTCTTTGTTGTAGCCAATTTGGTCCTGAGTCTCAAACCATTTGTTACCGGTCTTTTTTCGGGTTTTTTCTTTTTTGCCGTATTGAT
>CAYXJS010000120.1:0-3166 GCA_964465045.1 uncultured Bacteroidales bacterium | reverse complement strand
TCAAACCATTTGTTACCGGTCTTTTTTCGGGTTTTTTCTTTTTTGCCGTATTGATTTACAAACTCTTCCCCCGTTTGCTTAATCTTGGGCAAAAACTGCGACAAGTATTGTTTTACAGCAGGATAATTATCAATATCAATATTTAATGCCGGGAATGTTGCGATCAACCACAAATCAGCAAACTCAGCTTTATAGCGCTTGATGTCGCGCCCACGAAGCAGGGGTTTTATGATTTCCGCACTTTTGGGGTCTTGCTCAATTAATGCATCTTTCGTAGCGCCATCAATAATAAAGGCTTCATTATAACCGGTTAATACCCCACGATAGAGTTCAACATCCCAGTCTTTCAGTGGGGTTCCTATATGTTCAATTTTTTCTTTTATGGCCTGCTCTTTGGGCTGGAGAATAATCCAGCTTTCTTCATTAAGCTTATCCAAAGTACTAAGTTTTTCCTGGGGTAAAGCTGAAATCTGTTGCTTATGCTCCAGCTTCAAGGCTTTCAATTCAAACTTTTTCACTTTTTTGTTTTGAATAAGCAGAATGTTGGTGTCTACGGTAGCCGCATCAAAAATTCCGGGGCCTAAATCAAGCAACAGCAAGGCATTTTTATCAAGGAAGAATTTGCGCAACGATTTTCCGTAGCGGGCACGCATCCATTTATTGGAAGTGATATAGCACAATATCCCGTTCTGCCTTAATATATTCAATCCTTGTTCGTAAAACAGCGCATAGATATCGCCTGTGCGTTCAAAGGTTTTATAACTTTCATTTTTATAGACATCAGCATATTTCAAATTTTCTTTTCCGGGCAGCGCTTTTTGCAACTGAATGTAAGGCGGATTGCCAATAACCACATCGAACTTTTTGGTGGCAAACATCCATTCCGGGTCAAACCAATCGGCTTTGTTATTGGGGTTGAACGCCTTCCAGTCTTTTATCGCTTCGGCCATAGCGCTGGGAAAACCATTCTTGATTAAGATATCGCCAATTTCCTGTTGGATTTCCTTATGACGTGTCCGCTTTTTCTCTTTGGTCTTGGGGGTTCTCGCCATGAACAATTCATGGCGGACTTGCCTCAGTTCAATTTCCTTCTTTTCAATTTCCAGGTCCTTGATCTGGATTTGGGTATTTTCAGTAGTTCCTGGCAAATGAATTAAGCTATTGGCGGCCACAAATTTCGTTTCCAGGTTGGGTAAGGCAATGACACCAAAATTCTCGCGATCAGCAGTTATTTTTTGATCAACCAGTAACGAAATGAAAAAGCGCAATTTGGCGATTTGAATAGCAATAGGCTGGATATCCACGCCATATAATCCATTTTCGATAACGTAAAGTTTTCGTGCATAATCGGGTTCGTTCAGACCTTTCTCAAAAGCTTCTTCAATAATATCAAGGCGCAGCTTGCGTTCTTCGTGTTCGCCAATATCATAAGCTTTTTGCGTATCAGCGATGGCTATGTGTTTTTGTTTTTCGTACCAAAGGGTATTATCTGCATCTACTTTACCCAAAACATGAACCAGTTTTTGAAGCGCCCCCATAGGAAAAGCGCCAGAACCGCATGCCGGATCAAGAACCTTCAGTTCACTCAGGGTGTCAACAATTAATTTCTTATCTTCAGGTTTATCAAAAGGCTGATCATCATTGTTTTTAAACAACAATTTGATTTCATTTTTCGGGAAGTTTGTTTTATCAGCTACTTGCTGAACAAGACTTTCTTCCACCATAAAGTCAACCACTTCGCGTGGCGTATAGAAAGATCCGGAGTCTTTGCGGGCAGTGCTCTTTGTTTCCGGGTTATAGCTGGCCAGTAAGTTCTCAAATACCAATCCTAATAATTCAGGGTCAAGGGCTACATCCTGATCATAGGGCGTATTTTCATCAATCGTAAAATCATATTGCTGTAATAGGTCAATTAAACCTGTTACCTCGGTGTTATCATATCCCTCACCAAGGTAATCCGTTAAATCAGAAGTATATGTACCAAAAAAGATTTTGTCAGGAACGGTTAATCTGGTTTCGTTATCCCGACGGTCAGAAAAACAATCTATGCGTTTAAAAACATCTTCTTCGGGTTTGATAACATCCAAATTTTCAAACAGTCCTCCGTTGAGGAATGGAATGTCTTCCATTAATTTCAGAAAATGCTCCTTGTCTTCAATAAACCGCTCATAACGATAAAATCCCTGCACGCCATGTTGCCGGTTAACAAATTTTCTCCCTTTTTCGCGGGGTGTATTCAAAGTTGCAAAGAAGAGGTTTTGCAAAATGGCTTTATAGTATGTGCTTCCGGTTTTATCCATGAAACTGATCAGTTTATCAATCTCACGTTTATCAAAAAAATCATCAGGAATAAGCTTCTTTTCTTTCATGAACCAAACAAAAATGATTCTCGTAATCAATCGTATCATAGCATTCATATGAAGCCTATGCTGATCTTCTCCCGTATCATTTGGAAAGCGAACCTGGCCAAGAGAATCAAAGTACCATTGACTTAGTTTTTGATAAAATTCTTTGGATAGAGGCTCAACGCTGAATGCATCCTGTATTGTTTCCAATGAAATAAACTGCTGATCACCAATTCTGCGTTTAAATGTTTTGTTATGTTTTTCAGGACTAACAAAGTAAGTATACCTTCTCCAGGGTGTGAATTTCTGTTCTTTATTCCCATAGTTTTTCCTAATAAAGCTAAAACGGAAACTTCCATTTTTATCAAAAAAGATAAAGATCGCGCCATCTTTAAAATCTTCCTTTAGCACTTTTTTCGCAATCTCAAACTGTTTCTTTTTTGAAGACCGCTCTGAAAGTTCCCCTTCATATTTACAGGAAAACACGAGCAATTCATTCGCATCAGATAATTCCGCTTCGCCAAGCTTAGTCAGTTCAGTAAAGCTTGAATAGTCCTTCTCAGGAATAATATCTTCAAAACTCTCATTTACAGGCCGAAAAGTGTGGATTTTTCTACGAAAAAAATCCTGAATGGAATTATTGGAAATATTTTCTATTAACGTTTCAATCATTTTGCTGGTTTTGGTCTTTGATAGTCATGTATAATAAGAATGCAGTTGATTTTCATTTAACCGTTCTCAAATTTAAACAATATTGTGTGTTTTCAAGGACAATTCGTAAAAAAACCCGGAAACAAAACTGCTCCCGGGCAACAACCTTA
>CAYXJS010000119.1:0-8695 GCA_964465045.1 uncultured Bacteroidales bacterium | reverse complement strand
AATACCATAATTGTTCCCTGGTCGGGATTTAGCAAACGGACAATGCATTTAATAAGAACCGATTTCCCGGAGCCTGATTTTCCGAGAACAACCAGGTTTTCTCCGTTAATAAGGCTTAGCGACAAGTTGTCTAATACCTGCATACCGTCAAACCCTTTACTGAGGTTGTTAATTTCTATAACCATTTCAGGTGTTTTTATACTTTCCTGTACAACCGTTTCATTTTTAACCATTTCTTATTTTTTGCTATAAAAGCATATCGGTTACCTGAACAGCAATCAAGTCAACAATAATCACGAGCAGGGAAGCAAGCACTACGGCAGAATTGGCCGCTTTGCCTACGCTTTCTGTTCCGCGTCCTGCGGTATATCCTTTGTAGCATCCCACAATTCCGATGACGGCTCCAAAAAAGAACGTTTTAATGACGGCAGGTAAGAGATCCATAAAATCAACCACCCTGAAAGCCTGGTTGAAGAACAGCACAAAAGTGACGCTGCCTTTAATGTTTGCTCCGGCCCAGCTTCCCATTATTCCAAGGGCATCGGCATACAACACTAAAATCGGAATCATTAAGGTGGCAGCCAAAACTCTTGGGACCACCAAAAAGCGTATAGGATGCGTAGAAGAAACTTCCATGGCATCAATTTGTTCCGATACCTTCATGGAGCCCAGCTCGGCGCCCATGCCCGAACCAATTTTCCCGGCACAGATCAACGCAGTAATCACGGGCCCCATTTCCCGGATGATGGATAAAGTTACCATTCCGGGAAGCATGGATACGGCGCCGAAATCAGCTAAAACCGGCCGCGACTGGATGGTGAGTACCAATCCCATAATGAGACCGGTTACCGAAATAAGCGGTAACGTTTTGTACCCGATTTGATAACACTGTTGCAGGAACTCCTTGAATTCAAAACTCCGGGAAAAAGTCTCTTTTGTTGCTTGCCAAAGAAACAAAAAGAAATCACCTATCGCTAAAAAGAAAGCATTGGCTTCCTGCGTTTTTTCATAGGTTCTTTCACCAAACCGGGTCACCCTCTTTTTAATAACAAGGGTGTTTATGGTTACTTTTTTTAAAGGTGCAAATTTTTTCACAGGGTAAAAATAAGGGTGTTCGCCACTGCAATCCTTACAATATTCCAAATAAGAATTACATTATTCACACATTTTCATATCAACTTTAGTTACAATCTTTTAATCCTGGTTTTCCTGCTCGATAGCGAAGGCATATCATCGCCCAGTACAAATCCCCATGGTTTTAATGAATCGATATGATCGAAAATAAGCTTGGCAATAGCTATAAGGGGAATTGCAACCAACATGCCCTGTATGCCCCACAATGCGCCAAATGTAACAACAGCAATGATGGAAGCCAAAGCGTTGATTTTTACTTTTGAAGCCACTATTTTTGGAACAATAAAATTGTTGTCGATAAACTGAATGAATATGTATAGCGCCAGAACCAGCAATGCAAACCATGGCGATGGCTTGGTGATAATAGCAATAATCATTGGCAGGGATGCTGCAATGATTGATCCGAGATAGGGAATCAGATTAAGCAGGGCCCCCAGTATGCCGAGAATTAAAGCATACTCAATTCCTAAAATCAGCAGTCCGATGGTATATAGTGCAGCAATAATAACCACTTCAATAAGGAGCCCGATGAGGTATTGTTGAATAAGCGTTTTAATCTGGTTTATTATTTCGCTCACTTTGTCTCTGTTGCTTTTGCCAAACAACCGGTGGAGAAACTCAATCAAAAGGGGCTGATAAAACAAAATCATAAACACATACACAGGAATTAAAAACAAAAAGGCCAGTATGCTGCCAACATTAACTATTGTTTGCCCGATTTCAGCACCTCCAATGAGTTCATTCTTTGTTGCGGTAATCCATGCGGTAATCTCATTGGCGCTAATATCAAAATGACCTGAAGTCCAGAAAATGATTTGGTTGAGTATTTCGGTAAACTTGTTAACCAGCTTTGGCAACGATTCTGTGAAACGGCTGGCCTGAGAAAACAACAGTGTGCCAAAGGTGGCAATTATCAGAAAGGTAAGAAACATTACCAGGACAATGGCTACAACCCGGTGTATTTTTAGCCTGACTATCAGGTTTACAGCCGGGTGGAGCACAATTGCAAGAATTGTTGCAAAAACAATTGGAATGACAATGCTTTGAGCAATATATAGTGTAAAAACAAAAGCCAGTAATCCAATAATAACCAGAACCGTTTTCACGTAAAGGGGTATAGCAAAATCTTTAACTGTCACGGTTCGATGAATTTATTTTCAATGATTCTTTAAAGAGATTACCAATTACTAAGCTTTTCCGGTCTTAACCGTTTTCTTATCTTTATCTGCTTCATTGAAGCCACTCATTTTTTTGTCAGCATAGTCAGAAACACCTTCTTTCACCTTTTCATATTTATCGGTGACTGCTTCAACTCCCTCATTGACTTTATCCTTTACGGCATCTGAATAGTCTTCACCTTGCCTTTTAATCTTCTTACGGGTTTTCGATCCTTTTGCAGGAGCAAATAAAACCCCGGCCAATGCGCCGGCGGCTGCCCCGGCCAATACGCCCAAAAATGTCTTGAATGAACTCATCGTATTAATTGTTTATTGTGAATAATTATTTATCCCCACAAAGGTCATCCATCCTGTAATAAATAACGTTACATAATTCCGTATAGAATTTACATCATTCACACTTTTTATATGAACGATATTTTATTGCCAACGTCCAGCTGCTGATTAAATTCAGTTTTTCCCGTAAGCAGCATAGTATTTCATGGCCTCGGGCATAAACTTTTTCAGATTACTAATTCTCGTTTCATCGGAAGGGTGAGTGCTCAAAAATTCCGGTGGTTTGGCCCCGCCGGCATTCGACATCCTTTCCCAGAAAGGAATTGCTTCCTGAGGATTGTAACCGGCCATGGCGGCAAATAATAACCCATACTTGTCGGCTTCCGTTTCCTGCTGCCTTGACCATGGCAGCATAGCTCCTACCTGGCTTCCTATGGCATATGATTGCATAAACAGAGCCCGGGTTTGCTGGGGTTCTTGTGATAAAGCAACCTGTAAGGCCACACCTCCCAATTGTTGCATCATTGCCTGGCTCATTCGTTCACTGCCATGTTTGGCAACGGCATGTGCAATTTCGTGGCCAACGACTATGGCCAGCGCTGTTTCGTTCTGAGTTACCGGCAGCAGGCCTGAATACACAGCCACCTTTCCGCCAGGCATGCACCATGCATTAACCGCCTCGTTGGCTATCGTGTTAAACTCCCACTGGTATCCTTCTATCACCGATTCTTTTTGCTGGCTGATATAAAACTTTGATATCGCGGTTGAAATACGGAACCCCACACGGTCTACCATTGCAGCATCGTTGCTGCTGCGCGGGTCTAACACCTTGCTTTCTGATAAAAAATTATCATACTCGCTTACAGCCATTAATTGAAGCTCCGATTCGGGGACTAATCTCAACTGGTTGCGGCCGGTTACCAGGTTCTGTAAACATCCTGGCAACAGAGCGGAAATCAGGATCAGTAAAAGAAATCTTCTGACCAGCAGCCCTGCTCTGCTTATCCTGCTTTTAACAAGGGAAATATTTTGATGTGTTTTCATAATTTTATTTGCTTTTGTTTCTTAAACCATATACTGTGCGGAAGTGATAACCATACACCGCAAAGGTGATGGCATCAATAATTAAGCGGGGCTTTCGGAAAAGTGTCCAAAACATAAGTTTCCAGTACTCGCGTCGGCCCCTGCTGGCAACTCCGAGGATAAACACCGACTTAACGAAAGCTGTCAGGTTGTTTAGCTGCACTTTTGCTTTCCCGTTTTTGGGGCGTTTGTAGTGGTTTAAGCACTGGCGTATCCTCTGGTAATAAGGTTTTGGTGAATAGATATTGACGAGGATCTTATTATATCCCTCGAGAAGTTCATTAATAATCTGCCGGGGGCTTTTCATTCTAACCTTGTGCCCCAGAAGGGCCGTAATCTCGCAAAAATCGCAGTTATATGGGCAACCCCTCGACACCTGGACATTCATAAAAGCGTAGTCTTTTGCCGATAATAAATGGTAGTCGGGAACCGGCGTTTTTGTTATATCAGCATATTCGCTTGTTTTATAGATATGCTGTGGCGTATTTCCCAAAGCCAGATCATTAAGGAACAGAGGCAGCGTAATTTCTGCTTCATTGAGCACAAAATGATCTATCTGAGGATAATTGTTGTGCTCGTGGGTAAAGAGCGGGCCGCCGGCTACCACCTTAACCTTGTTTTTCAAACACTCTTCCAGAATTTTGTTTACTGATTCTTTCTGAATATACATCGCGCTGATGAAAACATAGTCGGCCCACGCTATATCGCTGGATCGAAGCGATGTAACGTTTAGGTCGATTAGCTTTTTATTCCTTGTTGAGGGCAACATAGCCGAAACAGTGACAAGACCCAGTGGTGGTACGGCGGCTTTCCTGGAAATAAACCGCAAAACATGCGTGAAACTCCAGAATGAATCAGGATACTCGGGATAGGCTAATAAAATATTCATAGTGTTCTCCTTTACCAGTTGTAAAAAAACAGTCAATTACAGGCAGGAAAGGATTGCTATTTCTTAAAATCCTTCCAGGCCCGTTTCATTTTAATTGCATGATCAATCACTAGTAAAGATAAAATTTGAAGGGTGGATGATAGTTACACAATTCCTGAAGAATTTTACAGATTTTACAGGTTTAAAAGAAAAATGCGGGTAGTTACATGCTACCCGCATTTTTGAAACCAACTAAATTAAAGTAAACCAAACTATGAAAACTCAAGGACAATCTCGGATATCTCAATGTTATCTTTCTATTTCCCGGGCTTATGGATTTATCTTCCCTTAATAAGCCTTAGGATGATTGCAATAATGGCGATGGCCAGCAAAACGTGAATAAGTCCGCCGAGGCTGTAACCAATAAACCCAACGGCCCACGCAATAATCAGAATTACAGCTATAATGTAGAGTAAATTTCCCATGACCTTAATTTATTATTGTTAATTCTTTTTATTCTGAACTTATCTGCCAGACAGTTTTTCATACTTCAAAAATTACTCATAGTTTATGACTGAAAGTTGGTCGGCCTGATTGTTTTGCCATTGACTACCTTTATATTCAAACGAAAACCATATGGTAATTTTATCTTAGTTTTCAAAACTTTTGCTATTAGCCTGATATTTGGTGAATTGGCAATATTGTAAAAGTAATTTGAACTTGATTTTATCATCATCTTTAAGTTTATTTTGGGTTTATTTTTTGCTGCTAACCGTGAATTCGGAAAATGCTTTTCCCAGTTTATCCATATCGCTTTTAAACTCTGTCTTGAATGATTGCCACTGGTCCTTTTCTTCTTCATTGTATTCGTCCAGTTTAATTTTCAAGGCATTGTTTGTTTCTTCCAATTCAGCCAGCTTTTTCTCATAGATGGCTTTGTTTTCCTGGCTCGCACCTGCAATGCTTAATCTTAAATCCGCAATGCTTTTTTCATTAGCGAGGATTTGATTTTGATGTTTTATTTTGAATTGCTGGAATTCAGTGATTGAGTCCTGGCGCGCCTGGTTCAAATCGCTTTCAGCATCTAAAACAGCCTCTTTTGCATCCAGCACGTTACCCTCGGCATTTTCAATTTTCTTCGATGTGGAATCGCAACTTGTTAGAAGTATTCCTGTAATAAGAACGGTTGCTGACAAAGTGAATAGTGTTTTTTTCATTGTATTATAATTTTATGTGTTCATTGTTTCCTGCAACTGGCGGGTCAGTTGTTTGCTAATTGTTCCTTTATCCAAAGTGTTCGGCTATATTCTTACGTTTTGTAAACTGTCAAGCACACCAAATATATTCAGCAGCCAAATCACAAGAATGGTGATGACCACTGCATTGAGGATTTTTTTAATTGTTTTTTGCATGGGAATAAAGCTGTTGATTAACCAAAGCAAGACTCCAACTCCGATAATGACGATAAGGATTGTTAGGATAGGCATAATAATTTATTTAGATTGTTTATAATTCTATTACACAAAAGTCCTGCTCTAACCAATAAAAGATATTACATCATTTTATAAAAAAGTTACATTATTCACACATTTGACAGGATAAAAACCTCATTGCGCGAGAACCCGTTTTTTGCTGAACGCGTCAAGCGAGAAAACAAAACGAATCCTGTTTTTAAAGGCCCCAACGGCTGAATCCATGTTTTCGGATACAAGTAACGGGACATAAATCTCGAAAATACTCCAGATACCCGCTTTAAATCCTGCCTCATAGAAGACGGGGGAATCGTTTCCGCTGCCGAAACCCTTATCGTTTAATAGCAGATTGGCAAAAGGTTTCACTGGCAACCAGCTGATTTTTTCGGGTAAACTGCTTGTTAATGACAGGGAAGCCAGCTTGCGGCTGTAACCCAGGCTGTCGTTTACCGGCGACACCACCCCCCCTTCGGAAAGGCTCATTTGCCGCGACCAGAAACGGGTTGGAAAAACGGAAAAGCGGTCGGGGTACGTTCCCTCGTAAAGATACAGCTCGCGGCCACTTCTTCCGCCAGGTGAAAACGAGTAGAATGGAATTTCCGAATCCTCTTTCAGCAAGGCTCCTGCAAACAACCGCATATCCAACCCATTGTCCTGCCCGTTGTAACTCAGTCTGTAATCGAATTCAACCGCTGCTTTTTGGTGTAATTTTCCGGATTCAAATGAAGTTAGTAAAGTAAAAGGGTTTATTCTGCTTTGCCGTTCCATCTGGTAACCAAATTGCAAGTAGGAATCCATTTGAGCGTTCTGCTCCAGCTCAATCTGATAAAGGCTGGAAGCAGCAATGTAATTCCCAAATACTTTATGATTGAGCGAGGAAGTCATGTCTTGTTTTCTGAAATGCAAATCAACGCCGGTTTTTAGCTTTTGATAGTTTTGATTACCCGGTGCGCCGAATTGGGCTCCTTCCAAAGAAATCGCTGCCAGCCTGATGAATTTGTCGTAGGGCGTAATGTTGTATGTTATTCTGCCAAACCCTGCCAAGTCGTTATTGCCGAATGCATAAAACGGCATCACAAAATATTCTACGGGCTTGGGAATGATAAAGCCGTTATGGAACGCCATGCCTGCCATCAAACCGTTTTCGCGGGTCCAGTTTATTGCGGGCAAATACATCAGGGTGTGTTTATCGGGGTCATTCACAGTTAAAAGGAGTTGGGTTTTTACGGGATTTGCTGTGGGAAATGGTCCTGCTGTTTGAATATTGTTGTTTTTCCTGAAAATTTCGGGCATTACATGTCCCGGGTCGATTTTTATCTCTGAATAATCCCCTTCGGGCAGTTCAATCCATTTCTGTCCTTCAAAGCCATCCACCCATTTTTCAAAAAAGATTGAATCTCCGGACATTCCTGCTATGACCAGCGGCGAAACCAGTTCTCCGTTATTATTTACAAGCAGTTTTTGATTCTCAACGCGAACCATCTTATAGTCCAGGCGTTTGGTCGTGCCTGTCAAATCCTCAAAAAACCAGCTTAAATCTTTTTTTGTATGGCTTTCAAATACAGTACGCAAATCTTCTGGCCGGGGATGCCTGAATTTCCAGTTTTGATAAAAGTCGTGCATGGCTGCATCAAATAGGGAATCCCCGAGGGATGCGCGCAGGTAATTAAAGGCTGTAGCGGCTTTATTGTACAACATAATGCCATAGTTTATATCGCTGTATTCGTTTGCCGGCAGGTTCATTGGCTGTTCAAGGTTATTGCGGGCCTGAACAAGCCATTCCATCTCCTGCATCCGTTCCACAGGCAATTCGTCAATACTTAAAAAGCGGGCCATTTCCCAGTTTTTAAAGTAAATCTGCCAAAGCTTTTTCAAAGGATATTTCTCCTTCATATAACGCGCTGTATAAGCGCTGGTAATACCCTCATCCATAAACGGAACTTTTCGTTCATTAGATGCCAGTGCCCCGTAAAACCAGTTATGAAAAATTTCGTGGGTAAGCACTTCATCAAGCGAGTATGCATCCTCAGCAATGCCTATTACCGTAATGCCCGGGTATTCCATTCCGTATCCGGCGCTCAGGGCGCTTTGAACTGCGGTGAAGCTGTCATAGGGATAATCTCCCGTTTTTTCTGAGGCCCATAAAATAGCGTCATTTACGTAATCCAGGGCTTCTTTCCAGAGGTTTGACTGGCGGTTGGTAAACATCACCCGGGTAGTTACTTCCCTGCCCGATCCGGGAAGTTTTACTTTCCCCTCCATCACGTTAAACCGTTTATCGGCAAACCAGGCAAAATCATGCACCCCATCTGCAATATATTGAAGTGTTTTTTTCTGTTTTGATGAAGCCGGGAAAGGGACCCTTGGCAGGTGCGGGGCATTTACCCATGAGGTATCGGCGGCAAGCTTTTCAAGCCAGTCCTTTTCGCGCTGGTTTTGCAGGTTGCCGGTTGCTCCCACAACATAATTTTCGGGCAATGTTATGCTCACATCGAAACTTCCAAACTCTGAATAAAATTCACCCTGATCGAGATACGACATTTGGTGCCATCCCTCCTGATCATAAACAGCCGGTTTGGGATACCACTGCGAAATCTGATAGGATTCGCCGATATGGCCTAACCTGGAGGTTACGCCTTTGGGGATTTTTACACGAAAAGGAGTAGTAATCTGTATGGTGTCAC
>CAYXJS010000118.1:0-8710 GCA_964465045.1 uncultured Bacteroidales bacterium | reverse complement strand
TACACCGGGTGTTTGAAGCGTATCACCCGGTAATGACCGTGGATATTCATGAGTATTACCCTTACGGGGATTCCTGGAAGGAATTTGGCTATCGGCGTGATTTTGATATTCAGGTGGGCGGGCTTACCAACCCAAATATTTCAGACAGCCTGATACGTTACCAGCGTAACAAAGTTATGCCTTTTATCAAAAATCGTCTGGAAAAATCCGGTTACTCATTTTTTGAATATACTTTAGGGCATTTCCCGTCAGGCGAACGCCTTCGGCACAGCACAACCGATATTAATGACGGGCGGCAAAGCCTCGGCATCACCAACACGCTTTCATTTATTGTAGAAGGTATGAATGGCAAAGACAGCACTTACAATATCCACCACAGAGCGTTAAGCCAATATGAGACGGTAAAAACCCTATGCCTGTTTGCCTCGGAAAACATCACAGACATCACCCAAAAAGTAACGCAGGCTCAGCGTGAAATCGCATCCCGCGACAGTGTAATTATCCGGCAAGACCATTTTGACGGCGAAAAGGCATTAAAATATCCGCTCAAAAACATCAAAACAGGCAGGGATACGGTTTTTACAGTAAACAACTATCATTATCATATAAAACCGCTGCTAAAGGTAGAAACGCCTCGTGGTTATCTTATCAGAAAAAAGGACACCATCCTCGTGGAGCTGCTGAAGAACAATCATTTTAAGTTTTCTTCGTATGAGCCAAAAAAGCAGGACAGAATCACCGGAAGGCAAATTATTGAAATGGAAATGGTGAAAAACGAAGGCCTTAACACGCCTTATCCCATGTTAATGGACAAATTTCTAAAATCTATAAACCCGCAGGATTATTACTTTGTGCCGGTCGATCAGCTTCGGAAATATAAACTGGTAATTGCTTTTGAGCCTCAGTCTATGTTCGGCATCGGTTTTTATGATTCCTTTTCGGGATGGATGCAAAAAAACACCTTGTTCCCGGCATTACGGGTAGAATAGGTTAGCGGAGCATCATTCTGACCGTATCTGCAATGCTCTGTGCATCGTAGCCACAGAGCCTGTGCAATTCAGCAGGTGTGCCTTGCTCAATAAATCGGTCAGGGATACCTAAGCGTTTTAGCGAAGCATGATATCCTTTGTCCGCCATAAATTCCAATACGGCGCTTCCTAATCCGCCTACAACAGTACCATCTTCTACGGTTATGATGTGATTGAATTTTTTGCAGGCGTGATGCAACAGCTCTTCATCTATAGGTTTGACAAAGCGCATATTATACACTGTAGCCCCAATTCCTGACACTTCTTTCAATTTCCGTGCAGCTTCCAATGCAAAGTTTCCGGGATGACCAACGGAAATAATGGCGATATCGTCTCCATCATGGATAAGAGCACCTTTTCCGGGTTTTAGTTCCTCGAATGGCGTTTTCCACTCAGGCATCACCCCTCTGCCCCGCGGATAGCGAATCACAAAGGGCCCTTTCCCTCCCAGTTGTGCGGTGTACATCATGTTGCGCAGCTCCTGCTCATTCATCGGCGCAGCTATTGTCATGTTCGGGATGCTGCGAAAATAAGCCAGGTCATAAGCTCCGTGGTGTGTAGCGCCATCTTCTCCAACCAACCCGCCACGGTCTAAGCACAAAACCACATCCAGGTTTTGCAGCGCCACATCATGAATAACCTGGTCATAGGCACGTTGCATGAAAGAGCTGTAGATATTGCAGAATGGAATCAAACCCTGCACCGCCATTCCGGCTGAGAATGTTACGGCATGCTGCTCAGCAATACCTACATCAAACACCCGCTCAGGCATATGGTGCATCATGATATTCAAAGAACAGCCTGTGGGCATAGCCGGTGTAATGCCGACAATTTTTTTGTTTTGCCGGGCCAGCTCCAGAATGGTTTTGCCGAATACCGTCTGGTACTTTGGCGCCATTTTGCCATCGCAGTTTTCTTTCCTTACTTCGGCGCCGGTGTTTTTATCAAACAGTCCGGGCGCATGGAACCGGGTCTGTTCTTTCTCGGCCATATCAAAGCCTTTGCCTTTTACCGTAACGCAGTGCAATAGCTTAGGGCCCGGGATGCTTTTGAGGTCACTGAGGATTTTGATGAGCGAAGTCAAATCATGTCCATCCACAGGTCCGAAATAGCGGAAGTTAAAAGCTTCAAAAAGATTGCTTTTATTAAACAGCGATGACTTTACAGCATTGCCAATTTGTCTTACCAGCGCGCGTGAATTTCTTCCGTATTTCGTGTTGCCACCCATAGCTTTCCATATAAAATCCCGGAAACGATTATACGCTTTCGAGGCCGAAATATGTGCCAGGTATTCTTTAATGGCTCCCACGTTAGAATCTATGGCGATACCATTATCATTTAAAATCACCAGGATATTGCTGTTGGATACCCCTGCATTGTTAAGCGCTTCCATAGCCATGCCTGCCGTCATAGCGCCGTCGCCGATTACAGCAATGTGCTGGCGGCCGTTATCCTCGAGCAGCGAAGAAGCCACAGCCATGCCCAGCGTTGCCGAAATGGATGTAGAGGAATGGCCTGTTCCGAAAGCGTCATATTTGCTTTCGCTGATTTTCGGAAAGCCGCTGATGCCATCGAGCATGCGGTTCAGGTGAAAGCGGTCGTGGCGGCCGGTGATAATTTTGTGTGCATAAGCCTGGTGGCCTACATCCCAAACTAACCGGTCAAATGGTGTGTTGAAAACATAATGCAGCGCAAGCGTAATTTCTATGACGCCAAGATTGGCACCAACATGTCCGGGATTTTTAGAGACAACATCAATAATAAACTTCCGCAACTCAACTGCTAACTGTTCAAGCTCTGCCTCATTCAACTTTTTAACATCTTCCGGTGAATTGATTTTGCTCAGGATGCTGCCCTTGTCCATAAACACAATATTATTGCGCAAAGTTACATATTTTAAATCTCAGTTGAAAAATTAGTGAACGTGTCAGTTGAAATCTGATTTTTTCATACACATAATCATCAATATAAAAAGAAGCCTTCTATATAAAACAGTACCTGAATTTCGAAAGTTCGATTTATTAATGCCACTAATTCACGAATTTAAGACGAATTACCTTATTCAAGCAAATAAGAATACATTCGTAATTTGATTACTCCATCGTGCATTTGAGGCTAAACTTGTGGAATTAAAACAGTATAAAAAACCGGCTGCGCGAAACGCATTCTATTTTCACACAGCCGGCTAATAGGTTATCTGTTTTGCTATTGTTTGCTGACTTTATGTATTGTTCTTCCGTTATCATGAAGTATTTCAAACACATACATGCCTTTGGGCAGGATGTTACCATGATTATCCCGGCCATGCCATTGCAGGTTTCCTTTACAGGATAATGCTTCTTCACCAAAAGTCTTAACCGCTTTGCCATGCATATTGTAGATGCGGATTCGCCGGACATCATCTTTTACCTCCACATTCAATACCTGCCTGAACGGATTGGGATATACCTTTATAGCCTCTGCATTCACTGTTTCATTTGAGGTGTTTACCGTCACATCAAAGGTCAATGGTATTTCCGTTTCAGGTTGCAGCGGGTCATTGCTTGAAATAAGCAAGCTTCCGGTGTAAGTGTCTACGGCAAGGTCTGTGGCATCAAAGTATACGTTGAGGTTAGTGCTGTTTCCGGGATTGATCACCCCCGATTGCGTAGTGCTGTATGCCCAACCATCCCCTTCATCAAAGGTGAAATCCACCTCAAAGCTCAGGTCTGCTTCACCTGTATTATCTATCTGAAGGGTTTCCTCCGTTTGATTATCGACCATGGCTGTCGTTTCGATGGATTCCACATCAACCTGAATTTCGGCAACATTGGTCGGAACAGGATAAAAGTCATGCGGATCGTGCGGCCCGATATATGGGTGGTTTTCGCTCCGGCCCGATTCGTCAGCAGCATGAATATAATAATACACTTCCGTAGCTTCATCAGGTACAGGCAATGTGGCCTCCCATAAATCTGCTGATGTATTATCCATCATCACGTAATCATAAGCGTCTTCTTCTTCAAACTTGTAATATACTTTTACAGAATCTTCATAAATGGTTTCGCCGCTGAATGGAATAATCTCAGCTTCAATCGTGTAATCTTCCTCACGTTCCATTGAACCAAGTATGGGCATATGTTTTATTTTCAGCATCTCCTTATCAGCCATTTCGTGCGTGCGGCAGTGCAGCGCATCGGTGTTCTGCCATGAATAAAAGTCTATGCCAATAATTTCATAGCCCGGCATGGCTTCCTGCCATGTTTCAAGGGCCTCATCATCCCACTCACTTCCGGTAGTCGGCACAAAAACCCGGTCGTTAAGGATAAGCGAATTGGTATAAGGAGTATCAGGTGCATCTCCCGGAGTAAAAACCCGGTAAACCTGGTAAGGCGTTCCCCAATCCGACATGGTATTTTCATAGTAATCTGCTACAGCTTCAAAATCTTCATAACGGTAGTCGTCTTCAGGCACCTGCCCAATAATGATTTTATCCGTGTCCAGAAATTTAGCCCATGTATCGATATGTTCGATGTAATCATCCAGTGGGTCCTCATTAAAATGATATTGTTCCACGCCGAGATAATCATACACCAGCTCATCAATTTCCTCATCCGTATAATCGTTCTCATCCATCACCAACGTGGTGGAAGAAGCCTGTGTGCGCCCTGTGGCCATGTAATTACCTCCGGTGTGAACCAGGTCCATACCAAACAATTCAAGACCAAGCGAGTCAGCGATAATAATGGGAATGTCATCATCATTGGGTCTTGGGCGGTTGTAGGGGAAGTTAATAATGCCGATTTGCTGATCGCCGTATTCCACATACCAGGGCCCATAATCGCGCGTCCAGTATGAGTCTGTGGGCGCATGAATAAACTTGACGTTGTCCATATTCACACCGGCATCAATAAAATCCTCCGTAGCGTCATTTTCCTCGTATGTTCCACTAACAATTGTCGAAACCAGTATCTCCTCAGAAAAAGTGGCAACTAAATCCAACGGGATTCCCAGCGGATAACGAATCAAGACCGATTCCATCGGTTCATATTCTGCTATGGCCCGCACATCGCCTTCCGGCGGATCAGTAACAAAAAAGTCACGACCAATTTCATCAAGTCTCTGTTTTTCTTCTTCCGTGAGGTGCTGTGGCAGCGGATTTTCTTCGTATTGCGCCAGCACCGGATTCTGAAATACGAATATCAGCACCAAAGGTGCCAGAAGTAAAAGTTTTTTCATTGCTGAATATTTTAATTTTATTGTTTATCAATTGCCAAACCAAGCCTGCTAAACATATCTTCATTAGAAGATTCCCATCCCAAAAACTACTATATATCCTTTCTGACTAAAACAGTATTGATTACTGAATTTTCTTCGGCTTTTGCAAATTAACAACTTTTTTTAATGTTGTAATGACAGAAATTCCATGGCAGTTGGTTGCATGTGAGACTTACATATTGTAAAACAAAATATCATAAACCTCATCAGGTTTTGTGTTCCTTTTTAAGCTGTATGCGGAAAACAGAGCCCTGTCCGGGCACTGATTTTTTTACCATTATTTTTCCCTTGTGATAGTACTCTATAATGCGCCGTGCTAAAGTCAAACCAAGTCCCCAACCTCGTTTTTTGCTTGTGTAACCGGGTTCAAAAACATGTCTCAAATCATCGCGACTTATGCCTTTGCCGTTATCTGCAACATCCACATAGACCCATTTCCCGTCTTCTGTAATGTTGATGGTTACATTTCCATTGCCGTTCATGGCATCAACAGCATTTTTGCACAAGTTTTCAATGACCCACTGAAACAGGTATTTATTTACCGGAGCCACAATTACAGCATCGTGCTGGAAACCATAGCTATAGCGGATGTTTTTAGATGTCCGGTTTTTGAGGTACTCTACGGCTTCATCAATCACAGGAACGATATTCTCTTCTTTCAGGTTAATCTCAGACCCGATTTTAGAAAACCGCTGGGTCACATGATTGAGCCTGAGGATGTCTTTTTCCATTTCATTGATGATGGATTCATCCACGTTTTTCATTTTAAGCATTTCCATCCAGGCCATCAAGGATGAAAGGGGTGTACCCAACTGATGAGCCGTTTCTTTTGCCATTCCTGCCCACACCTGGTTCTGTTCTGAGCGGCGGGCTGAGCTGAAAACCATATAGCCCAGGAAAATAAACAGCCCAATTACGGCAAACTGGATGTAGGGATAATACCGGAATTGCTTAAGAATAAAGGAATCGCGATAAAATATAAAGCTGGTTCCGTGGCCTGTAAACCCAATCCGGATAGGCCTGTTTTCACTTTGCATCACGCTTAGTTTTTGCTGAAGCAAAGTACTATCCTCCAGGACTTCCTCAGACACATTTCCTGAGGCAATAACTTCCTGCCTTGAGCTATCTGTAATAATCACAGGCAACGAAGCTGAATTGATGACTACTTCAGAGAAAAAGGAATTTATCAGTTCATCCAAATATTCTTGCAACCGCTGAAACACCCTCGAATCCTTGTAATAGTAAAAATTCACATTTTGTGACCGCATGTCCTTACCGATACGACCTGAGTAATAATCAAAAACGATAGGCGGATAATTACTGAATTCTTCTTTCAGATCGCCGGTGAGGTAATCAACCGTATCGGGATCAAAACTAACATTTTTAGCCGAAGTGATTTCTCCTTTATTGTCGGTCAGCACCACCGGAATGGTTGTATTGGAAGAAATGATTTCCGAGTAAAACGTAATGTCTTCTGAGGTATCAGCCACCACTAACCTGCGGGTAGCTTCAGCCAGAAGCTCTACTTTCCGGCGTTCTTCCTCGCGTAATTGCTCAAAAAACACTTCGGTGTTTTTCACCAGGCTGGCTTTCTGATGTATGCTTTGCGCCCAGATTTCCACACTGCGGCGCTCCTCATCTGCCATTTGCTGAATAAGGTGGTTGGTATACCATAACGAGGCAGCTATGATTACCCCTGCGGCTATCATCAAGCTGCGTTTCCATAACTTCTTCTTCTTTAAACTGGTCATATGTACATTAACGCAAAAGAAATCATTCTGGTACTTCTATTTCTGCAAGCTGTATAAGAATACGATTTCATCCTTCCAGCCGTCCGGATCGGGGGTTTCAAGTATCATTGGGATATCGCTGAATCGCTTATCATTGACGATCCACCTGAACCCCTCCACACCTATCGTACCCGCACCAATCTTGTCGTGCCGGTCAATCCGGCTTCCAAGCGCTTTTTTACAGTCATTCAGATGAAATCCTTTCAGGTATTCAAGGCCGATGATTTCATCAAATTCCTTAAAGGTATTCTGAAAAGCCTCCTCTGTGCGGATATCATACCCTGCGGCAAAGCCGTGGCAGGTATCATAGCAGACGCCTGCGCGTGATTTGTCCTCTATTTTGCTGATGATGTAAGCCAATTGCTCAAAACTAAACCCAAGGTTGGTTCCCTGACCGGCAGTGTTCTCTACAACCGCCGTTACCCCTTGCGTTTTATCCAGCGCTCTGTTAACCGACTCGGCAATGATATCGAGGCATTCTTCCTCAGATAGTTGCTTAAGGTGACTGCCGGGATGAAAATTCAAGGTCGGAATGCCGAGTTGCTCGCAACGCTTCATTTCATCCAGAAAAGCATTTCTCGATTTTTCAAGTTTTTCCTTTTCGGGATGACCTAAATTAATCAGATAGCTGTCATGAGGCAAAATAAACTGTTTGTCAAACCCATACTCCTCACAATTGACTTGAAACTTTTCTATGTTTTCATCCGTCAACGGCCTTGCATTCCATTGCCGCTGGTTTTTGGTAAACAATGCAAATGCTTTCGCTCCTATCTTATGCGCATTTTTCGGGGCATTCTCCACTCCGCCTGCTGCACTAACGTGTGCTCCAATTCGTATCATAAATGCATAATTTTGTGATAAAGGTAAGGAAAATGAATATTTTCAAGGAAGTATAATTAAAAATCGGATTGGTTCATCTCATTATGGATGATTTATCTTCCGGTAATTATTGCTTCTTTTAGAAATGGAGAGGCTTCTTGACAGGGCTTGTATTGGCTGGGTGACTCTTCGGTAGATCGTCGACACTTTCAGGGGAAATCAAATGATTGCTTTATGTAAGATAAAAGTTCCTCATCCATATCATCGGCAGGATCAAAATCATTTATATTCCCAATATGGCTTTTTAAAAAATAATCTTATGAATAAACCACAACCATTTGGCCAACAAGCGGCTAAGACCGCATTGAGCGTATAAGAATTAGATTTACAGCTCTTTATGTGTATTTTTGAATATGGTCTTCAAGTGATAAAAATAGCAAGAAAATTTTTTTACCTAATTTCTTTAGCTTCTTTTAATCAGAACCTTATTGACACTAAAAAATCTTGCGGTATTGCTTGAAATATACCATTCATTGCTTCTTGTGTAACCTTCCCCAATATTATGCAAATCTTAAATAGACAAAAATTGAAAGGTGAAGAAGGAAAAAGAGCAGGCAGGGATGTTTAGAACTTTGTCAACTAAGCTAATCCTTTTGAGCATTCTGAGGAGGTGACATACCAAGCCATTATCAGTGGAAATGTCGAAAATAAAAAAGGCCACCCCGAAAGGCAGCCTTTACTCTTTTGGTTTGATAGAATTCTATAAATCGAATTCTATACCCTGAGCCAGCGGCATGGTTTTGCCGTAGTTTACGG
>CAYXJS010000117.1:0-8912 GCA_964465045.1 uncultured Bacteroidales bacterium | reverse complement strand
AAAAAAGATTTTGCCTTCCGGATAAGATAATATGATGTTTACAAAACACATTTCGAAAATCACCTTATATCGATTGACTTGTTGGAAAAGTGTATTCATTCAATTTGAATTTTAAATCCTATGAAGATTTTCACTCGTTTTCTTGATAAACTGTTATTTGCTGCCGGTGTGCTGTTGTTTCTGCAGTTGCCGAATTTTGTTGACCACTATACTCAGCGTTTCGGCGGTTATTATGATGCTAAAGTAGAACAGTTAGGGGCTTATCAAAGCATTGCTGACAAACATTTTGACGGAGATTTAGAGAAAATGGCTCAGAATTTTTCTGAGGAAGATAACAATGACGCCATTAAGGAAACAGGCACTCAAATGCAAAAGCAGGCAAAAGAAGTAGACAGGCTAAGCGAGGGAAAAATGATTTTGGAAGATGGAACACTTCTCAGAAAGGTTTTTTATATTTTATTTAAGCCCAACATGAAACTGCTTAGCGGAACGTTTAATAATTATGTTCCCGGTACGCCATTCTCGACAGAAGCACTTTTTTCCGGATTGGTAGGAGGTCTGATTTTTACAGGGTTATTTAATTTGCTGCTGAAAAGCAGAAATTTATTCAGGAGAAAAAAACGAAAATCATAGCATAAGATTTAGATATAGATTAAACCATTTAGGGCTGTCTGGTGTCTATAAGGCTGTGAAATTTTTTCAGATGATTGTTGAAAGTAACACGAAACATTATAAAAAATTAACTGTTAAATAGTTCGAAACAATAAATTTTAGTGTATGAAAAGAATTACTTTACTGATGAGTATTGTGTTTTTGATTGGTACGATGGCTATGAGCCAGGAAGAGTCTTTCAAAGTTACAAAAGTTACAAAGGCAGCCTACTTTGATAAGTCGGAACCTTTACGGGATGTTGAACCTGTAGAGCCGGGCGAAAGAGACCGGTCATGGAAAGATGGTAAAATTGAAAATAAATTTATTGAGCCTTATTCCTACGATGAAGATGGCAAAGATATTGAAGACCCGGTAGTACAGCGTTCTCAAGGCCGCTCTCAGGGCAGGGGTCCTATTGAGAACTGGGAGGGCATGGACAATCTTAATGGCGTTTATCCCCCGGACACAGATGGCGATGTTGGACCAGACCATTATTTCCAGATGATTAACCTATCTTTTACCATTTACGATAAAGAAGGAAATAACGTTTATGGCCCGGCAGACAACTCCACCTTATGGGATGGTTTTATCGGGCCATGGACCGGAACAAACGACGGTGACCCTATCATTACCTATGATGAAATAGCGGATCGTTGGGTAGCTACGCAGTTTGCTGTTAACACCTCTGATGGCAAAGATTATGAACTGGTAGCAGTGAGCACTACATCAGACCCTACAGGCGAATACTACCGCTATGCATTTGAATATGATAATTTCAACGACTATCCGAAAGTATCGGTATGGCCTGATGCCTACGTAGCTACTTATAATATGTTTACCGGCTCATCATTTGCTGGTGCAGGAGTAGCCGCGTTTGACCGAGAGGCTATGCTGGAGGGAGACCCTGAAGCAGAACAGCAGTTTTTCCAACTCTCAGATAGTTATTATGGCGTATTGCCTGCAGAATTCGATGGTACTCCTCCTCCTGAAGGTTCGCCCGCTTACCTCACCCACATGAAGCGTTTCGGCTCAAGAGGGATTCACCTTTTTGAGTTTACGATTGATTGGGAAGAGACATCGAATTCTTCGGTAGACCTGGTGCAAACACTTGATCCAGGCACATACAGTACATTTTCTGCTGACGACGGTATACCCCAACCTGGAACCGACCAGGTCCTGGATAACTTTATTGGTCAGGCCATGTATAGGTTACAGTACAGGAATTTCGATGAACATGAATCAATGGTGATGAATCATGCGGTTACAGTGAACGGTGATCACGCTTTGCGTTGGTATGAATTGCGCAAAGAAGAAGACGATGATGATTGGGAGATTTATCAGGAGTCTACTTTTGCTCCGGAAGATGGCCTCCATCGCTGGATGGGATCGATAGCCATGAATGGAAATGGTGATATAGCATTAGGATATTCTGTTTCAAATGATGATGATGTATATCCTTCGATTCGTTATACCGGCAGAACGGCCGATGCACCTTTGGGTGAAATGAACATAGGGGAATTGGAACTTGCCTCCGGAACAGGTTCGCAAACTGCTACCAATCGTTGGGGAGACTATGCTTCTATGACGGTAGACCCATCAGATGATGAAACATTTTGGTTTACGACAGAGTATTTTACAGCCGGTTGGAAAACAAGAATTGCTTCTTTTGATTTTGCACCAATTGACGATCCTACGGTAAATGCCGGCCCGGACACGATAATTTGTAGTGAAGGTTTATACAATACTTCACCGGCAACGGCTGAAAACGCCAGCGAATATCTGTGGACCACTGACGGTGATGGTAATTTTGTTCCCACTGATGACGAATTGGAGGTGAATTATCTGAGAGGGGATCAGGATATTGAAAACGGAGGCGCGTGGCTTTACGTTACCGCATTTGGTTATGAAGAAGGACTCGAAGTTCAGGACTCGCTTTACCTTACAATCATGAGCGATCCTACGGTAAGTGCCGGTCCGGATACTACCATTTGTCAGGATGGGTCCTACACTGCTGATCCGGAAGTGGAAAATGCTTCTGAGGTACTTTGGGCAACCAATGGCGATGGCACTTTTGATGACCCGACAATCGCAGAAGCTACTTATATTCCCGGTGAGGAAGATATGGCCAATGGCGAAGTAGAACTTAACGTTTCGGTGATACCTATAGCTCCATGCGAAGGTACTGATGAAGACCAGTTGGTTGTCACTTTAGAAATCTGTGACGATATTAAGGGTATTGAAGACATAGAATCCTTAGCAGTTTATCCGAACCCTTCTGAAGGCATCATTAATGTGGCGCTCAAAGGAGTGAAATCAAAGAGCGCGACAGTAACAGTTCTGAATACATCAGGAACGAAAGTCTATGAAAAACAAATAGAAGTGCGCGGAGAACGGGCAGACCATCAAATTGATATTAATGATCAGCCTGAAGGGGTTTATCTCGTTAAAACAAAAGTCAATAACGAAACAATAACGCGTAAAGTTGTTGTAAGATAAACTTTTAAAGCTGAAAGAAACATTCTTATAATTTCTATATGAAAAAGCCGGGTTCAGCCCGGCTTTTTTGTGAAACTCATTCTAAATTACTGATGCTTACCTAATTTATAAAGATTCCAAATTGAATAAACAATGCTTTGTGAATCAATATTTTATCAAAGTAGTCAAATCTCTTTTCAAATAGCGCCTTTTGTAATTAATTAATATTCAAAGGTATACGCTGTTATTTCCTGCGTTTGAACGAGTTTATAACTTTATTTTTTGTTCTTACATTTGTCCAGCAATAAATTCATTAATTCCAAAGCTGTTGGATTAATAAAAAAAGGAATTAACGTGGATACAATAATCATTTATGCAGTTGTTTCTCTGGCGGGTATCGGAACCCTGGCAGCTCTGATATTATATTTTGTAGCTCAGAAATTTAAAGTAATTGAAGACCCCAGGATTGATGAGGTTGAAGAAGCTCTGCCTGCCGCCAATTGCGGCGGTTGTGGATATGCAGGTTGCCGTGCGTTTGCCGAAGCCATCGTTAAGAACGAATCGCTCGAAGGTATGAATTGCCCGGTAGGGGGAGCCGACATGATGAAAGAAATCGCCGATTTACTTGGACTTGAAGCGGATGAAGTGGATGAGATGATTGCCGTAGTTCGTTGTAATGGCTCTCGCCACCATGCCCCTGCAAAAATAGAATACGACGGGCTGACTTCATGTGCATTTGCTCATGCATTGTCGTCAGGTGAAAGCGGATGTCCTAATGGCTGTCTTGGCCTGGGCGATTGTGTGGAATCATGCGATTTTGACGCCATCCATATGAACCCTGAAACCGGTTTGCCTGATGTTAATAACAAATGCGTAGCCTGCGGCGCCTGTGTGGATGCCTGTCCGCGCGACATTATTGAGCTTCGACCGAAAGGCAAAAAAGAAAAAAGAGTGCATGTTTCATGTGTTAATACGGAAAAAGGCGGGCCAGCAAAAAAGAATTGTTCTGTAGCATGTATAGGTTGCGGATTGTGCGTTACGGCATGCCCTTTCAATGCGATAACATTGGAGAATAACCTAGCCTACATTGATCCGCAGAAATGTAAGCTTTGCAGGCTTTGTGTTCCAATCTGTCCAACAGGAGCTATTCAGGAAGAGAACTTCCCGGAAATGACAGAGAAATTAGCCGAAAAAGCCAAAGAAAACCTCGAAAAGCAAAAGACCAAAAAGAAAGAGGCAGCTAAAGCGGCTGCAGAGAAAAAGAAAGCCCCTGCCGCAAAGGCAGAAGCTAATCTGTCTTCTGCGAATTCCGGAAAACCATCTGAAAAGCAAAAAGATGTCGATCCAGGGAAAAGCAGCAAGGAGAAACCATCTTCTGAAAATAAGGATGACAAGTAAGGCAACTAAATTAATGTTATCATGAAATCACTTAAGACTTTTACGTTGGGTGGCGTTCACCCTCCGGAATATAAAATATCAGCCGACGTACCCATAAAAGTATTACCTGTACCCAAAACGGTGTCTATACCGATAGCACAAAACCTGGGAGCGCCCTCCAGGGCAATCGTTAAGCGAGGCGATCAGGTGAAAACCGGTCAGCTTATCGCAAAAGGAGAAGCCTTTATTTCAGCTAATGTACACTCTTCCGTTTCGGGTAAAGTGAAGAAAATTGACGATATACTCGATGCTTCAGGTTATAAACGGCCTGCGGTTATTATTGATGTGGATTGCGATGAGTGGATGGAAGATATTGACACGAGCACGGAACTAAAAAAAGACATTACGGCAGATACGAAGCAAATCATAGATAAGCTCAAGGAAAAAGGAGTTGTAGGGATGGGTGGTGCTACGTTTCCATCGCACGTTAAATTAATGGTTCCAGAGGGAAAGACGGCAGAATATCTGATTATCAACGGGGTGGAATGTGAACCCTATCTTACTGCCGACCACCGGGTGATGCTTGAACGCACCGAAGAACTCCTTATAGGAGTAGAAATCCTTAAAAAAGGATTAGGTGTTCAGAAAGCCATTATCGGGGTGGAAAACAACAAGCCGGATGCCATTGAAAAGTTGCAGGAAGCAGCTCAGAATCACACGGATATTGAAGTGCAGGCTTTAAAGGTGAAATATCCCCAAGGCGGTGAAAAACAGTTGATAAAAGCGCTACTGAACAGGGAAGTTCCTTCCGGGAAATTACCGATTGAAGTCGGTTGTGTTGTAAACAACGTTGGTACCGCCATAGCTGTTTATGAGGCGGTTCAGAAAAATAAACCGCTAATTAACCGCGTGGTGACGGTCACCGGCAAAAATGTAGCACAACCTTCAAATTTTGATGTTCGGATCGGTACACCGGTTCAGATGTTAATCGATGAAGCCGGTGGACTCCCGGATGATGCAGCAAAAGTAGTGAATGGCGGCCCGATGATGGGAAAAGCCTTGTTTTCGCCGGATGCGCCGGTTGTTAAAGGCACTTCGGGAATTTTGATTTTTGATGAGAAAGCCGCAAAAAGACCCCCGGTAAAAACCTGTATCCGCTGTGGAAAATGTGTTTCCGCATGTCCGATGGGTTTGGAGCCCTTCCTTTTAGCTCAGTATGGCGAAAAACAACTCTGGGAAAAAGCCGAAAAAAACCTGGTTATGGATTGCATCGAATGCGGATCATGCCATTATACCTGTCCTTCAGGCCGTCCCTTGCTCGACGCCATTCGCTTAGCTAAAAATAATGTGGGTCAAATGATACGAAACAGAAGAAACTAATCAGAGATATGAAAAAGTTTGTAATATCGGGATCACCCCATGTGCATCAGGATTTAACGGTTCCAAAACTGATGTATGGTGTTGTCATAGCCATGATTCCTGCCATGCTGGTGTCGTTTTATATGTTTGGACTGGGCGCTGCCCGTGTATTTTTTATTACCATTTTAGCATGTTTGTTTTTTGAATATGTTATTCAGCGATACCTTATAAAAGGACCGATAACCATCAACGATGGTTCTGCTTTGGTAACCGGCGTTCTGCTGGCTTTTAATGTGCCCTCCAGTGTTCCTGCATGGATGTTGATTGTGGGCGCGCTGGTTTCTGTTGGCATGGGTAAGATGTCATTCGGTGGTTTGGGTAAAAACCCGTTTAACCCTGCGCTGGTAGGAAGAGTTTTTATGCTGATATCCTTCCCTGTAGAGATGACTACATGGCCTAAGCCTATTATCTCACGAAATTATTTTTCCTTCTCAGGATTGAATGAAAAAGTGCTGGATACGATAACAGGCCCTACGCCGCTTGCTATTCTCCAGGAAGAAGGCGCTGGCGCTGTTTCAGCAAATATGAATCTGTTGCTGGGGCAGATGAGTGGATCGATGGGTGAGGTTTCAGCGTTAGCTCTGTTGATTGGCGGATTTTATATGCTTTTCAGAAAAATCATTACCTGGCACATTCCAGTGGCTTATTTTGGTTCAGCATTCGTGCTGGCGGGAATTTTGTGGCTGGCTGATCCTACGATGTATGCCGATCCGCTTTTCCATATGGTTACAGGAGGTATGATGCTGGGGATTTTCTATATGGCTACGGATTATGTGTCCTCACCTATATCTGCCAAAGGACAGATTATTTTCGGCGTGGGAGCCGGGGTACTTACGATATTGATACGCGTGTTCGGGGCTTACCCTGAAGGGGTGTCGTTTGCCATTCTGATTATGAATGCCTTTACACCGCTGATAAATAGCCAGATAAAACCAAAACGGTTTGGGCATAGACCTGTAAAAGCATAAACGAATCGATAAAAAAACAATACGATGAGTAAACAGAAAAAACCGGAATCCAATTTTATCAACATGATTTTGACTTTGTTGATGGTAGCGACTATAGCCGGATTGGCTTTGGGTGGTGTATATGTGGTTACGAAAGAGCCCATCGCCAAAGCTAAAGAAGCCAAATTAAACAGCGCATTGATGCAAGTGCTTCCGGAATTTGATACTACACAAGTGCAGCAATTAGAGCCTGCAGACGGTACGGAACTCCTTACTTTTTATTCTGCCTATAAAAATGGAGAAGTTGTGGGCACAGCGGTTGAAACATATACAAACAAAGGGTACAGTGGCAGAATAGACGTGATGGTTGGCTTTGCACCGGATATGACCATATTAAATACGGCTGTATTAAAGCATGCTGAAACCCCGGGTTTGGGGGATAAGATGTCAAAAGAAAAATCCGACTGGAGTGATCAGTTTAAAAACAAGAATCCGGAGGATTTTGAACTTGCTGTTTCTAAAGATGGAGGTGATGTGGATGCAATTACCGCCGCAACCATAACAAGCCGTGCGTTTTGCGATGCTGTAGAACGTGCTTACGAAACCTACAAAAAAGGAGGTGATCAATGAGTCAATGGAAGAATTTTTCAAAGGGATTTATAAAAGATAATCCGGTTTTCGTGCTCCTGTTGGGATTATGTCCGGCATTGGGAGTTACGACTACCGCTATCAATGGAATGGGTATGGGATTGGCAACTACGTTTGTGCTTACTATGTCGAATTTAGTGGTTACGCTTATCAAAAACTTCATTCCCGACAAGGTGCGCATTCCGTCCTTTATCGTAATTATCGCATCGTTTGTAACGATTGTGGAGCTGGTAATGGAAGGCTTTATGCCGGCTTTGTTTGAGCAACTGGGCTTGTTTATACCCTTGATTGTAGTAAACTGCTTGGTTTTAGGCCGTGCAGAAGCCTTTGCTTCCAAGAATAACTTCATCACATCTGTAGTTGATGGCATCGGCATGGGGCTGGGCTTTACTTTCGCCCTGACACTGTTAGGCGGTGTGCGTGAAATACTGGGCAGCGGCGCCATTTTTGGGTGGCAATTCACGGAAGGCGATGGTATGCTGGTATTTGTGCTGGCGCCCGGAGCATTCATTGCCCTGGGGTATCTAATCGCCATTATGAATAAACTGAATAAAGCATCATAACGGAAAAAACATACAGACATGGAATATATTATTATCATAATTACAGCCGTTTTTGTCAACAATATTGTTCTGGCGCAGTTTCTGGGCATTTGCCCCTTCCTTGGCGTCTCCGGAAAGGTTTCCACTTCTTTGGGGATGAGCGGCGCAGTTATGTTTGTTATGACGCTCGCTACTATAGTTACCTGGCTCATCTATAATTATATCCTCATTCCCTTTAGCCTGGAATTTCTGCAAACCATCAGTTTTATCCTGGTGATTGCTTCGCTGGTGCAGATGGTCGAAATCATCCTCAAAAAAGTAAGTCCCCCGCTTTACCAGGCGCTCGGTATTTTCCTTCCGCTAATCACTACCAATTGCGCAGTGCTGGGTGTAGCTATACTTACCATGCAAAACGACTATAACTTGATGGAAGGTGTGGTTTTCGCCATTTCTAATGCCATCGGTTTCGGACTGGCGCTGATACTTTTCTCCAGCATCCGCGAACACCTTGATTTGATGGATATCCCCAAAGGGATGCGCGGTGTACCGGCAGCTTTGATTGTAGCGGGCATCCTGGCCCTATCCTTCATGGGTTTTGCCGGATTAGTATAATAATTAGCTTATTATAAAAAAATTTCAGATAAGCTGGAGCCGGATTGCTGTCCTGTTCCAGCTTTTTATTACCTTTGATTGCACTAAACCAAGCGATGATGGAAACGGATGTAATCCTGGATTTAAATAACGTATCAATTTATCAGGGGGAGGTTTTGGTACTCAAAGATGTGGATGTAACAATCAGAAAAGGCGAATTTGTATATCTTATCGGGAAAACCGGTACAGGAAAAAGCAGCCT
>CAYXJS010000116.1:0-8912 GCA_964465045.1 uncultured Bacteroidales bacterium | reverse complement strand
CCGAGGCGATGTTCGAGGACGGCACGGTATGGCAGGGCGATGAGGTGGGCTCCTCCGAGCTTAGCTCAGGTAAACGCTATGGAACGGTGACGTTGATTAGATAAATTTGAGAAAATATTATATTATGAATAGGTTCAGGATAATAAAGTGGATGTTAGGTTTGATGTTGAGTATGCTGTTTGTTTTTCCAGCCTCAGCACAGGAAACCGTTTTTTCGCAGTACTATAATAATCCGGTATATTATAATCCGGGATTAATAGGTGCTGATTTGGGAATGAAGTTACGGTTGCAGTACAGAGACCAATGGTCTAGTTTGCCCGGCGATTTCAAAACCTTAAACTTTAATATGGATATTGCCGAAAGGAATATCCCCGGATCAGGTGGATTGGCGGTTATGTTTAACAGAAAACAGGAAGGGCAGGGCTTTTTGGAAAAGACCGTTATGGGTCTTGGTACTTCTGTACGGATTCAACTGCAGGATAATATCGTAACGCATTTAGGTGCAATGGGTAGTTTTGTTGAGCAAAGGGTAAACTGGGATAACCTGGTATTCAGTGATGAGTTTGACGATCGATATGGCGCTATATACCCGACAGCTTTTACTCCACCGGAAACAGGTTTAGGAACGGTTCGCTATCCGGATATAGTCATTGGCAATATCATCCGGTTTTTCCCGGACAGCTACACTAGTGATAAAATTGTAGGAACGGTTGGTTTAGCTGTTCATCATACACTTGAACCTGATGATTCTTATTTGGGCCTGGAATCTAAAGTTCCCAGAAAATATGTGGCGCACGGAAACCTAATGTGGATTGACCAAATGGGTTCGCGTAACGGAGATGGGTTTTCAGGATTAACAAAATATGATTTTGGTTTTTTGTTTGAATCCTGGCAGGCCAGAACCAATTATGCAGTGGGCATCAATGTGATGCGTTCCAACCTTTATCTTGGCGCCTGGTACAGAGGAGAAAGCTATGGTGAATTTAACTCAGATGCCGTAGCCTTTATGCTGGGAATAAATTACGAAATGGCTGATAATGCAATTATGAAAATAATGTATTCTTATGACTGGGATTTGAACGATATGGTTTCTATAAGCGGTCCAACCCATGAGCTTACCCTTATCTTCCAAATGAATGATGTAATGATGTTTGGAAAAGCGGAAGACTTTAAGGGAAGCTCTTATGGTGGAGGAAGCTATGGAGGAAAAAAGTCTTCAGGAGGTATTATCCAACAACCTCTGGAATGCTCACCGTTCTGATATGACTTCCGCTCGTAAGTGCTGTTTTGTGCAGACAGTAATATGATTGTGTAAAGCTTAGCTTTTGTTGATAAGCACATAAGAATCGCACGAGGCTGTCCAAAAAACCATTTTTGATTTATACGCTTTCAGGAGCTGAGCACGCTGAAAGGTTGTCAATCAGCATTCTAATTTGACCTGACAGCGTCGACAGACCTGTAAGCGTCTGGTTTTTAGACAACCTCTGCGATAGAAGTTTAAAAACCTCAAACCTGAAGTTATAGGTTTGAGGTTTTACGATCTTTGATGTTACAGATGAAATCCGGCGGATCAATCCCTTCAGGATTGTAATGATGATTCGTCATTGCAGCTTCCGCACGGCGCATACAGCTATCTGTTAGCTGCCATTATGAATAATAGCTAAAAATGAAATAATATGACAAGAGTTTACTGCACAAATAAACTGAAAGAATTTATTGGAAAAGTAGAAACAAATCTTCCTGCTGATTCAAATGAATTATCAATAAATGATTGGAACGCTCATCTCTTTTTCATTGAAAGAAAGAAAATCAAAAACCCTGGCATCTAACTTACATTGGTTGCACAGTTAAATTTAAATAGTTATTTTTTGTATGGAGGAAAAGGTCTTATTCTCATATTTTTTCACTCAAAATACAATATCCTTAAAAGTAGCTATACCTGTAAATAACCAAAAACCCTATCTTTGAATCCAAATCAATAAATCAATAAACAATATCAACCAATGAAAGCTTTAGAAAAATCCTTTTTTATCCGTACCGCTTTTCGGATTTTCGCAGTGTTTTGTTTTTCTGTACTTGCTCTGGGTGTTGAGGCTCAGATTAACTGGACAAACGACGGAAATTCGTATTACCGCTTAGAAAAAAACGAACTGGTTACTTATATGCTTCCCGATAAGGACAAGGAAGTGGTGATTTCTAAGGAGCAGCTTACTCCTGAAGATGCATCAGAGCCTTTGAAGATTGCCCATTTTTCCTTTTCGGAAGACCAGCAAAAGGTGCTTTTGTTTACCAATACGCAGAAAGTATGGAGGCTGAATACCAAAGGCGACTACTGGGTATTTGACTTTGAAACCAATGAGCTCAGGCAGGTTGGCGAGACCCTCCCGGAATCGTCGTTGATGTTTGCGAAATTTTCTCCCGATGGCAAAAAGATAGCTTATGTTTCCGAGAACAATATCTACAGCGAAGACTACGCCAGCGGAGAAATTACGCCTTTAACAACCAATGGCTCCGAGTCTTTAATAAACGGAACTTTTGACTGGGCCTACGAGGAAGAGTTTGCTTGCCGCGATGGATTCCGGTGGAGCCCTGACAGCAAATCGATTGCTTACTGGCAGATTGATGCGAGCGATATCAGGAATTTTTACATGATCAACAACACGGATTCTATCTATTCGCAAATAGTTCCTGTAGAATATCCCAAGGTGGGCGAAACACCATCGGCTTGCTGTGTTGGCGTTGTGGGTCTTTCGGATACCACAACCTCCTGGATAGATATTCCCGGCAAGGCCAATCAAAACTATATTGTCCGGATGGAGTTTATTCCGGAAACCAACAAGCTGCTGATTCAGCAACTAAATCGCAAGCAAAACCACAGCAAGCTTTACGTTGCTGATGAGGGAAGCGCAGAGGTGATTTACGAAGAGTCGGACGAAGCCTGGGTAGCCCTTTTTCAAATCGGCAACCGCTATGCCATTGATTACACCAACGATTTTATTTTCCTGAAGAAGAGCAACAGCATCCTTTGGGCCTCGGAAAAAGACGGCTGGCGGCATTTATATCGCGTTTCGCTGGAAGGAGAGCCGGAGGTGCTGGTGACAAAAGGTGATTTTGATGTGATAGATTTAAAGCACGTGAATAATGAAAAGGAGGATGTTTATTATTTAGCCTCTCCAGACAATGCTACGCAGCAGTATTTGTATAAAAGCAAACTGAACGGAAAGGGGAAGAATAAGCTGCTGAGTCCTGAAAGCCTGAAAGGAACGCACGATTACTTCTTCTCACCGAATGGTAACTATGCGCTGCATACGTTTACCAATCACTACACGCCAAGGGCCAGTGAGTTTATTACCGTTTCCAATCAGAAAGCTATAACAAAAGAAGAAAGCATTTTGAATAGAATAGATGAACTGGAGAAGGAAACCAATACCGAGTTTTTTACGGTGACAACGGCTGACGGTATAGAGATGGACGGCTGGATGGTGAAGCCTGCAGATTTTGATTCCACGAAAAAATATCCGGTGGTGTTTTATGTGTATTCTGAACCCGCATCAACAACAGTAAACGATACTTATTATGCTGGCAGAAACTGGCATTATCAAGGGGATATGGCCGAGGATGGCTATATCTATATTTCGGTGGACAACAGGGGCACACCTGCTCCGAAAGGCCGTGAATGGAGAAAGTCCATTTACCGGAAAATCGGAGTGATCAATATAAACGATCAGGCCAGGGCGGCTAAGGAAATCCTGAAATGGGATTTTGTGGATTCCAGCCGGGTAGCAGTTTGGGGCCACAGCGGCGGCGGATCGGCTACACTGAACCTGATGTTCCGGTATCCGGATATTTACAGAACAGGCATTTCGCTTTCGGCCGTGGCCAGCCAGCTAACTTACGACAATATTTACCAGGAACGCTACATGGGCCTGCCACAAGAGAATATGGAAGATTTTACCGAAGGATCTCCCATTACTCATGCGGAAAATCTTGAAGGAAATCTACTGTATATTCATGGAACGGGCGATGACAATGTGCATTATCAGAATGCCGAGCTGCTGCTGAACGAGCTGATTAAGCATAACAAGCAGTTTGAGTTTATGCCTTACCCCAACAGAACGCATAGCCTTAGTGAAGGCAAGGGGACACTTAAACATTTGTCGACTCTGTATACCAATTTCCTGAAAGAGCATTGTCCTCCGGGAGGGAGATAATCTTTACTTAAAATTTGGGATGACCTGCCTGCGTCTTAAGACCGGTCAGCGTCCATTTTTTTATTCACTCGCCGCGGCGAACTAAAACCGAAGTCGTATATTTGCCCTATGGAAGAGAAAATACTGATTCTTGATTTCGGCTCCCAGTATACGCAGCTTATTGCCCGCAGAGTCAGGGAATTGAACGTTTATTGTGATATCTATCCTTATAACCAGGTTCCTGAACTTACGAAAGATGTTATTGGGGTGATCTTATCCGGCAGCCCGCATTCTGTAAAGGATAAAGATGGGCCCATACCCGATTTGCGGCAGATAAGAGGAAATGTCCCCGTGCTGGCAGTGTGTTATGGGGCACAGTACCTGGCTCATCGGGAAGGCGGAGAGGTGTTGCCTTCAGAAATACGCGAATACGGTCGTGCCAATCTTTCTTTCATCAATCACGAAAGTGAACTTATGAAAGGAATGACCTATGGCAGCCAGGTATGGATGTCGCACGGCGATACAATTCTTTCCCTTCCCGATAACTTTGAAATCATCACCAGTACTGAAGATGTAAACGTAGCCGGATTTAAGATTGCGGATGAAAAAACCTATGGCATACAGTTTCATCCTGAGGTTTATCATACCGTTGAAGGAAAGACGCTTCTGCAAAATTTTATCGTGGAAATATGTGGCGCTTGCCAGTCATGGACACCCGAGTCATTCGTCAATGAAACAGTCGCATCCCTGCAAAGGGAAATCGGACAAGACAAAGTTGTTTTAGGGCTTTCGGGGGGCGTAGACTCTTCTGTGGCGGCTATGCTTTTGCACCAGGCCATCGGCACGCAGCTTCATTGTATTTTTGTGGATAATGGATTGCTCAGAAAGAATGAGTTTGAGGAAGTACTGGACTCGTATAAACACATGGGCCTGAATGTAAAAGGCGTGGATGCAAAAGACTATTTTTACGAAGCGCTGAAAGGGAAAACCGATCCGGAAGACAAGCGCAAGGCAATAGGCAAAACGTTTATTGAGGTATTTGACCGCGAAGCCCGTACTATCAAAAATGCAACCTGGCTTGCGCAGGGAACCATTTATCCGGATGTGATCGAATCGGTTTCTGTAAAAGGCCCTTCGGCAATGATTAAATCACATCACAATGTGGGTGGACTACCTGAAAAGATGCACCTGAAGGTTATTGAGCCACTGAAGAGCTTGTTTAAGGATGAAGTAAGACGTGTAGGAAGATCGATGCAGATAGATGAAGCGATTATGGGCCGGCATCCTTTTCCGGGGCCCGGATTGGCTATACGGATACTGGGCGAGGTAACGCCTGAACGTGTAGCTGTTTTGCAGCAGGTAGACCGCTTTTTTATTGACGGACTCAAGGAAGAAAAGCTGTATGATAAAGTATGGCAGGCCGGAGCTGTTTTACTGCCGGTAAATGCGGTAGGAGTGATGGGCGATGAACGAACTTATGAAAATGTTGTCGCCTTGCGATCTGTAGAATCTACGGATGGCATGACGGCAGACTGGTCTCATTTGCCTTATGAGTTTTTGGCAAAAATCTCAAACAAAGTGATTAACAGAGTGAAAGGCGTGAACAGAGTAGTGTATGACATCAGTTCAAAACCGCCGGCAACAATAGAATGGGAGTGATTCATTACGATTAGCGAAATATGAAAGCATTGTCATAGAGTGATGATTATAAGAATTAAATAAAGGAATTATGCTACGGAAGAATCCTGCGATATTGATGATTTTAGTTATCCTTTTCTGGTTAACGCCTGAAACGGTTTTTTCACAGGAGCCCAAAAAGTCTTCAGTTGTAGAGGAAATCAAAGGTGAAATGGTAATAATTCATCTGGTTCAGCCTGGGGAAACGCTTAAAGCCATTGCCCGGGTTTATAATGTAACTCCTCAGCAAATCATAAAGATGACGCCGGGACTGGAAGCGGAAAGCGAAGTTAAAGCTAACCTGATTTTGCGAATTCCTTTCCGGTCTGAAGATACCGATACCATTGACGAGCAGGGTGTAAAAGAGGATTTGATGAGATCCGAAACGGAATTGTCTGTGGATGATGATGTTGATAAAACAGAACAGGCAGAAGAAGCAGAGCAGGAAATAGAACTTGAAAAGAAGCAAAATGACCGGTTTCAATACCACAGGGTGAAGGTGAAAGAAACCCTTTACAGTTTGTCTAAGCAGTATAATGTGTCTATGGATGATATCCGGAAAGTGAATCCCGGTATAGAAGAAGAGATAAAGGAAGGGCAAACGCTGATAATCCCAGTTTATTTGGAAGAGGAGCAGGTTGAAAAAGAGGAAAAGCAGCCTGAAGATGAACAGCGGCAATTCAAGGGAAAATCCTTTAGTTATTATACGGTAAAACCAAAGGAGACGGTATTCAGGATCGCTAAAAACTTCGGCATTACTCAATCGGAGCTTTTAGCCATGAACCCGGAAGTAAAGGAAGAAGGCCTGAAAGCCGGTGAACAAATTCGTATTCCCCACGAAGCGGCCGATACTGTTGAAACTGAAACAAAGCAAGTTCGTGAAACCGAGCATATACAAGTCGCCTCAAAAGAGCAGGACAGCGTGCAGACGGTTTGGAGCTATAAAGTGGGCTTTCTGGAACGTTTGCCAGGAATATCAAAGAGAGAAGAGGTGCCCCTGGATACGATTTATAAGCTGAACCCGGGAATTGAAGATGAGGGTATAAGAAGGGGCGATGTTATTAAGTTACCCAGAAAGGCTGAGATCAAATCAAGAGAAGTTGACCAGGAGGAAGAGAAAACAGTTAATTACATTACGCATGAGGTAATGAAAAAGGAAACTCTCTACCGCATCTCAAAATTATATGATGTTCCGCAGGAGGATATCATTGCGCTCAACCCTGGGGCCGACAGGGGCATCCGGAAAGGACAGCAACTCAGAATACCGGTGAGCAAACCAGCTCCCCCGGAGGAGGAAACCACCGCTGAAGTTGATCCAGGAGATGACGAAGAGGAAATCATGAAAGAAGAACAAGAGGTTAGGTGCAGGGAAATCGATCCTCCCGCTAAAACGTATGACGTTGCGCTGATGATTCCTTTTTATCTTGAAGGCTATCAGCCGGTAGATACGGCAAAAATGAAAAGGGAAATACGCTTTTCGCCTTCTATGAACTTTATCCAGTTTTATGAGGGTGCATTGCTGGCGCTTGATACGCTCGAAAAGCAAGGCGTGGAGGCTAACATCCATGTATACGATGTAGGAAAAAGCAGGAAGGAGGCCAAGGAAGCCATTGACAACAAACTGGAAACCATGGATTTGATCATAGGGCCTATCTATAATGATGCCTTCCAGGTTATGATGGATTTTGCTCAGCAGCATGAAATAGACCTGGTTAATCCGTTGTCAGGTCGTGAAAGCATTATTGAGAATTCAAAAAATGTTTTTAAGGTACAATCGCCACCCGAAGCCAGCCTGAGAGCTATGGCCAACTATATACAGCGCTACTATACTGACTCTATCAGCATTTTTATAGTGCGGAATAATCGTTACCAGATGGCTGATGAACTGGAGTTTCTCAGAGAAAGGCTTGCCGACCGCAATATAGGCTTAAGCCAGAAGAACCGGATTTTTGAGGTCGATTATTCGTATGACAGTTTGCATCCCATTTTAGACTCTACCAAGTGGGGAAACCGAAATATTGTTGTTGGATTGAGCAACAAGGAAGTGTTCACCATCGAATTTGTAAGGCATCTGAATGAAATGCATGACAGCATCCCCAATGCAACGCTTTTCGGGATGCCTGAATGGCGCGATTTTAACCTTGAAACCGACCACTTGTTGAATTTGAATGTACATCTTTTTGATAATGATTTCATAGATTATCAGAAAAGCTCTGTGAAATGGTTTATCCGGCAGTTCAGAAAACGGTTTTCTACAGAACCGCTTCCTGAAAAATATGCTTTTACAGGATATGATGTAACTTATTATTTTCTTTCCGTATTAGATCGTTATGGAAATGATTTTGACGCGTGCCTGAGGTATCATCATCCCGATCTGTTACAAACCGAAATGCATTTCATTAAGCAGGATTCGGGAAGCTTTGAAAATATCCGCGCTTTTCCGCTTCGCTACTATAATTACAGGTTGCTAAAGCTTTCTTCAGTACCTGATTTTCAGGCTGAAATTCGGGAATAGCATTTTGAGCAGTGCGGATTAACGCATGTCGATGACATTCACGTCGGGATGCTTTTCAGGGTCGAAAGTAAATTCATCGCCACGCAGACCGACGTCAGGCAACATTTCTACAACTTCATAAGAAAACTCGTTGTCTGTTTCATCAAAAATGGTGAGTTTGTAGATTTCGTTTTTTACGTTATCAACAATAAGATGGGCTTTTTCAAATTCCCCGTCATTATGAGGCTTGAGCTTTATCACCGCCATATCACGGTTATTGATTGAAGTATCGTTAAGAAACGTAGTTTTGTATTTTTCCTGATAGTCTGACATCATAACCGAGGGATTAAACTCATTGGCATCTTCACCGGCTTCATTAATCTGCACTTCTTCAGCATCAGGAATGTAAGTCCAAACCGTTTCGCCGTTGCTGATGATTTCCTGCCCGCTGATTTTCAACCTGTATTTTGTTCCTTTCGTAAGGATTTCACCTTTGTAACTTTCATTAATGCCTTGCTCCGGATTTTCCATGGAATAGGAAAAGATAATTT
>CAYXJS010000115.1:0-8941 GCA_964465045.1 uncultured Bacteroidales bacterium | reverse complement strand
GATTCAGGCGTCTGAGAAAAGGCGCCTACTCCAAAAAGCACAATAAATATTGTAAACAGTAATTTCTTTTTCAACATAATTTTTTCGTTTTTCATTTGTTATTCGATTTTCATAAATTTATAATTTACATCTCTCTCCGATTTTGAAGAGATTAACCTGACAAAGTAAACTCCTTGCGGATAGTTTTGACAATCAATAGTTACTTGTGTGTTTTCCTGCCCGGTCATTTTTCTGGTGCTTCCGGGCATCAAATTTCCCATCACATTAACTACCTGAATGTTCCATCCGGACTCAGACGATGAGTTATATGAAATCGTCAGTTGATCTGAAACCGGGTTAGGATAAATGTTAAAACCATCTATTAACTGCTGTTCCGGTATGGCCGTCGGTTCTTCATAGTATTGATGAAAACCTTGAGCAAGCATAATATTTCCGGACGAGTTTGTGCTTACACTCAATTCGCCAATCGTTTGATCTACCTGCAGGTTTTCCGATGAATAACTGCTGCCACCGGAAGCAATCACTTCCCGATCCAGCGAAACCTGAGATGCTGCAAAAAAAGGAATGAGTAATAAGACCGATATTAAACTGTGTTTCATAAGCTAAAATTTTTAAGTTAAAATCAATTAGTAAACATGAAAATCCTTTACTATTCATGCTCTCGCTTCTATTCAAACGCACATTGCAAGAAACATAACAAGGAATCAATGTGAGCTTTTTTTTGGCACATACGTATCTTAATCCAAAAGTGGCTCATTTTTTAGGTTTAGATTTTCTTCCATACTGATTCCTGAAAAAAACCTTTATAAAATGCCGTTACCATCCCTCTGAAATGGGATATGTTGAAAATTTGTGGGAAAAAAGTATATATTTTTGGAATAAAGTGGAAAAAAATGGGATAATTTTGTACTTTTGAAACAACGTATATACGAAAAACATGATTGAATTTGTAGGCAGCGCTTCCTGTAAGCTCGATGATAAGCTACGTCTCGCGCTTCCCTCTAAGTTTTTAAAACAACTTGAGGGGAAGCCTGAGAATAACAAATTCATCATTAAGCCCAGCCTGCATTTACCCTGCATTGAGATTTATCCTAAAGTAAACTGGGATGTTACGATGGGATGGCTCAGAGAGTTAGATCAACTGCGACCTGAAGTCCAAAAATATATGCTGTACTTTTTGCGCGACCATCAATACGTTCAACTGGACAAATCAAACCGATTGCTCATTCCGGGGGAATTAATCAGTCATGCAGATATTGAAAAAGAGGTGATGCTGAGTTCACAACTGCACATTCTGCAATTATGGAATCACAGCAAGTATAAAACCAGAACCGGAGAATTGCCCGATGATTTTGATGAAATAACAAGAATAGCGCTCAACACAAAAAATGGTTAACGAAAACTATCACATACCGGTAATGCTTAAAGAAAGCATTGATGTGCTGGATATAAAACCTTCAGGCATTTATGCTGACGTCACTTTCGGTGGTGGCGGGCATTCGCGGGCGATTCTTGATAAATTGAACAAGGATGGGAAATTGTTTGCATTCGACCAGGACCCTGATGCAGAAAACAACAGCCCTGCCGACGACCGCTTCCGCTTAATAAGAAGCAACTTCAGGTATCTGAAACATTTCCTACGTTATTATGAAGCTATTCCGGTTGATGGTATTCTTGCCGACCTGGGCGTTTCTTCCTATCAGTTTGACCAGGCCGGAAAAGGTTTTTCCATCCGGATGGAAGGGCCGCTTGACCTGAGAATGAACCTGGAACTGGAGATATCCGCTGCCAATATCGTGCATCAATATGATGCAAAAAGACTTGAACGGCTTTTTAAACTATACGGCGAAATTCCTAACAGCAGATATCTTGCAAAAATCATATCTGAAAAACGCCTCAACCACGATTTAACTACCACTGGTAGTTTTATTAAAGCTATTGAAAAAGCCATTCCACGTAAAAAAGAAAATCAATATTTAGCACAGGCCTTTCAGGCCCTTCGTATTGAGGTCAACGATGAGCTAACCGCCTTGAAAGAGATGTTGGAGCAAACAACCCAATTACTGAAACCAGGAGGAAGGCTGGTAGTTCTCTCCTATCACTCGCTGGAAGACCGGTTAGTCAAAAACTTTGTCAAAACAGGAAACTTCAGTGGCAACCTGGAAAAAGATTTTTACGGAAATCCTGTATCGCCATTCAATGTGATAACGAGGAAACCGCTTAAGGCAAGTACGGAAGAAATAGAGCAGAACAACAGGGCTCGAAGTGCGCGATTGAGAGTAGCTGAAAAAAAACAAGACGATGGAAAAGAAAAATAATCGCAGCATATGGGAATTTTTACGCGGATTCCTTTCCGGGAGGGTCATCCAGGAACTGGACATGCAAAAGACTACACAAATTCTTTTGCTGCTGGGCTTTTTCGCATTCATCATTATTGCCAATACCTATCATGGCCAAAAACAGGTAAGAAAAATAGAGGCTTTAAACCACGAATTAAAAGAGTTACGATTTCAATACACCGTAACAAAAGCGGGATTGATGGAAATAGACAAACAATCGTGGCTGGAAGAAGCACTGAAAGAACGAGGGCTCAACCCGATGAAACGTCCTCCTCAGAAAATTGTGATTGAAAAAAAATGAACGAGGAAAAAAAAGGCATATTAACCCGTGCGGCTATTGTGTACATTATTACAGCGCTTATAGGGCTGAAAATTTTGTGCCAGCTATATCATATTCAGTTTGCTGAGGGAACCCACTGGCATGAGCAGGCAGAAAAAATCACCTTTCGCTTTCAGGAGATTGAAGCTATGCGCGGAAATATTTTCGCTGATGACGGAACATTGCTAATGACTTCTGTTCCACTCTTTGATGTATACATGGATGTAGCCAGCCCCAATTTACCGGACCAGTACTTCAATCAAAATGTATCCTCACTTGCAAACAACCTTTCGTCGCTCTTGAAAGACTATCCCTCTTCGTATTATGAAAGCAGGCTTCGCCGGGCGCGTCGCAACGGCAAACGATATTTGCTAATAAAACGCGATGTAACCTATTCTCAACTGCAAACCATGCGCGAGTTTCCGATTTTCAAAAGGGGACGTTACGGCGGTGGATTTATCAGCGAGCCAAAAACCCGCCGCATCAAACCCTATGGAGACCTGGCTGCCAGAACAATAGGGTTTGTAAATCAAAAAGCCGACAGCATTTCCTTCGTGGGAGTAGAAGGAGCCTACGATAACTATCTGCAGGGAAGCAAAGGAAAACGGCTGATGCAAAGGGTAGCTAACGAAGAAATGATTCCGGTATATTATAAAAACCAGGTAGAGCCGCAAAATGGCAATGACATACATACCACTATAGATGTAAACATCCAGGACGTAGCTGAGGCTTCACTCAGAAAGCAACTCATCAATCATGATGCCCTGTTCGGAACGGCTATCGTAATGGAAACCCAAACAGGATTTATCAAAGCCATCGCCAACCTCGGAAAAACCGGAAAAGACCAATATCAGGAAATATATAATTATGCAGCAGGACGAATAGAAGCCCCTGGCTCTACTTTTAAGCTTGCCTCTTACCTGGCTGCTCTGGAAGACGATGTGCTGCCACCGCTTACGGATACTATCGACGTTCTTGACGGCAAGAAACGCTTTTCTGACAGAACGATGACCGATGCACACAGAGGTGGGTTTGGTAAAATAACCGTGAGAGAGGTATTTGAAAAGTCCTCTAATATCGGTACCTCTACACTGATTACTGAAGGATATGATGACCCCCAAAAATTTATTGATCGGTTAGCGCAATTTCATTTGACAAAAAAATTAGGCCTGGATATACACGGAGAAAAACAACCCTATATCCGCCGACCCGGTAGCCAAAACTGGTCTGCCGTATCCCTTCCGTGGATGTCCATCGGTTATGAATCAAGTCTTTCACCTCTTCATATGCTCACATTTTATAACGCCATCGCCAATAATGGCAAAATGGTAAAGCCGCAATTCATAAAAAGCATTTCCCAATCCTGCTTAACCGTAAAAGAATTTGAACCCGTAGTGTTGGAAAAATCCATCGCCAGGCAAAAAAACATAGACACCATCCAATCATTGCTCAAAGGAGTGGTTGAACGCGGAACAGCTTCTAATCTGCAAAACACGGTTTACGAAATCGCCGGAAAAACAGGTACCGCTCAAATTGCCAATCAAAATCGCGGATATAATAAGCGGGATTACCGGGCTTCGTTCGTTGGCTATTTTCCGGCAGAAAATCCCCATTATTCCATTATGGTTATGATATCCAACCCCAACAAAGGCATTTATTACGGAAACATCGTAGCCGGGACCGTTTTCCGGGATATTGCCGATAAACTATATGCTTCACATATCGACTTGCAAAAACCAATAAACTCCGGCGATAATCCCTCACCACCTCCTGTTTTTGTGCTGGGCAGACAAAGCGACCTGCAAAAAGCATATAACCACCTTGGTTATTCATTATCGAAACCAAGCTGGGTAGACGAGTGGGCTGTCAGCCTGACACAACAGGACTCGTTAACGCTGGGAGCACGAACTATTCATAAAAATGTAGTTCCTGATGTACAAGGAATGAGCGCCAAAGATGCACTCTACCTCCTCGAAAAAATGGGCATTGACACACGCATGGTAGGAAAAGGAAAAGTCAAACGACAATCTGTGCCGGCCGGAACAGCCATCAACAATGTTAAAATGATTACAATTTATTTATCTTGATATGAAACATTTACAGGACATATTACGAGATATCCCTATAGCAGAGTCCGTGAATTTTGCTAATGTTTCTGTTAGTCATATCCGTTTCAACAGCCGCATAGTAGAGCAAGGCGATGTTTTTATTGCCGTGCAAGGAACTTTGGCTGATGGTCATGATTTCATCGGGCAAGCCATAAAGCAAGGCGCTGCTGTCATTATCTGCGAAAATATACCTGCAACGGCAACCTCAGTCTCCTCGCCTGTTTTTATCAAGGTAAAAGACAGCCACGAAGCTTTAGGAAAAGTGGCATCAAATTATTTTGACAGGCCTTCAGAAAAAATACAATTGGTGGGCGTTACAGGCACAAACGGAAAAACCACGGTAGTTACCCTGCTTTTTCAGCTCTTCCGTGCTTTAGGCTATCATACAGGATTACTCTCTACTATTGAAAACAAAATAGATGATCAAATCTTTGCTGCCACTCATACTACCCCTGATCCGGTTAAGATTAATGAATTGCTGAGTCAGATGGTAACAAAAAAAGTCTCTTATTGCTTTATGGAAGTAAGCTCACATGCCATCCATCAAAAACGAATCGCCGGTTTGCATTTTGACGGCGCCATTTTTACCAACATCACACAAGACCATCTGGATTACCACCACACATTTAAAAACTACTTATACGCCAAAAAAGCGCTTTTTGATGCTTTGCCTTCCGGTTCATGGGCACTTGTGAATGCGGATGATAAAAACGGCAAAGTAATGGTCCAAAATACAAAAGCCCGCAAATACAGCTTTGGACTGCAAACTGCCGCCGACTTTAAAGCCAAAATAATTGAAAACACTATTGAGGGCCTCCATTTGAATATCAGCCAGCAAGACATATGGTTTAAACTAGCAGGAAAGTTTAATGCCAGTAACCTTTTGGCTGTATTTGGTGCAGCCATGCTTATGCAGCAGGACAAGCAACAAGTATTGGCAAACCTAAGTATGCTTAAGGCGGCCGAAGGACGCTTTGAAGTAATCAAAGGTAAAACCATCAAGGTTGTTTTGGATTATGCCCACACACCAGATGCATTAAAAAATGTTCTTGTGACACTCAGCAAATCCCGCAGCGGCAGCGAGCAGCTCATTACTGTAACGGGTGCAGGTGGAAACCGCGACAAAGGCAAAAGACCGCTTATGGCAAAAATTGCAGCAGAATATAGTGATAAAGTAATTCTCACAGCTGACAACCCGAGAGATGAAGATCCGGAGGCCATCATTAACGAAATGATGGAAGGACTTGACAAAGCCGCCCGTGGAAAAGTTCTCAATATAACATCGCGCCGGGAAGCCATTAAAACCGCCTGCATGCTGGCGCAAAAAGGAGATGTTGTTCTGGTTGCCGGAAAGGGACATGAGAAATATCAGGAAATTAAAGGCGTAAAACATCCTTTTGATGATAAAGCGCAAATCAAGGAATTTATAAAATAAAACCAGCTATGTTTTACTATCTGTTTGACTATTTGAATCGCGCATTTGACCTCCCGGGAGCAGGAATGTTTCAGTTTATTTCCTTCAGGGCGGGAATGGCTGTTATACTTTCATTGCTGATTTCGCTGGTTTTTGGAAAATCGCTCATTCATTTACTCCGAAGAAAACAAGCCGGAGAATCTATTCGTGAGCTGGGCCTTGAAGGACAAAGTGAAAAACAGGGAACCCCAACCATGGGAGGGCTTATCATTATAGCCGCCATCATTATTCCCACCTTGCTCTTTGCCAAATTAGACAACATTTATGTAATTATTTTGCTCATCGCCACAGTTTGGCTCGGACTAATCGGATTTTTAGATGATTATATTAAAATATACAGAAAAGATAAAAAGGGCTTGGCCGGCAAATTTAAAATTATAGGCCAGGTTGGTTTAGGATTGCTGGTAGGAGCCACCATGTATTGGCACGAAGACATTATTATCCGCCAAAACCTTCCTCAGGCGCAGACAGAAAGCAGCAGCCGGGACTCAGACCGCACTGCCAGGGCTACCGAAAGATTCGGAGAAACTACCCGTTCAACCAAAACCACAATTCCTTTTGTAAAAAATAATGAGCTGGACTATAAAATATTTATTTCATGGTTAGGTGAAAAAGCAGAAAAGTATGCTTTCCTGGTTTTCATTCCCATAGTAATTTTAATCATCACAGCCGTCTCAAATGGCGCCAACCTTACCGATGGCATGGACGGACTTGCTACAGGCACTTCTTCCATAATCGGGGCCACTCTGGGTATATTGGCCTGGGTTTCGGGCAATATCATTTTTGCTGACTACCTCAACATCATGTACATCCCCAATATAGGAGAGCTTACTATCTATATCAGCGCCTTTGTAGGCGCCGGAATCGGCTTTTTATGGTATAACTCCTATCCGGCACAAGTATTTATGGGCGATACAGGAAGCCTCACATTAGGAGGGATTATCGCTGTAATCGCGATATTAATCCGAAAAGAACTCCTGATACCAATCCTTTGCGGGATATTTCTGGCCGAAAACCTTTCAGTGGTCTTGCAAGTGAGCTGGTTTAAATATACCCGTAAAAAAACCGGCACAGGCCGCCGCATATTTCTGATGTCACCATTGCATCATCACTACCAGAAGAAGGGCTATTCCGAACCAAAACTTGTTTTGCGTTTCTTTATTGTAGGATTGATGCTGGCTGTTTTCACCATTGTAACCCTTAAAATCCGATAAACCATGCAACACAAAAACATCGTCATATTAGGAGCAGGCGAAAGCGGAACAGGAGCGGCTGTTTTAGCTAAGAAGCTCGGCATGCGTGTTTTTGTGTCCGATAATGGCAGTATTTTGCCTAAGTACAAAACCGAATTAAGCAAAAACAACATCGAATACGAAGAAAACGGCCATTCAGAAAATTGTTTTAAAAACCCTCACCTTATAATCAAAAGCCCTGGCATTCCAGACAAGGCAAGTTACGTTCAAAAAGCATTTGGAAAAGAAATCCCGGTTGTGGATGAGATAGAGTTTGCTTCCTGGTACACCAATGCCAAAATCATAGCCATAACCGGCAGCAACGGAAAAACCACAACAGCATCACTCCTCTATCACATTCTAAGCAACTCAGGCTATAATGCTTCGCTGGCAGGCAATATCGGGCGAAGCTTTGCCAGAGCCGTTGCTAATGAAAAGCCAGACTATTTTGTGCTGGAATTATCCAGCTTTCAGTTGGATTATTGTTTTTCGCTTAAAGCGGATATCGCCATTTTGCTGAACATCACACCAGACCATCTTGATAGGTACAACAATGAATTTCAGGAATATATAGATTCAAAGTTTGGCATCATACGTAATATGCAACGCATAGACCATTTTATATACAATGCGGATGACCCTGCTGTAGTGAAGGAACTAAAGAACCGCAAACCTGCAATACAAAAGCATCCCATCTCACTTGAAAAAGCTGTGGAAAACGGAGCCTATTTAAACAATCAACAAATTGAATTCACCGGTAAAAACCCATTTATTATGACAATTGAAGAACTCGCTCTGCAAGGCAAACACAATGTTTACAATTCAATGGCTGCAGGAATAGCATCCAAACTGATCGACATTCGGAAAGAATCTATCAAGAAATGTTTATCAGATTTTCAAAACATTGAACACCGGCTAGAGCAGGTAGCCGAAATTCATGGTATTGACTTTATCAACGATTCTAAAGCCACCAACGTAAACAGTACGTGGTATGCGCTGGAATCGATGAACAAGCCGGTTATCTGGCTGGCAGGTGGTCTGGACAAGGGGAACGACTATGAGAAGTTAAAAGAAATTGTGAGTGAAAAAGTGAAAATGATCATTTGCATCGGAAAAGATAATGCACCTATTTCAGAGGCATTTGGAGATGTCATAGAAGAAATTTATGAAACACCTTCGATGACCGATGCTGTCCATTGGGCTTACAAAACTGCAAAAGACGGGGATGCAGTATTGCTGTCGCCCGCTTGTGCCAGCTTTGATTTTTATAAAAACTATGAAGAGCGCGGACAGAAATTCAAAGAAGCAGTAATAAAATTATAATATAGTAAAACGCTAAATATGAACAATATAGGCGCCATCAGTTTTAAGTTCAAAGGCGATAAGGCCATTTGGGTCATACTTGTGTTTATGAGTATGATTTCAATACTGGCGGTGTATAGCTCCACCGGCAGTCTTGCCTTTGAAGA
>CAYXJS010000114.1:0-9002 GCA_964465045.1 uncultured Bacteroidales bacterium | reverse complement strand
TGCCATGTGTTGTCATCAGGAACATTGCGCTCTGCTATTATTTCTCCAGTAGCTGAACCATAAATTATCAAAGAAGCCGTATTCACAGAGCCTGAGTTTAAGCGTAATTCATTTCCCGTCTCAACATTTAAATTATAACACTCTGCAGTTTTGTCAGTTTTCAAATCCACCTCAACTTTGGATGTACCACTAGATATTGTAACATCCGTATTGGGGCCTGGCACCTCATCGCCCTCCCAGTTTGAAGCTGTATTCCAGTTGTTATTTTCGCCACCACCAGTCCATGAATCTGAGAGCGTATCATTGGCGATGCCTGGTGTTCCATGATCTCCATCACCATATGAGGAGGTTGCATCGTACCAAAACACACCTAAATGGTTATTCTCATGCTCATGAGGATTTAATGTCATGGAATACCCGGCAGAAGAAGGCCAATCTCCGCCATTGTAGCTAACTTCATCCACCAATCTATCCTCTGGAGTATAGATTTTAATCTCATCACCTGAATTTGTGAAAGTAAGGCCATCAAACTCATAATTTACATTTTGTATTCCACCGTTTTCATCTTCGTTATCATTATCGGCAAACAATATATAACTTTCAGAAGAAATGGTCAATTGCTCATCAATTGTAAAACTACCATCGTTGTCTTCAACCTTAAATCCATTCATATTCACCTCGTTTTGTCCGGCATTGTAGATTTCGAACCATTCACCCTCGCTGTCATCTACAGCTTCGGGATTTACCATGATCTCTGTAATAATCAGTTCCAATTCGTGAGTAGAAGCATCAATTTTTGGAACTTCGCCATCGGTTTTATAATCGATATTCTCTCCTGAGTTTGTATAGGGCCATATTTTAAAAGTATACTCAGTATCTGCATCTAAATCAGTAAAAATCACTTCTTCAGTTCCTTGTTCAATGTTTTTGATCAATAGGTCATCTTCTTCTTCAGTACCATCAGAGGGAGCTTGAGGATCACCATCATCTGAAGCTTTTACAAGATATCCGTCAGGCACCGGATCATCATCAACATCTGTCCAGGTTAATTCAATTTGCTTGTAATTTATAACCGATGCAGAAAAACCTGCGACGTGACTTGAAGGTTCTTTTACTATTCCTTCAACAAGAACATCCCTTAACCTCTTTTGCGAAGGGCTTTCTGTTCTTGTAAACCTGATCTTTACATTATTTCCAGACACTTCAATTACTCTTTCCTCTGTTAAAAAATCACTACTATTAGGAGTTTCTGAATCAAAACTCTGGGCATTCCAAGTATTACCACCATCGTCTGAAATATCTACTGTAATAGGCCCATCACCTCCACCGCCATATTTAGCAACATCAAAAGAGATGGTTACGCTTTCGCTTTTGTAGTGCGTTAAATCAAGCGAAGGTGTTTTCAAAGTTGAACTTTCTTGATCTGTAAATCTAGCATATCCACCTGAACTTGTTTCGAATTCTATATCTGTTTGCTCCCAATCTGCTGGAAGTGAACCATCTCGTAAGCTTTCTTCTAGTATAGTCCTCTGAGCTAACCCAGCGCTGGTAAAGCTAACAAGGGTGAAAAGTAAGAGTAATTTTTTCATAAGATTGCGTTTTGGTCTATATTGTATTTTTCTTTATGCGCAAAGCTCTGATGAAAATTTGATAACCGAATTAAGTCGTTTTTAATCTTTCCTTAATTTAAAATTAAGCGTATGTTAAAAATAATCGTTTTTAAAACTCCATTCATTCAGGTCAATCAGGACTGCAATATAGTGCTATTTTATAATAAAAGCAAGTATTTTACAGCGTTTATTTTAAATTTTCTTTGATTTTTACGTATATGCCTTGTCATTATTTAGTGATAATGTAGCTATAAGATAGACCATGCGCATTAAAACACATACAAACCTCACCACACTTTAGATTTTTAATATCCGGTAAAGTTGACTTTGTCTTGGTGTTTTTTAATCAGTAAAGGGGAAATGTTCTGCGGCCTCTTTCTTTCGCCATCAATTCACGAATGATTTTGGAATAAAAGAGCCTGAAAGGCTCACAAAACACAGCACAAGGCAGCGCCCTGTGATTAAGGCCTATTATCCTCCAAAGCAAACAGGCTGAAAGTCTGAGACGAATCAGACTTATGCAACCTGCTTTTATCAAAGGCTTTCAACCTTTTAGGTGCTGTGGTTGTGCTTTTCCTGACATAGGGCGCTGCCCTATGCTGAGTTGTCTGAGGCCTTCGGCCTCTTTATTCGTGAATTAGTGGCTTTTTCTTTTTACATCGAATGCACAAATGGGCTCGAAAAAATGCTGGGATTTGATGCTTGCACAATTTTATTCGAGCTTTCGTGGCTTTCTTCTTTTTGAAACGAATGCATGAAGGGTTTGGATTCGATTTGCAGATCCCCTGAATATATTATATCGTGTTTTTAATTTCTTCATTAATTAAGTTGAGCATTTCTTTAACCGGCTCAAAAAATGGAAATACAGAATCTTTATCATAGTCAAATATAACTTCATAATCAGCTTTCTGCCGCCAATCATAAAGCTCATTTAGCAACCGGCCAAATCGCTTGTCAAATTTTCCTGTTTTAACAAATTGCAAAGAAAATTGTCTTTTTGTGGTCGCGTGAGTTTTCCCCTCAATGTTATTTAACACCAGCAATGCATTCACCGCAAAGAAAAGAGAGTAATATAATCTGTTTACTTAAGAATTCCAAAATCCTTTATCAGCTAAGAGCTTTGCTGCATCATATGTTTGATAAGCTCTCCCAATCCGGTACTTCACATATTGTTCTTTCTCTTCTGAATTCATAAAGCAATTCCTTCTTTACTCACACTTTTAAAAAAAGGTGTAATTCTTTGTTGTCTTTTCCATTCATTTTTTGAATATATAAATACCGATAAGGCTTCATCAATGTATAACTCTAAATCATAAAGTGCATCTCTGAACTTTTCTTCGGTTGCCAAATCCACTGCATAGCCTGTAAGTATCAAAATATCCCAGTCAGAATCGGCTCGTTCGTCTCCGCGGGCTCTCGAGCCATAAAGAATAACTTCTGCATCGGAATCAACTAAGTTAACAGTTTTTCTGATAAGTTGTCTTATTTGGCTCTTTGTTTTTTTCATGCCAGCAAAGATAATGAAACCGATTCACTTTTGTTTTCATACAAAAAAGATTCATCATGGTTTATTGCCATGCCAAGTGCGGAATTCTATTAAACTAAACTTATGTCTCGCATTTTGCAAATAAAAACCCCGCCGTATTTCAGAAAACTAAAATGCGGCGGGGTTGGTTTTCTTTTGGTGTTTTTGACTATTCCCCGGGCAGGAAATGCTCTTTTGCCTTGAAGAGGCGCTGCACCATGTTTTCAGGCATGCTGAAAACAAGCTCCGGGTTTTGGGTGGATTTTACAAGGTAGGTGATTTGCTCCTGCTCTTGCATGCCGGAAGCATAAGCCTCTACTTCGGTTGCGGGCTGGTTTTCTATGCTGATTTCACATGTCATGACAGGCTCTCCCTGTGGCTCCTGCTCTGTGATGTTTTGACCTGCGAACCTTTGAATGCCGCTCAGGTATTGCTGCATCTTTGCGGAGTCGGCAGGCTGATCGTTGATCATCCATTTCGCTCCGTTGCGATTCAGGCTATATTCCTGCTTTCCGCGGAAGCGAATGGAATTTACGGTTTGCTCATCCACACTTACCAGCGTTTTATCGCGCCACTGGTCTACATCGTCGGGGAACGTCATTTTCAGAAATCCATCCACACCATATACAACTTCATCGCTCTGCAACCTGATGTAACTGGTCATATCCACATTGGGTTGTTGTCCGGTTGCCTGCTGCTGCTGCTGCTGATAAGAAAACTTACCAACCATAAATTCAGTCAGCTTTTGATTATTTTTTCCAAAGACCTCCACAGAAATTCCAGATGTATCGGAAACTTCATATTCATTCCATTTATCCGGTTTTTTTGCGGCAATGCTTTTGGTCTGCATGTTGCTGATTTGGTTCAGCATATTCATCACACGCGCAGTGTCGGTCTGATAAGCCTGACCTTCGTGATTCACTTCCCAGGAACCGGCTTTTTTTCTGATTTCAATTGCCGGTTTCTCAGGCGGCGTATAAACGACTTTTTCCACCTGGCTTTGATCAAAATCTGTCAGCACGTCCTTAAAGGAGCGTTCCTGGTTGGCAGTATGGCGTGAAACAAAATAAACTGCCAGTAAGACCAGTAAAACAATAAGCAACGATGTTGTATTCAGTTTTTTAAACATAGCCTTCCTCCATTCTTTTTACGCGCAGTGAGCGGTTGCGCTGAAAACGTATCACACCGTAAATTATAATCAATAATATAGGAACTAAGAAATTAGCATAGCGCAGCATGGTTTTGGTGCTGTCTTCCATCTCATCTATGGGTCTGGACGAAACGCCTTTGGTTCGCAGAGCAATGAGGCCGGTATCATCCGAGAGATAATCAATGCTGTTGACCATGAGGCTCACATTGTCTTTGCTGACCTCGCGGGTGTTTCTTCCTTCGCCACCGATAGCGAAATCCGCATCTGAGATAAGCACCATGCGAGATTGCTGATCGCCGGCAAGCGGTCCTTCAAAGGAAGCCGCCACAGGAATGTGACTATCGGGGAAATCGCTTTCCGTCCATTTTTGCTGTACCCTAAACGTTAGCGGCGCCTGCATCTTACCGGATTTGGATGAAGAGGTTGCCAGGGGAGTAAAACTTACAGCAGTATCTCCGGTGAAGGCAATATCGCTGGCAAATTGCATGCTCACCTGCTCTAATCCCTCAGTTATGGGATGCTCCTCAAAATTGCCTATAACCGGAAAATAGGGAAAATTAATCTGGGTAGTCATATTAAATCCGCTCCGGTTTTGATTCACGCCAATGGAACCGCTGCGGCTGTCGACCACAAAGTTGTTACTAACTTCAATGCCTTTTTGTGCCAGCCAGTTTTCCAGTCCGGTGTTTACTTCCATGCCCCGGGCTTGTGAGAAATCCCCTTCCACACGATTCATGGCAACAAACAGGTTTCCACCTTGCTGCAGGTAGGAGTCGATTTTAGCGAAATGAGCGGCCGGAATGGAATCTGAAGGCCCTACCCAAGCCAAAGTCTTGTATTTAGAGAGGTCTTCTGTTTCATCCAGGTTTACGGTTTCAACCTGGTTAAGTACCTGCAGCGCCTCCATGCCCTGCTGCATCTGCTGCATGGGAGGTTCTCCATGACCTGTGATGAATCCTACCAAAGGCTTTTCCTGAGCTGAAAGCTTTTTGATATTAGAAGAAAGGCTGTATTCCATCGACTCTTCTTCCGTAATTACAGGCATCACTTCTTTTTGTTCTCCCTGGCGGATTACCGCACCGAGGTATGCCCGTTGCTGCTTTACCTGATCTTCTTCGCGCACATTTACTATAACCGGCTGAATGCCATCGCTGGCAGCTTTTTGCCTAATTTCCTCATCCTTGCCGGGATTGATAAACTCATAATCAATCATGCCACCAGAATAATTGGCATACTCAATAAGTAAATCTTTAAAATTCCGTCGCGACTGCATCAGGCGTGGCGGCAAATCTTCCGTAAAATAAGCTGATACGGTTACCGGCTGCTCCAAATCTTCAATGATATCCAAAGTTGCCTCGCTAAGCGTATAGCGATTATCGTCTGTTAAGTCAAGACGAGTAAAAAAATCCATTGAAAGAATATTCACCACCACAATGATGGCCAATACAATGAGGATTCGATTATAAAACGTGATTTTTCTTTTATCCATAATGCTAAGCTTTTAGTCAGTCTGATGTCTTTTTGATAACGCGGCTTCCGTAGAAACCAATCCTAAAAAAATGATTGATAAAAAGTAGATGATATCCTTGGTATCAATCACCCCTCTTGAGATAGACTCAAAGTGGGTTTGCATGCTGAGATAATAAAGCACTTCAGCCAGATTTCCAGTAAAATTGGATGCGAGGAAACCAAAAATGATATGGAAAAAGATTCCGATAAACAGAGCTGCAAGAAAACCCACAATTTGGTTATTGCTAATGCTGCTGGCAAATATGCCGATGCTGATGTAGGATGCGCTCATAAGCAACAGGCCTAAGTATCCGGAAATTACAGCTCCATGATCAACATTTCCGATATTGGCTATGGTGATGTAATAAGGAATGGTGAGCACCAGCGCAATCACAATCAGGATGAAAGTAGCCAGAAATTTCCCTACAACCACCTGCCAATCGCTCAAGGGTTTTGTAAGCAACAGTTCCAGCGTCCCTGAGCGTTTTTCTTCAGCTAACATCCTCATGGTAAGCGCCGGGATGAAGAAAAACAGCGTCCAGTAGGCAATCTGAAAGAAAGCCTGCAAGCTGGCCTGGCCCACAAAGAACACATCCGAACCATAGAGCCAGGTAAACAATCCACTAAATCCCAAAAACAATACAATGGTGATGTAGGCCATGAGCGAATCAAAAAAAGCAGCTAATTCTCGTTTTACTATCAACCAGGTTTTATTCATAAGTCAGTTTTTTTCGGTTAATTCTTAGTTAGGTTTCTGAAAACATCTTCGAGTTTTGTTTCTACCGGCGTCAGCTCGGTCAGTGTCCATCCGTTTTGTACACATAATTGAAACACGTGCCGTGCAGACTGCATATCCTGTTTTGAATGGAGTTCAAAAACCGGCTCTTCCGGGTCAATTATCTCCACACTTTCGACGGTCTCAAGCTGATGAAGTGCATTGAAGACATCTTCGCTTTTGCCATCTTCTATGGCTACCCGCAGGATTTCCTTTCCCTGGGCACGTTTCTGCAACTCCTGGGCTGTGCCATCAGCTACAATTTTACCATTATTAATAATCAGAATTCGATCGCAGGTGGCTTCCACCTCAGCCAGGATGTGGGAACTCAGAATGACGGTTTTTTCTTTCCCGATGCGTTTTATCAGTTCGCGGATTTCGACGATCTGGTTGGGGTCAAGGCCGCTTGTGGGCTCATCCAGAATCAACACATCCGGATCGTGTATCAAAGCCTGGGCTAAACCTACCCGCTGCTGGTATCCTTTTGACAATTCATAGATACGCTTGTGCTTTTCCTTTTCAAGCCCACATACTTTTACCATTTCCAAAACGCGCTCCCGCTGTTTTTCTTTCGGTACATTTTGTACGCCTGCCATAAAATACAGATAATCCACCACACCCATCTCCTGATAAAGCGGGTTGTTTTCAGGGAGATATCCAATTACGCGGGTAACCTCACCGGGATTATCTGTCACTGAATAATCCCCCACATAAATATTCCCTTTTGTAGGGGATAAAAACGTAGTAATGGCTTTCATTGTAGTTGTTTTCCCGGCCCCGTTGGGCCCGAGAAAGCCAAGCACCTCGCCTGCATTTACCGTAAAGGAAATATCATCTACGGCACGCTGAGGGCCAAACATTTTTGTGTAGTTCTCAATGCGTATATCCATAATATCAGAGTTTTTTGCTGATGCAAATTAAAAAAAGTCATGTTTTCTATAAGTCAGGCACGTTGTGGTTTAACAAAATTTAACAAGAACAAAAACCCCATGTCAAAATTCCAAATCCCGAAAGCGCAGATTACGCTGATTTTGCCGGATTACGCGGAACCCGAAACCCGAAATTCAAAACTTGAAATTCAAAACTCGAAATCCGAATCCCGGAATGAACCAACCAACGATTCACCAATTAACGATTCACTCATTAACGAAATACGTTTTACGTTTTATTAGTTTTGCACAAAAGATTTTGTTGTGGATGCACATATAAAACAACTCATAGCTCAGGGTGAAAACCAAAAACTGGATTTTAAATTTGCGGTAACGGATGCCCGTAAAATTGCTCGCTCACTGGCAGCCTTTGCCAATACCGACGGCGGACGATTGCTGATTGGCGTGAAAGACAACGGGAGGATTGCCGGCGTACGCTCTGAAGAGGAATTCTATATGCTTGAAGCAGCGGCAAATATGTATTGCGATCCGCCTGTACATTTTGAAACCATAGAGTGGAATATTGAAGGAAAACGCATCCTTGAAATCATCATTCCCAAAAGTGACAAACGGCCGCACTATGCGCCGCAAACCCCTGATAAATCGATGATTTATGTCAGGAAAGAGGATCAGAATTTATTAGCCAACAGCGTTTTGCTTAAAGTATGGAGCCGCAAAAGACGTTCTGGCGGAACAAAACTTCAGTATACGGATAACGAAAAAACCATATTGGAATACCTCCGAAAAAATCAACAAATAACCCTCCCTGAATTCCGGAAACTGGCTTCCATTTCCCGCCGGAAAGCAGAAACCATCCTGGTAAACCTGATTTTGCTTGAGATCATAGAAATTCATATTACAGACCGCGGCGCCTTTTATACCCTTACCGAACAGGCAAAAGATGACAATTAGTCATTCGTATAACACAAAACATGTCTTTTTGTCGCTTTAATGTGTTTTGATTTGTCCTGATAAAGCCATAATGTCATTAAAGTTCGCATTATCAGATATTGGCACGGCAATTGAAAATTAAAGAGTGAACTAATTAAATGTAGAACCCAAAAAAAGGAGGTCGTTATGTTACCAGCAACAAGAAAAGGAAATTTCATCCCAAGCATTTTTGATGACTTCTTGAACACGGATATTGCGCGTGATTTCTTCAGCAACGAACGGTCTACACCGGCTGTAAACGTTTCTGAAGATGAAAACAAATTCGATATTGAAGTAGCCGCACCCGGACTTGACAAGAAGGATTTCAAAGTAAATGTAGAAAACAATGTGCTGACAATTTCTTCTGAAAAAGAAGATAAGAAAGAAGATGAAGGCAAAAACTACATGCGCAAAGAATTCAGCTACACTTCATTCAGCCGTTCATTTACATTGCCAGACAATGTAGAGGATGACAAAATCAAAGCAACCCACAAGGATGGCGTGCTGAATGTAGAAGTACCCAAGAGTGAAAAAGCTAAATCTAAGCCGGGCCGTGAAATCAAGATTTCATAAG
>CAYXJS010000113.1:0-9145 GCA_964465045.1 uncultured Bacteroidales bacterium | reverse complement strand
GACATCATAAAAGTCAGGTTTGGTTAAATTGATTTCTTAAAATGGCACATTTTTATGTATATTGTGGCGCTTAACAAAACGATTAATAATGCAGGCAATGGCGGAGAATTGACATTTATCCTCCCGGCTTTTAAAGATAAATAGGGAGAAATCATTTTGTTTTTCAAAGTCTGCGTCTTGCCATAAATTTGATAATCATGAAATATACTTCAACTATTTTAACATTAAGCATAGTTCTGCTGCTCATGACAGGGTTTTCTTTGCATGCTCAGCAATTTGAGGGTGGAATAACAGGCGGAATTGCAGGTTCACAGGTAAACGGAGACGATTTAGGGGGTTATAACAAAGCAGGACTTGCATTTGGGCCTTACGTAAAGCTTTCTATTTCACCAAAATCCTCATTACAAATGCAGTTGGAATATTTTCAGAAAGGAAGCCGCGCTAATCCTGATTCTACCAATAACTTTCAATCCTATTTGTTAAGGCTCAACTATCTGCAAATACCGGTTTATTACCAGTATAAGTACAACGATATTTTTGGCTTTCATGCCGGGCTTTCTTATGGTGTGTTGGTTCATGATTATGAGGAAAGAAACGGCTATGAGGTACTCTCTCCACAATATCCGTTTGAAAATCATGACCTCAGCGCTCACGCCGGCATCCACTGGTACACTACCGAACAGCTCACCGTAAAACTTGAGGTGGCTCACAGCCTGCTCTACATCAGAGAGCAAACAGCAGGCACCTTGTGGATATTCAACCAGGGGCAGTATAACCACTATTTGCTTTTAGCCATTCAATATCAAATCAGCAATATTTTTAACTGAAAAAACAGGAGCTTCAATAGTAGGGGGTGATAAGGGAGTTCTTTAGTTGTTATCGATGCGGCGTCCTTTAGCCACTCTCTTCTCACGGATCAAATCATCCACCTGGTTCTTTTTCACCAGCAAATGCGCATCAGCGGCTTTTTTTCTGGCTGTATAAAGCGTATCACCATAAAACACTTTGCCTTTGTTATCATCCCACTCGCGGGCATAAAGCATATAGCGATCGTTTAAAACAGAACCTGCCTTCCGGCCAAATTTTAAAAAGTCATTTGCATCGTCTTCAAAACTAATTTGCAAATCATACTGATTTACTTTTACACACAACGCAGGCGTCTTTTTCTTAATGACAATCTCTTCAATGATTTTCTCACGCTTCACCTCTACTTCACCCTCATTTACGCCAAGTTGCTCCGGTTTTTCTTCAGAACGCTTTAATGTTATTTTTTCAGAATTATAAAACTGAACATCTTTCAGGTCAATATTTTGTTCCTCCAACTTACTCCTGAGTTCGGTTGTAAACACGATCTTCCGGGAACATGAAGCGCCTGAAACCAAAAAAACCAAGAGAATTAGTTTGATAATATGCCTGTTCATATGATTTGTCATTCAATAAAGTACCAAAGATAGATATTTGAATGAGTTTTTACAAACCCACTGAAAAACAAAACACGCTACCATTCCACCGTTTTTCTTTTTACCGGCATGGTCATACACCTGCATCCTCCACCACCCCGCGGAAGCTCAGAACCTTCAATGGTTATCACGTATTTTTTATATTCCTCGGGATTTACTTTGCCACGAATAATATCCCTGGCTTTTAAAACCTCGTATCCCTGATTATTAAGTTCTTCTAAGGTTTGTGCATTACGCTCATAGCCAATTACGCGCCCCGGCGCCAAGGCAAAAAAGTTTGCACCGCTGTGCCATTGCTCCCGCTCCTGGGTATAAATATCATTGATACCACCACATGAAATGGGTTTCAGGTCCATGCCCAGTTTTTTCAATCCGGTAAGTAAATCAGGCACTTCTGATATCTGCACTTTACCGTTGTCTAGGGCAATGTGGATTGTTATATGCTTGCTGGAATGAAAAACCATAGGATCAAAGGTCATTACTTCATCCGTATTCAGAAAAGTAAAAATCATATCCAGGTGAATAAATGATTCCGGAGTAAGTGGAAGTTCTTGCACCAGGATATGTTGCTTCCTTTTTTCACGCTTAAAGCGCTCTATCAAAAAATCAATCCCCTGCGAGGAGGTCCGAGAGCCCAACCCAACCAGCAATATATCATCACGGGCTACTAAAACATCACCGCCTTCAATCGTTAATTCTTTTTTAGAACAACGATTATCTACCGGGTTAAAAGTTGTGCCGGTAAGCATTTCACTAAAATCAAAAATGGTTTCCATGATGATCGACTCCCGGTCGCGAACCTGGCTGGCCATACGGCTAATCAATACTTTATCATAAATACTGATCGAGGCATCGCGCGTAAAGAAAAAGTTGTGCAGGGGAACCAGGGAATAGCGTTGTGTACTCAGGTATTTTGTAAGGTTATCCACATTCATCACAACCCCTTCTATGAGCTGCCGTGCTAATTCATCCGGAGAAAGGCTCATCAAATAATTACGGAGGTATTCTACTTTTTCATTAACCGTGATTTTCCGAACCAGATCATATTTAATCTTCTCCTTTACCAGTGCCCCGGCAAGTAAGTCCTTTACTTCATAAGTCTGCGTCAGCCCATTCAGCACTTGCTTAAACTGACTGTACTCTTTATCAACAATTTTTTTATTTAAAATGTCGCTGTACAACGCTTTTTCCGCATTCCGGGGAGTCATGTTTTCTACTTCCCTGCCCGGTGTGTGAACAATAACGCCTTCCAGCTCACCGATTTCAGAATAAACATTGCTTTTTAGCTTTTCTGCCATGGTTGTTATTTTTTATTCTTATGCAATGGCCGGCGCAAAGATAGCGAATTTCACCCTCTCCGTTTCAGGGTTTCAGGAAATCAATATTCCTGCGCATTCCCTTAAACTTAGCCCGCTTCACAGCAGATTTTTTAAAAAGAGAACGGTATTGCTCTTCAGTTAACGCATGCCATTTTTCCTTATTCATGTTTTTTAAACCTTCGTGAGGTTCAAACGCAGGCTGATCATGCGGTATTGAAAACTTATTCCAGGGGCACACTTCCTGGCATATATCGCATCCAAAAATATTATCTTCAAACTTATCCGCCATCTCTTCAGGCATGTTAATGGTCTTATTTTCTATCGTCCAGTAAGAAATGCATTTATTTGAATCAATCACCCCGTCTTTTATGATCGCTTCTGTAGGACAAGCTTCTATGCATCTGGTGCATCCTCCGCAAAGGTTATTCATAGGCTCATCATATTCCAGTTCCAAATCTGTGATGATTTCACCGATAAAAACATAAGAGCCAAATTTGGGATTAATCAGCATGCTGTTTTTACCAATCCACCCTATGCCGGCCATTTCGGCCCAGGCACGGTCCAGCACAGGAGCCGTATCTACAAAAACACGCGAATTTGTTGCCCCGGCTAGTTCTTCTATATCCGATAGTATGGCTTTTAATTTATCTTTCAATACAAAATGATAATCCTTGCCATAAGCATACCGGGAAATCTGGTAATTGTCATCTTTGGGTAGTTCCTCGCCAGGATAATAGTTGTACAATACCGATATAACTGACTGGGCTCCGGGCATTAATTTCTGAAGGTCCTTTCGCTTTTCGCGATAGTTATCCATGTATTGCATATCAGCCTGATAACCTTGCTCAATCCATTTATCGAAAACCCGGGCATACTTTTCCAGGTATTCAGCCTTTGCAATGCCGCAGGCAATAAAACCATGACCTACTGCTTTCTCTTTTATTTGACGGCTAAGTTCACTTTTCTCCATCAGAAAACAAATCATTTTCTCCCTGCATTCTGCTTAACCCCAGGTGTGTATACGCCTGGTTGGTTGCTTTTCTGCCTCGGGGTGTACGCATCAAAAACCCCTCTTGAATTAAAAACGGTTCATACACTTCTTCTATCGTTCCCGGGTCCTCGCTCACAGCCGTAGCAATGGTAGTTAAACCTACCGGCCCGCCATGAAACTTCTGTATGATGCTTGATAAAATTTTATTATCCATCTCATCCAGTCCGTGCTTGTCAACGTTAAGCGCTTCGAGCCCATACTTAGATATTTTCATGTCGATAATGCCATCGCCTTTGATTTGCGCAAAATCGCGAATACGCCTTAGCAGCAAATTAGCGATTCGTGGCGTTCCCCGGCTGCGGCGGGCGATTTCCCTGGCTGCATCATCATTCATGTCTACGCCTAAAATACCGGCTGAACGCTTTAAGATCTCTATCATCGTATCAATCTTGTAATACGAAAGCCGGGAATTAATTCCAAAGCGCGACCGTAAAGGCGACGTAAGCAAGCCTGACCGTGTTGTAGCGCCTATCAATGTGAATGGGTTGAGCGTGATTTCAACACTTCTGGCATTGGCTCCGGACTCAATCATGATATCAATCTTGTAATCCTCCATAGCAGAATACAAATACTCTTCCACTACCGGGCTAAGCCTGTGAATCTCATCAATAAACAACACATCATTGGCTTCCAGGTTGGTAAGAATACCGGCTAAATCTCCGGGCTTATCCATCACCGGGCCCGAGGTAAGCTTGAGGTTAACGCCCAACTCATTAGCAATAATATGCGATAACGTGGTTTTTCCCAGCCCGGGCGGACCGTGAAGCAATACATGGTCGAGCGCATCGCTGCGCTGTCGTGCCGCCGCCACAAAAACCTCCAGATTCTCCACTACTTTGCCCTGTCCGGAAAACTCCCCAAAACTCATCGGGCGCAAAGTTTTTTCAAACTCTTTCTCGGCAGACGTCAATCGTGATGCATTGGCATCCAAATGATCATTCATTATTTCTATTGCTTATTTTATAGCAACAATATTAATCATTTTCAATGACAACAAAGAATTCCTGCCCTGAAGAAAACACGCAGCCTCATAAAACCAGATGATAGAACCCTTAAGCACTTCGTTCCAAATTTATCCTAAATCAGCAGTGAAGGGAAATATTGATAAGATTGGTATAAAAAGCGCTAACTATTTCAATAATGATATAATACATTGTTTATCTGAACGTTATAAAATATACCATTTTATATTTATGTTATTGATTCTCATACTGTTGAGTAATAAACCTAAAAACTTACGAACTTATTAAACTGGACTCATAATATTGAAGACAGACCTCTCACTGCGTTCGAGCTGACAGGTATTTAGTTTCATTATCCACGATTTGTTTGTTGCATTCCGTGATAACTCAATTTCCATTTTTGTTGTAATTTAGCCGTAAACTTAAATCAAAAAACTATGAAACGTATCGTTGTAGGAATTGACTTTTCTAAGGGGGCATTGCATGCGTTTCGTTATGCGCTTCGAATGGCAGAAAAAACCGGGGCAAATATTAGGCTGGTATGGGTTGATAACCTCTCTTCAGGTGAAGTGGTTTTTAACAGTCCTGCAAATGAAATACGCGCTGATGCCAAGGAAAATATAGAGTCATTAATTGAAAAATACAAAGACCATCCCGGCATTGGCAAGCTCGATTTCAGATTAATGAAAGGGAAAGTTGGAAATGAACTGGCCAGGCATGCCAAAGAGATTGAGGCAGACTTTATTATAGTTGGAACTCACGGAATTACAGGTTTTGAAGAGTACTGGATTGGCAGCAATGCCAACCGTGTGGTAATCTATGCCACTTGCCCGGTAATTACCGTTAGATACAACTATGAAATCCCTGAGCATGTATCGCGCATAATTTTACCGATCGACAGCACCCGCGAAACAATCCAGAAACTCCCTCATGTAAAGCACCTGGCTCAAATATGCAATTCCGAAATTATCATACTGGGTATCTACACTACATCATTACAAAGCATGAATAAAAAGGTAGATAAGCTGGTTCATGATACCGAGGAGTACATCAATAAATATGGGATTTCATATTTAAAAGACTGCATTAAAACCGATAATATGGCCTACGATATCATTGAATATGCCCGTGAGCATTTTGCAGATATGATTGCCATTATGTCGGAACGTGAATCATCTACCAGCAACATGCTGTTAGGTGAATACGCTCATAAAATCGTTAATCACTCGCCTGTTCCTGTACTGAACGTCAGGGCAAAAGAACATTTCAAACTAGAATCATAAAAATGCACTGCCGGATAATTATCTAAGCATTATCTTTGCATTTAAGAGTTATTGGTTTTTATGTTTAATAGGTTAAAAAAATGGTGTTTGGGTGTTTACGTAAAGTTGGCAATGAAAAAATTTCGGGTTTCGTATTTCGGGTTAAAGGGTTAAAAGCCCCGAAACAAATTAACAACTCAACGAATTAACGAATCAACCAATTAACAAAATAGAACAGATGAATAGTTCAATGAGAATATCGTTTTTGCTTATTACTTTATTGTTTTCGCTTTCGCTGATGGGACAAACTTTTAAGCGTCAGCCCCGCGAAAAAGAAGGTAATATCCAGATTCATAAAAGCGCTTTGATAGACAGCTTATTGAAAGACCATAAAGCCATTAACGAAAAGTTTCCTGATATTGAAGGCTACCGGGTAATGATATTTTTTGATGCGGGAAACAATTCTAAAGACAGCGCCTATAGCGTTATTTCCACATTTGAGAAAGATTATCCGGAAGTTCCCGCTTACCTGAGTTTCAACCCACCTTATTACCGGGTGCGCGTTGGAAATTTCAAAACGGAACTGGAAGCCGAACGTTTTTTAAACCGAATAAAATACGATTATCCTAATGGCTGGGTCGTTGAAACAGATATTGAACTTCCCAGACTGGACCGCGTTCCTAAAAAATAAGTAAAGCATATTAGCACCATCTAATTGATTCATTATGATACAAAAAATAGTTACCGCCATCGATTTCTCAGAATGCTCTATGAATGCGTTCAGGCATGCTGTAGACATTGCAAGGAATCTTAAAGCCGATTTAATCATGGTATGGGTTAATCCGGAAACTTTTAAGTTCGTGCCTTCACTCGAAAAAGGAGATAATGAAACAGAGCGTGCCCGTGAGGCCTTTGAGGGAATATGGCAGCAATATCATGCCGACCTGGGCCAACAGGAATTGAAATACATCATCAAACGAGGCCAGGTATATGAGCAAATTGTGAAAACCGCCATTGAAGAGAATGCTGATCTAATCGTTGCCGGTACACACGGCGTTAGTGGTTTCAGAGAATTCTGGATGGGAAGCAATGCCTTCAGGCTGATAATGGCCAGTACATTACCCGTACTCACTATACGCGAGGAAACGCCGCTAAAGCAAGACTTAAAAAGAATTGTGCTACCTATTGACAGCACCATAGAAACACGGCAGAAAAATACGATAGCAGCCGAATTTGCAAAAGTTTTTGATGCCGAGATTCATATTGTAGGACTTTACTCTTCTGAGGTTGAAGACATCAGAAAGTTAGTAAACAGCTATTTAGAGGATACGGTAAATTACTTTCAAAGCCAGGGTGTCAAATATAAAATAGCTTATAAAGAATGTAACAACATCACCAACATGACACTTGATTATGCGCGGGAAATTGATGCAAACCTGATTATCATCATGACAGAGCAGGAAATCAAAACCGCCAATTTATGGATGGGGCCTTATGCTCGGCAAATGATAAACCATGCTGAAATCCCTGTGCTTAGTGTAAAACCACAGGAGTTCATTGATTCGATGAAGCCATAAAAAAAGCCGGAAAATCCGGCTTTTTTCAGTTTTAGCTTACATATCAGCAGCGATTGATGTTATTAAGATAATCAAACGCTTCCTTAAGCCGTTCTCTAAAGCTTTCTTCTCCTGCGCGTAACCATTTACGCGGATCGTAATACTTTTTATTGGGCACATCCTCACCATCAGGATTCCCGATCTGGGCCTGCAGGTAAGCTTCGTTTTTGCTGTAATAATCCAGCACTCCCTTCCAGAAAGCCCATTGTGTGTCGGTATCTATATTCATTTTGATGACGCCGTAAGAAATGGCTTCCCGGATATCTTTCTCAGAAGAGCCTGAGCCGCCATGGAAAACAAAATAAATGGGTTTTTCTACCGTATTAAGTTGCTTCTGTACGTATTCCTGCGAATGTTTTAAAATCTCCGGTCTGAGTTTTACATTTCCGGGTTTATATACACCGTGTACATTGCCAAAGGCGGCCGCCACCGTAAACTTATCCGATACCTTCATGAGCTCTTCATACGCATACGCCACCTCTTCGGGCTGAGTATAGAGCTTTGAACTGTCTACATCCGTATTATCAACACCATCTTCTTCGCCACCGGTTACCCCCAATTCAATTTCAAGCGTCATACCCATCTTTGACATCCGCTCAAGGTATTTTTTACTAATGGCAATATTTTCTTCGAGTGTCTCCTCAGACAGATCGAGCATATGCGAGCTAAACATGGGTTTTCCGTACGACTCAAAAAACTCCTCACCGGCATCCAGCAAGCCATCTATCCAGGGAAGCAGCTTTTTAGCTGCATGATCGGTGTGCAGTATCACCGGTACTTCATATACTTCTGCCATCTGGTGTACATGCATGGCTGCTGATACTGCTCCGGCCACAGAGGCTTCCTGCTCCCCGTTTGGCAACGACTTGCCCGCATAAAAAGCAGCTCCGCCATTGGATAACTGAATGATAACCGGAGAATTGACCGCCTTAGCGGTTTCCAAAACACCATTGATGGTGTTGGTTCCGGTTACATTTACGGCCGGTAATGCAAATTGATTGGCCTTTGCTATGCGAAACACCTCTTGTACGTCATCGCCTGTGAGTACTCCGGGTTTTACTTTGTCGAAAATTTTTTCTGCCATAGGTCCTATTTTTTTATTAATTGAATGATAATCAAATAGCAAAGGTAATGAAAATCGATATGTTAAGTATGATTATCAAAAGAAAATTAATGAGATTGGAAAATGGATTCTAACTATCACAACTGATAATGCAACACTTACAAGTTGATAGCGTATATCTGTATCGTTTGCATAATGCTGTATTGAATAGACCAGAAATAAATGATAACATCTCCGTTTACAAATCTTTCCATGCCTGATCTTCTTCTGGTAGTTGCCAATCTTTGGCAAGTGTTCTCTCACCTGCGATATGAGTCATAATATTATCATTTTCTGCATATTCTTTCATTTCATTTTTTAACCCAACTTGGCAAGCCAGCGATATAATATATTGAAAGTCAAGGAGAAGGAG
>CAYXJS010000112.1:0-9291 GCA_964465045.1 uncultured Bacteroidales bacterium | reverse complement strand
GAGTCGAGAAATATTTTTATAAAGGTATCTGCTGGTATTTGATATTTTTCTTCTAAATCTTGTTTCCATATACCAACTAGCTCATTAATTTCCTTTTGCAAAAGCTTACCATGTTGCAATCCGTTTTCATAAGCTGTTCCATTTAAGTGCAAGTTAGGTATAACAGCGTTGGTGGTGTCAAGAGCAACTTTATCCAATGTATTTGATTTGTTACCACAGGAAATGTACATGAATGGCATTAAAGCTATTATCAATATTTTAATCACTGTTTTCATCTATTATTTGCAGTCGTTCGTTTTAATTTTGCATAACTAGTTTATATACGGACAAATTGTCCGTTAATCTTTCCTTATCTTGTTTGTATACGGACAAATTTATAATTTTTTGTCCGCTTTTTCTTTTTTTGTGTCATATGCTAAATTTATATTTCCATATCGTCTAAAAGGTTGCGCATCTTTTTTGGATGTTGTGCGCGCAATTCTCTCACACCACGGCTTGCGCCCGGTGAGTCCCATTCGATAATTTAATTAAGGGCTTAGGGACCATCGGCAGATAAAAATATATTCAACGGGGCAATGTATGAACTATTTATTTCTTTTCCCAGCTTCGGATTGATTTCTTTGGAGTTTTGCAGGCGCATTGATATCTGCTAAGCACGCTGATAAGTTTATAGAACCTGGTGTTTTTGTAAAGGGATCTGAAAAAAAATTACTTTGCTACAAACTTCGGAAACATCTGCCTGCTGTAGCAACCATCCAATTCACCTGTTAAATTATTAACACCTTCCACATTAATAAAATAAAAATATGCGTTTCTCATACATTTTTTTACTACTTTGGAACCCAAAAGATTATTCACTTTCAGACCTAAAACTATGGAGAATAAAACGAACGATTACCACATCAGCTTTTTTAAACCCACTACTCCCCAGGCTTTATATAACAGGAATATGGTCGTATGGTTGGTACTGATATGGGTTATTGCCATTTTTGGTTTTCATATTCTTTTACGGATTATAGAGAAACCAACACCGGAGGCAGATTATATTACCTTTCAAAAAGTATGGCCCCAGGTAGAAAAGGGCGATGCAAGCGAGAAAGAGTTGATACAGTTTGGACAGAGCACCCTTTCAGTCCTCGGAAAATTCATGCTTTCCGACGAGGATAAACCGGCATTAAATAACGCATTAAGCTTTTCCGTCTATCAACTCCTGCCGGATTCGCGGAAAGGGGAAGTAACAGCCATGATCCGTGGATTTGAGGATATAAAAAAAGGCATCGATAATATATCGAATCCGGAGTATGTAGCTGCTAAAAAGAAGGTATCCACTGAGCTGAGCCCGGTTTTAAATCTTTCCTCAGCAGATATCCGCTCAAAAATTTTGCCTTTGGAAGTTAAGTCGGAAGGCCTGGCTGAACTGACAGCGGAATCAAGGGCAAATCTGCCTGTTGTCATGAAAAAGTACATGGTTCACAATCAATCGGTTTTAACGGATTTTAAATTCCTGGGATTCCCATTCCATTATTTTTATACTGCCGTATTCCTGCTCATATTATTCGTAGGACTCTGCTGGTTGTATTGCGTTTTAACAGACCGGGTAAATGCTAAATTAGATATCGCCGATTAAAATCATCTATTCTATCCTAAAACGGAAAATTATGAAAAAAGCAACTATACTATTCTTGTCGTTATTATCTTTTCCTTTTGTTTCTCAGGCGGCCACCGCAGCTACTCAATTAGAGGGCAGCTTTAAGGTGGGTCCTGCAATTATCCTGATTACCATTCTTGTTCTTTTTGTTGTGGTGGGTATCTTTTTCAGAGCGAAAAACACCACCGACTACTATGCTGCCGGCAGAGGCATCACCAAAGTGGGGTCGGGGATGGCTATTGCCTCCAACTGGATGAGCGCCGCCTCTTTTCTGGGTATGGCCGCCCTTATGTATGGCTCCGGATATCACGGACTGGCCTATGTGATTGGCTGGACCGGCGGATATGTATTGCTGTTAATCCTGATGGCGGGTCAAATCAGAAAATATGGAAAATATACCGCCGCTGATTTTATTGGCGACCGGTATTACTCACAAACACTAAGAGCCGTTGGCGCTATTATCGCCATTTTAATATCGATTTCTTATTGTGTGGGGCAATTCGGTGGGATAGGCCTGATGTTCAGGTGGATACTGGGTATCAATTATTCGTGGGCAGTTATAATCGGCGGCTCCGTGGTTTTAGCTTATACCTTGATCTCAGGCATGCTGGGGGTAACGAAAAACATGCAGATCCAGTACGTCATTATCATCATTTCTTTTCTGATCCCCTTATTCATATTGAACTATAAATTTGATTACTTCTGGATTTTGCCGCAAATCGGTTATGGTTCGGTAGTGTCTGATGTCGTTACCGGGATTCCATTAAGCGAATCCAGGGAATTGGTCAACTCGCTGGGCCACTCGTTTGCGATGGTGGCGTCGCCGGAATACGCCATGCCGTGGGATCCGGCTACCGGAAAAACCTATTTCCAGTTTATGGCTATTGCTTTTTCTTTGATGATTGGCACGGCAGGCCTTCCCCATGTTATTCAGCGCTTTTATGTAGTCCCTAAAGCAAGGGATGCCCGCTGGTCGGTAGTATGGGGATTATTTTTTATTTCCATCCTTTACTGGAGCGCCCCTGCTTATGCCGCTTTGGGAACACCACTGTCGGCCAACCCCGAGGTAGGTAAACTGGCTAAAGACGCTATTGTTGTGTATACCGCCCAGCTTGGTAATGTACATCCGTTAATTGTTGGGTTGCTGGCTGCCGGAGGTGTGTCAGCGGCATTTTCAACGGTTTCCGGCTTACTGGTGGCGGGTTCCTCGGCGTTTGCCCATGACTTATATTTTAAGGTCATCAACCCCGAGGCGTCCCTGAAAAGGCAATTACTCTATGCACGGCTAGCCACCGTATTGATGGCTATCATTGTGTCGGCAATCGCCCTGGCAGAACTGGCCCTGATCGGGCAGTTGGTCGCTGTTGCCTTCTCGCTGGCAGGTTGTACGATATTTCCACTGTTCCTGCTGGGCATCTGGTGGAGCGGTTCGAACAAGCAGGGAGCCATCGCCGGACTTATCGCCGGGGGAGTGGTGTCGCTCATCTCTTTAACTTATTTTATTGCAGGCAAAACGGGGGTTGTATGGCCGTTCCACGACTTTATCGATTATTGGCTGGGAGCATGGTATTTCGCCTGGTTCGGAGCTCCCCTGGCCATTGTGGTAAACATTATAGTCTCTAAACTGACAAAAGAAACCCCACTCGAAATACGTAAATTCCTGGTGGAAAATGTTCATTCATAATGGGTATAGTAAATAACAAACCAACAAGAGCGCTTATCCTCATTTTGAGTGCTCTTGTTTTAATAAGTGTTTTAATCTCGCGTTATTACTACAAAGGGATCAATGATGCTGTCGATCCGCGCGTTAAGGAAGCGCGGCTGCTGTATGAAAAATACAACGATTATACGAATACGAACAGCTTTGATTCCATCCTTTACCTGATGGATTCCATTGAAGCGGTCTATTCAAAATATCCGCATTACCGGGATTCATATGAAACCGGGGTGCTATACAACAACAAAGCGGCTTCATACCTTACCATGGCGCTGCACCTGGATTCTGCAAATAACCAGCCTGATAGGCAGGATTCAGTATTTTCTATGGCTGAAACAATGGTAAATAAAAGTATCGCTATTTATACCGATTGGTTGGATACGTATGATGACAAAGGCCCGGAGGAAATTAAAAACCTTATTGAACCGGGATTTTATACAGGACTTGAACAGTATTCCGGTGAATTACAGAAAACGTTTCTTAACAACAGAATAGAAGAAATTCAGGAAGCACAGCTGGAAACAAAGCGCAGACTGTCGGTAAGCTACACGAACCTGGGAATTATAGAAAGGCACCGGATGCAATACGAAGAGGCGGCAAATCACTATAAAACCGCCCTGGAATTGTGGGAACGCAATTTGACCGCAGAGAACAATCTGAACCTGTTGCTGGGCAACCCTGTCAAAGAGCGTAGCTTCCTGAGGAAACTGTTCCCTCCCGAACGAAATACAAATTGATTAAAAAAATAAAGGCATGAAAAGAAACTTTTTATTACTAATTACACTGGGGTTGCTTACCACTTTCAGCAGCAAAGCCCAGGACGATGAAAAGGATTTTGGCATTCGATTTTCAGGATTTGTGAAGAGCGATTTTTTTTATGATTCGCGGCAAACCGTAAGTGCTCGTGAGGGACATTTTCTGCTGTGGCCGGCAGCCGAATCGCTCGATCTAAATAACGAGGACATCAATGCAACTGCGAACTTCAGTTTTCTGGCGGTACAATCGCGACTAAGTGGTACGATATCCGGTCCTGACGCCCTGGGAGCCAAGACCTCAGGAGTGATTGAAGGTGATTTCTTTGGTCAGGCAAACGACAACATCAACCTATTCAGGTTGCGTCATGCCATGATCAAACTCAAATGGCCCGATACAGAGCTCATAGCCGGTCAGTACTGGAACCCGCTCTTTGTAACAGGCTGCTTCCCGGGGACCATCTCATTTAACACCGGAACGCCTTTGCAGTCGTTTGCCAGAAATCCTCAAGTCAGGCTGACCCAACACCTCGGCGATTTCCGGATTATCGCGGCGGCGCTGTCACAGCGAGATTTTGCTACACGGGGAGTAAACGGTCCGGGCTCTGAGTATCTCAGAAATTCGGGAACACCGGATGCCCACCTCCAGGTGCATTACAACGGAACAAACCCCGATTCGAAAACAAGAGCGTTAATCGGTGCCGGAATAGCTTACAAGACCATTGTTCCCAGGCTTTACAGCGAGGTAATTACAGGTCCTCTTCAGTCGGATAAGTTCAAAGTGGATGAACACGTAAAAGGATTGACGGCCATTGCTTTCACAAAGGTCACCCTGAAAGCGGTCACCTTTAAAATGCAGGCACGCTACGGGGAAAATATTGCAGATGTGCTTTCAATCAGTGGTTTCGCGGTTAAGGATATGGTAAACCCCACCACGGGAGAATTATCTTATACGCCCTTAACCAATACCACGCTTTGGGGCGAGGTACATACCAATGGGAAAAAATGGCAGGCAGGTATTTTTGGAGGATTCCTGAAAAACAATGGCACGAAAGAAGCCATGTCACATCCTTCCAATGAGGTTTATGGCTTTGGGACTAATATTGAATCCCTTATCAGGATTTCTCCCCGGGTGTCGTTTGTATCCAATAAACTTAAACTCGCTGCTGAAATTGAATACACCTCTGCGGCATACGGCAGCGATTATGATGTAAACTATGTGCCTGCAAGCACAAATACAGTGTCGAACACGAGACTATTGCTGAGTACCATCTATTCATTCTGAATCCAATGAAAATTGCCATTATATCAGACATACATGAGGATTTGGTCCATCTGAAAACGGCATTAATAAATATTGAAAAGCACCGTGTGGATGAGATTGTGTGTCTGGGCGATATTTCAGGTTACAGTGTTCCGTACTACAATCATCTGGGAACAAGAAATGCACATGAATGTCTGGAATTGATCCGGGCGAACTGTGCGTATGTTGTCATGGGGAATCATGATATACACGCAGCAGAAATCATCCCCGGAATCAGCCCTTCTTTTGAATACCCTGACAACTGGTATCAGATGGCGTACCAGGAACGGAAAAAAATAGCATCCGGTAAAATATGGTTACATGAGGAAAATGATATCGACCCTCTTTACACCACCGAAGATATTGAATATATACAATCGTTGCCCCAGTATGTTGTGCTGCCTTCTTCCATGGGAAATATTTTGTTTTCACATTATGTTTATCCCAATTTGTCAGGTGCCGGGAATACATATTTTACTTATGTCGATGAATTCAGAAAGCACTTTGATTTCATGCGGCAAAAGAATTGCCGGTTAAGCTTTTTTGGCCACACCCACACCACCGGAATTTTGAAAGTGACGCCAAAAAGGATAAAGAAACACGGTTTCAGAAAAATTGTCGCCATTTCCGGTGATACTGCGATTAGCATACCCTCAATCGCTTTAAACGGCAAGCGAAACGGTTTTTGTATTTTTGATGTAACAGAATGGACACTCCGGTCATTCAGAATAAATTAAAACCAGGATCATGGTATTGAATAAAAAATTTAACACCTTCTTCTTCAGTATCGTACTGCCTTCGATATTAGCGATCGGATTATTCCTCCTGTCTATTTTCGGGATTATGTTGCCTTCGTTCGAGAAAAACCTGATGGATAGGAAAAAGGAAATGATCCGTGAGCTGGTGAATGCGGCATGGAGTGTGGCGGATGATTACAACCGGCAATATGTCGACGGGACATTATCAAAAACCGAGGCACAGGAAAGGGCCGCCCGGCAGATTTCCCAAATGCGTTATGGCAAAGAAAACAAAGATTACTACTGGATCATTGATATGCAACCTACCATGATCATGCATCCTTACAGGAACGAGCTGGTCAATCAAGACTTGTCGGAATATAAGGATCCTAAGGGAAAAAAATTGTTTGTCGAAGCGGTTGAGCTGGTTAAAAAACAAGATGATGGCTTTATTCGCTATATGTGGCAATGGAAAGATGATCCCGACCGCATCGTCCCGAAACTGTCGTATGTGAAAGCGTTTCAGCCATGGAACTGGGTCATCGGCACGGGTATATACATTGAAGATGTGAAGGAGGAGATCAACCAGCTGGAAAAACGGTTAATACATATCTCCATTCTTATTACCGTCATTATTATCGCTATACTGTCGTATATTATTCGCCAGAGCCTGCGCATTGAAAACGAACGAAAAGATGCTGAGGATAAGCTTAAACTGTCGAGGCAAAAATACAAAACGCTCGTTGAAGCTTCCACGGAAGGTACTTTAATGATCGTGAATAACGAAATCATATTCAGTAATGTCAAATTCAGTCACCTGATTGGCTTCGATGTGATGCAGGAACCTCGCCTGACTTTTAGCGATCTGTTTGAAGCGAACTGGAAGGATATTGTCCGCACATTTGATGATCCCAAAAAATCCGTCTCCCTGGAATCCCGGATCAAAACCGGTAAGAATAAGGGGAAAGATGTTGTATTATCCGTCTCAAAAGTAAAACATGGCGATAGCGACGGATACATCGTTGTTATAAAAGAAGTAACCCCCCGCCACACCATCGAAAAAGAAACAGCTAATCTTTCCATGGAACTGGAAACCGCTTTGCAGCTTATGAACCAACCTGTTTCCAATTATGTGCGAGCGATCGTCAAATGCTCCATTAATTCTTCCATTGAGCAGGTGATAGACCTCATGACCAGGAAAGAAAGGGACATCGTTTTTGTTGCCAAAGACGATGTGATTGTTGGTATAATCAGCGAAAGCGACCTGAAAAACAGGGTGCTGGCCAAAGACCTTGATTTGCAAAAAACAGCACTGGAAATCATGAGCTCCCCCGTTATTACCCTTTCTGAAAATTCCTTCTCATACCAGGCCGTGCTGAAAATGAAGAATAACCATGTTTCGCACCTGGCCATCACAAATAATAACGGAAAAATATACGGCGAAATAAGTGAGAAAGATCTGCTGCATATCCAAACCAATACGATTAGCAACCTGATCTATGAAGCAGAAAATGCGCAGGATGTTCGGGCATTGAAAGCCATCCATTCCAAACTGCCCGTGCTGGTTAATGCCTTGATAGAGGGCAGCACAAAAACGCGCAACATAACAAGCATTATCACGAACCTGGCCGACGGAGTAACCCGGCGGATTATTGAGCTGGCTATAGAGAATGTGGGTCCACCTCCCTGTGATTTTGCCTTTATGGCTATGGGAAGCGAGGGAAGAATGGAACAAACCCTGAAAACCGATCAGGATAATGCCATTGTGTTTGAAGATCAAAAAAACGGGGATTCAGAACATGCCTATCGCTATTTTCGGCAGCTCGGCGACAGAATATCCAACGACCTGGATGCGGTGGGATATGCTTTCTGTAAAGGAAATATTATGGCTAAAAATCTCAAATGGGTACAGCCGTTAGAGGTTTGGAAAGAATATTTCACCACCTGGATCAACAGCAGCGATCCGGAAAGCATACTGGACTCCAGCATTTTCTTTGATTTCAGGTGCATTTACGGCAATGACGCATTTTGCACCACGCTGCGGCAGCATGTCAATGACAATACTGAAAATAAGCCTGTTTTCTTTTATCACCTGGCACAATCCGTCATGAAGTTCAAACCACCGTTAAGCTTCTTTGGCAACATCGTGGGCGAGCATCAGCATGCAGATGAAAACCATATCGACATCAAGAAGATCCTGCTGCCCGTAACCGGCTTTATTCGCATATACGCCCTGCAGAACAAACTGAATGAAACCAATTCACTGCTGAGGCTAAAGCAGCTGTTTGAGGAAAATATCATCAACAAGTCCATGTATGACGAACTGCTGCAATCCTATAATTTTTTGATGTACCAGCGGCTGCGGTTTCAGGCACAAAACATCGTAAGTGGCAACACTCCTGCCAACAGTATCAGCATGAAGGCGCTGACCCCCATTGAAGTTACTACCCTGAAGAAAGTATTGAATGAAATTTCCAACTTCCAGTCAAAACTGAATGCCGATTATAAAGGGGAAGCCTGATGGTATAGCAGACCCCAAATTTAGCACTGCAGTATTTTAACGTGAGTTCGATGAAGAAAAATGGTCACCAAAAAATTTGTACTATAAAATTATAAGCATTTCCTGCTCATGAGGATGATAGTTAATTACTGCCAATGGCAAAATCCAATTACTTCTTCTTCGTTTCATAAAACACTGAACTTTAATATTCTACATTCTTTTTACTCGTCTATTACCTTAACCAGTTCCACCCGGCGGTTGCGGGCGCGGCCCTCTTCTTCTTCATTGCCGGCCACGGGTGACAAAGGTCCAACACCATGCGGTATCAGCCGGTCTTCGGACACCCCATGCTCGGATGTCAGATACTCCACGGCAGCCTCAGCGCGCTGCTTTGATAATTCCATGTTGTGCTCCATACTTCCGGTGGCATCGGTATGGCCTACCACGTGCAGCCTAAGGTCTGGCTTTTGCTCTAAAAGCGTAGCTATTTCAGCCAGGGTGGTTTCGGACTTTTCCTTAATCGTCGCTTTATCGGTATCAAAGTGGATTCCGTAAATGCGAACACTTCCCTTTTCATCAATGTCATTTGCCATGGTTTCGGCATCTATTTCCACTTTCACCTTGCCGGTTTCCA
>CAYXJS010000111.1:0-9296 GCA_964465045.1 uncultured Bacteroidales bacterium | reverse complement strand
TCGGTTTGCGAAATTCTTTTTATCTTTCGGCTTTTTCCATTGATTCTGATTTTATGATAATACGAGAGGCTAAATCGGCCGATATTCCGGAAATTGTGTCTTTCCAGATAAAAATGGCCCACGAAACCGAAGGCCTGGAATTGGACGAAGATACAGTACAAAAAGGAGTGCAGGCAGTTTTTTATCATCCCGAAAAGGGTGCTTATTTCATAGCTGAAGAGGATCAACCTATTGCAACGTTATTGATAACACCGGAGTGGAGCGATTGGCGGAATGCCACAGTATATTGGCTTCAGTCTGTTTATGTGTTGCCTGGATACAGACAAGCGCATGTCTTCAGCAAAATGTTCCGGTATGTTTTTGAACGCATTGAAAAAGATCCCAGTTCAGCAGGTTTGCGCCTTTATGTTGATAAAAGCAATCATAAAGCAATCAATGTATATGAAAAGTTAGGTATGGATGGAGACCATTACCGGCTTTTTGAGTTAATGAAAGAATAATAATTTAAAACGAATGATTATGAGATTTTCAAGATTAGTATTGATGATAACCCTGATTATGGGTTTTGGAGCCTTTGTGCATTCACAAGACAAACCCGACTGGGAAGGTGGAGTACCGGAAGGTTGTACTTCTATAACCGTAGGAAAAGATGCCTCCGTTGATGGTTCGGTGATGACATCGCACACGGATGACAGTCACCGAACCCGGAGCTGGATGGACATTCAACCCTCCAAAGACCACCCGGAAGGGGCTACAACGCCTATGTATAAGCGCGTGAATAATGATTCTTTGGCTATGCCGGCTTATGCCCATTTGGAAATTGGCAGCATTCCGCAGGTAGATCATACCTATCAGTATATTAATACCGCCTATCCTTCTATGAATGAGCATCAACTGGCTATTGGTGAATCCACATTCGGAGGCCGGGATGTTTTACAGTCTGATGAGGGATTGATAGACTGCCAGCGGCTGGCCAAGCTTATGCTGGAGCGCACCACTACGGCTCGCGAGGCAATTCAGATGGCAGGAGAACTAACAGCAAAACATGGCTGGAATGATGCAGGAGAGGCGCTTACGATTGCCGATACGGAAGAAGTATGGCATTTTGAGATTGTAGGGCCGGGAAAAGGGAAAGCTGGATCTGTTTGGGTGGCGCAGCGTGTGCCCGATGGTCATATTTCATGCAATGCCAATGCCAGCACGATAAAAGAAATCGATTTGGATAATGAAGATTATTTTATGGCTTCGGATAACATTTTCGATATGGCTTTAGACAGCGGTTGGGCCGAAGATAAAACTTCGTTCAGGTTTTGTGATGCCTATGCCCCAGAAAGCCGGAATTCGCTTGCCGCCAGACGGAGAGAATGGCGCATATTTGATTTAATGGCTCCTTCCAAAGGGTTTGACCCGAATGCACAGAATTATCCATTCTCTGTAAAACCCGATGAAAAAGTGACTAAGGCGAAAATGGTAGATATTTTTAAGGATTATTTTGAAGGAACGCCTTATGATATGACACGGAGAATTACAACCACAGACGATGAGGGAAATGAAATTGTTTCTCCGTTGGCAAATCCGTTTATGCCTTATGACCATTTAGAAATTCAGGATGTAAATGGAGGGTGGTACCATACAGATGACAAAACCGGGGATATTCGCTTTCTGGGAGAGCGTACCATAGCACGCTGGTATACCATGTATGCCACGATTACCCAGTCGCGAAGCTGGTTACCAGATGAAGTAGGAGGCGTTGTGTGGCTGGCGCAGGATAATGTGGCTACCTCCATTTATATTCCGGTATATTCAAACATCACACATCTGCCGGAATCTTATAAAATGCCCGGACGTAAAAACGGTTACACGCTTGAATCGGCATGGTGGGTATTTAACAGGCTTGGTACACTAACAGCCCAGCGCTGGGGAGATATGCGCCACGATGTGGATGATGTGTGGGTGCCAATGCAGAAGGAACTTTTTGATAATCAAGATGATTTTGAAGAAGAAGTGGTAAAACTATTAGAAAAAGGCCAGAAAGAAAAGGCCATCCAAAAGATGACAAAATATACCAACAAATGGGGTGATAAAGTGGTAAAGGAAGCAATCGATCTTGCCGATTACTTGTGGACAAAATACGACGAAATGTTCTGATAGTATTGTAGTTTTATATTTTACGTAAAGGGGATTAGCAACATGGCTGTTCCCCTTTTTTTACGATATTTGCAGTAATTTTCAGCAAATGGCAACAAGCAAAGGCAATAACAAAGACCTGAAGTGGTATCAAAAGCTGCGTATCAAATATAAACTGACGATACGCCGTTATGATACTTATGAAGAGCGCGTGGCTTTGCAATTATCACGACTGAATGTGATTATTTATACCGGCTCATTTGCTGTTTTGGTTATTGTGCTGACATCATTGCTTATTGCTTATACACCGCTCAAGGAATACATTCCCGGACAAACTGAGCACGAAACGCGCGAAGAGTTGTATACTTTGAAAGTCAGAACCGATTCAATTGAACAGGTGTTAAATCAAAAAGAATTGTATTTAAGCAGCTTGAGAAAAGTGCTTAGTGGAGGAGTAATTCCTGAGGAAGCGCCTGTTGCTAAAAATGACACGAAGGATTATCAGTCGATTGAATTAGATCGTTCCCCTGAAGATTCTTTATTAAGAAAACAATTTGAAGAACGGGATGAGTATCGGTTGATGAATCATACTCAGGCTAATGAGCAGCAATACACTAGTGAGCACCATACGCTGGCAGAGCATTTTTTTAAGCCGGTAAGTGGTTATCTTACAAGTGCTTTTGATGCAAGCAAAGGTCATTTTGGAGTGGATGTTGTCCCTGATAGCGATAAAACAGTGAAAGCAACATTGCCGGGAACCGTCATCTTTTCGGGATGGACTGTTCAAACGGGATATGTTATCACTATTCAGCACAGGAAAAATTTGATTTCCGTTTATAAGCATAATGCTTCGCTGTTAAAAAAGCAGGGAGAAAAAGTAGACGCCGGAGATCCCATTGCCATAAGCGGCGAATCGGGAGAGCTTTCAAGCGGTCCGCATCTGCACTTTGAGCTTTGGTTTAATGGCTCACCAGTAGATCCGGAAAAATATGTTTTATTTTGAAAATCACATAAATGAAAAGCATAGCGATATTAGGATCAACCGGCTCAATCGGGAAACAAGCTTTAGAGGTTATCCGGGAAAATCCCGAATCATTCCGCGTGGAAGTGCTAACGGCACAAAACAATGTGGCCTTACTCATTGATCAGGCTAAAGAATACAAGCCTAATGCCGTCGTGATTGGAAATCCTGACAAATACCAGGAAGTAAACCGGGCTTTATCTTTTTTGGATATTAAAACGTATGCCGGGGCTGAGAGCCTGGAGCAAATTGTGGAGATGAACTCCATTGATGTGGTTTTAGTAGCTTTGGTTGGTTTTGCAGGGCTGATGCCTTCACTGAATGCGTTAAAGCATCACAAACCTCTGGCGATAGCTAACAAGGAGTCATTGGTTGTAGCGGGAGAACTAGTAACTCAAACTGCAAAACAAAATCGGGTTCCGATTTTGCCGGTTGATTCAGAGCATTCTGCTATCTTTCAATGCCTGGCAGGAGAGAGCCATAATCCGGTTGAAAAGATTTACCTTACAGCATCTGGAGGGCCGTTTCATTTTTATTCTAAAGCCCAACTGAAGCACGTCAGCCGGGAGCAGGCACTAGAACATCCCAACTGGAGTATGGGGGATAAAATCACCATAGATTCAGCCACGATGATGAATAAAGGCCTGGAAGTGATAGAAGCCCGCTGGCTTTTTGATTTGAAACCGGAACAGATTGATATTATTGTCCATCCGCAATCTGTAATTCACTCGATGGTGCAGTTTAGTGACGGAAGCATAAAAGCACAAATGGGGCTGCCTGATATGAAAATCCCGATTCAATATGCCTTTACGTTTCCTGAGCGCCTGTGTAATACATTTCAACGATTTGATTTTACAGAATATCCAACCTTAACCTTTCAGAAACCCGATTTTGATAAATTTGCAGGCATTCTGCTGGCTTATGAAGCGCTTAAAAAAGGAGGGAATATGCCCTGCGTAATGAATGCAGCCAATGAAACCGCAGTGAATGCATTTTTGAAAGGTGAAATTAGGTTTATGGATATTTATGCAATAATTGAACAATCAATGCAGAAAGTGCATTTTATTGCGGATCCACAAATAGATGACTATTGTTTAACTGATAAAGAAACAAGAAAGGTGGCGGCATCATTCATCTGAATGGCCATCAATTAGAAAGATATGGAAATATTAATACAAGCTTTACAACTGATTCTCAGCCTCTCAATTTTGGTTGTTTTTCATGAATTTGGACATTTTATTGCCGCAAAGATTTTTAAAACACGAGTAGAGAAATTTTATCTTTTCTTTAACCCGGGTTTTTCCATCTTTAAAGTAAAAATAGGCGAAACGGAGTATGGAATGGGGTGGTTACCGTTAGGCGGATATGTTAAAATATCCGGTATGATCGATGAATCCATGGATAAGGAACAGATGAAAAAACCGCCTGAGCCGCATGAGTTTCGCTCTAAGCCGGCATGGCAACGGCTGATTATTATGCTGGGCGGAGTTACGGTGAATATTATTCTGGCGGTTCTGATTTATATTTTCATGTTGACAACATGGGGAGAGCAGTACTTGCCAGCTAAAGAAGCTAAATATGGAATTACGGCAGACTCGCTGGCTTATGAAATGGGTTTGCGAAACGGCGATAAAATAATTACAGTTAACAATGAAGAAGTAGAAAGCTTTAGCGAAATTCCCAGTAAAATTATTCTCGATAAGGCAAAAACAGTCACAGTAATACGAAACGGAGAACAAAAAACCATAGAAATACCTCAGGGTTTCATTTCTAAAATGATTGAACGAAATGAACCGCGTTTTATATCGCTCAGGTACCCTTATGAAGTAGGTGGTTTTTCCAAAGATTCACCGGCCAAGGCAGCCGGCCTTCAAAAAGGCGACCGGGTGATTGCTTTAAATGGAGAACCGATGCGGTTTTTTGATGAGTTTGTTGAAAATATTCCTAAGCATAAAAATGATACTATTACACTTACTGCTCTTCGTAGTGCAGACACAATACGCATCAATGTACCCGTACCTGAAAAGGGAATTATTGGGGTAGCCCCGGCAAGTCTTGATAATTACTTCAAAATGGAGAAAAGAAGCTACAGTTTCCTCGAAGCCATTCCTGCCGGCGCTGTGAAGGCATATGAAGGAGTGGGTGGTTATATAAAGCAACTAAAGCTTATTTTTTCTCCCGAAGTGAAAGCCTATAAATCAGTTGGCGGGTTTATTACTATTGGCAGTATATTCCCTTCCATGTGGGATTGGCAGGCTTTTTGGAGCCTGACGGCATTCCTGTCGATCATGCTGGCTATTCTTAATATCCTTCCGATACCTGCATTAGACGGAGGACATGTCATGTTCCTATTCTATGAAATCATTTCCGGGCGGGCACCCGGTGAGAAGTTCATGGAATATGCACAAATAGCCGGCATGCTTATTTTGCTTTCTATTTTGATTTTAGCCAACGGAAACGATATTATGAGGTTGATATCAGGTGGTTGATAATAAAATAACAATAAATAATTAATTTGTCAGGCTTTTGTTTTTTCAATAACAAAAAGTAGATAATTTTGCCGTTTAAACCTAAGCGGTATGAATAAAATACAAGCCTCTGAATTTGTGCGGAAAAGGCGTTATGAAGCCTTTGTTTTTATCCTGGTCTTTTTTGGCTTTTTTGGCTACCTGGGTCATGTGATGGGTGTTACTAATCTTTTGAACACCATCATGAACACAGCCTGGGACCTGCTCATGAATACGGTGTTTTTTATTATGGGAATCACTGTGTTGTCCGGCGCTTTGGGCCGGCTCATGATAGAATTTGGGGTAGTGCGTTTGCTCGAATACATTTTAGCGCCTTTAATGAGGCCGCTGTTTAATTTACCGGGAGTGGCATCCCTGGCAGGTTTAATGACATTTTTTTCTGATAACCCGGCTATCATTAGCCTTTCTAATGACAAAAATTTTCGAAGCTATTTCAGAAAGCATGAGTTAGTGTCGCTGACGAATTTTGGTGCTGCTTTCGGAATGGGATTAATCGTAATTACTTTCATGACGGGGTTTGGTTACTTCTCAGCGGCCATGGTGGGCCTGGCCGGAGCATTGGCTGGAGCTATTGTCAGTACCCGGCTTATGCAGCGCTTGATTAAAAATGAACCAGCTTTAGAGCATGATTTGCAGGAATCGGATTCTTATGCAAAGATTTCTTTCCGGTCAGAGGGAAGTACTTTCTTACGCTTTCTGAATGCTATTCTTGACGGAGGGAAGCAAGGGGTTGACTTAGGCCTGGCAATTATTCCGGGTGTGTTGATCATTAGTACGATGATCATGATAGTGACGTTTGGACCGGAAAATGCATCTGAGGGTTACCAGGGGCTCGCATATGAAGGAGTTCCTATCCTCCCGCAAATGGCAGGCTACCTTGGATGGCTTTTTGATGGGTTGTTCGGCTTCAAGAATCCAGAGCTCATTGCTTTTCCGATAACCTCTCTTGGAGCTGTTGGGGCTGCACTTTCGTTGGTGAAGGCTTTTATTGCCGAAGGTTTTGTGGGAGGTAACGAAATTGCTGTTTTCACAGCCATGGGAATGTGCTGGAGTGGGTTCCTGAGTACGCACACAGCTATGCTGGACACGTTAAACTTCAGGAGCCTGACTTCAAAAGCCCTTATTGCACATACCTTAGGAGGAATTGTTGCCGGTACTATTGCACATTACCTCTATGTCGCCCTTACTGCAGCAGGAATAATGTGACAATTTGGATATTATTTCTCTGAAAGCAAGTGTGATGTAAATACTGTTGTGTTGGTTAAGCCGCGGTAATTTTTTCGTAGAGAACAAAATAAATTCTGCGCACAGCAGTAGATACGCAAAGCATTTGTATTGCAAAGTTGAGGAAAAAGAACAAGATTACGGCTGGCTAAAATAGCGTTGACACCCCACGAGATAATGAACGTAAAAATGGTATCCGTCTTTTTAAAAGTCAGTCATACGCATAAATTTTTAAGTTAGAGTGAATTATCATCAAATCGATGAACTGATTCTCTGCTCGTTATTTTGTTATTACCCTTGGTTTTCTGACACTTTATCTTTTAATGATTTAAATCCATTGCCTAAAATTTCATTAGCATTAGCCACAGTAAGAAAAGCATCAGGGTCTACCTCATGGATGTAATCTTCGAGTATTGCCAATTCACGGCGGTTTACAACAGTAAAGATGATAGGCTTCTCAATATTGCTGTATAAACCCTTACCCGGAATATACGTGCCACCCCGGTTCAAATCATATATGATTTTATCACGGATTTTCTCGTGTTCATTTGATATGATGTATAATGATTTATCGTAGTTTATGCCTTCTAAGACGATATCAATGACCTTTCCGGTTACAAAAATGACAATCCATGAATAGAGGGGCACTTTCCAGTCTTTAAAAATGATTAAACCCATCACAACAATAATCGAATCTACTACAATCAGCAGTTGTCCTACAGGGAGCCGGGTATATTTGGCTGCAATCATAGCAATAATGTCTGATCCGGCAGAGGTTGCCTTGGCCTTGAAGATCAAGCCTAATCCCAACCCGATAATGAGGCCTCCGAAAACACAGGAAAGGAGGATTTCATTGGCGAGCCCGAGCGGATCATCTTCTCCTATAACAAAAGTAAGCGTATCCATAAACACAGACGTAAGGGTCATCCCAACAATCGTTTTTATCCCAAATCGTGGGCCCAATGTTCTTATCGCAATAAGAATTAATGGTATGTTCAGGGCAAGCCCGAATGCACCTACCGGGATAGCTGGCACGATATGGTGTACCACAATACCTACTCCGTATACACCTCCCGGTACAATATTGTAAGGGTTAATGAACAATACAAAACCACTTGCCAGGACAAAAGATCCCAAAACAATAAGCCCGTAATTGTAAAACCAAGACCGGGAGAAGACTTTTTCTTTCTTTATAAAACCCATAACTGTATTGTTATTGTAAAAACGGCAGCAAAATTAGATAAAAAAGGCATATTTCCCTGCTTTCTATACAATATCCTGCGTGGAATTAATGTTAATTTAATTGTCACTTTTGATCGATTTAAAAAAATATATACTTTAGCACCGACAATCAGATAATATATGAGCATACGTTCAGGCGTAATAACTATCTTCTTGATATTTGTAACACATATGGCTCACAGTCAACAAGAAGCGCAAGTAACTCAAAACATGTTTAACTATACATCCGTTAATCCGGGTTATTATGGTATGCGTGAGGGGATATGTGCTACAGGACTGGTGCGGCAGCAATATGTGGGGCTGGAAACAATGGAGGGGGAATCTATTAATCCGGAGACGTTCTTTCTGTCGGTAGATGCTCCCGTTGATGTTTTGCGGGGGGCGCTTGGTGGCTCCATTTACCAGGATGAATTAGGGTTTACCAATACGGTTGGCGTAGAATTAGGTTATGCCTATCATACTACTTTGGGATATGGCGATTTGGGAGTGGGCCTGAATATGGGGTTTTTTAATAAAACCATCGATTTTAGCAAATTTAATCCGGTGGATGAAACAGATCCGGTGCTTGATAACCGGGATGGAGAAGAGCAGGATATGATGCTGAATTTTTCCCTGGGGGCATTTTATCAGGTAGAGAACAATTTTTACCTGGGTATAGCTGCCACCCAAATGGCAGAAACTCAAGCAGCCAATACACGGTATGTCCAGCGGAGGCACTATTATTTTATGGGGGGATATCATTATCAGCTTTCACCTGAATATGAAATTGTCCCCTCTGTTATGATACATTTTGACGGTACAACCACCCAATTTCATCTAAATAGTGTCATACAGTACCAAGAGAAGTACTGGGCAGGGTTGGGATATCGTGCACAAGATGCCGTAACGGTCACCGCCGGGCTTTACTGGAAGGATTTTAAGTTTGGATACAGCTATGACCTGAATACTTCAAAACTTGCAGGAGCGGGTTCTTCAGGTGCGCACGAGCTGATGCTAGGTTACTGTTTTAAACTGGAATTGGAAAAAGATAACAATAAATATCGAAATACGAGGTTTTTATAATATTAACAAAAATTCACGAATTACAATATTATTGCAGGTAGTTCGTTGTCTCGTTATAAAATATGGTCATTAATATGAGAAAGCTATTAGTA
>CAYXJS010000110.1:8198-9346 GCA_964465045.1 uncultured Bacteroidales bacterium | reverse complement strand
TTCTGATGGCAGGCTCATGCTTTGGCGGTCGCCCCAAATGAATATCTGTGGTTTTAGGTTCATTCCGCTGATTTAGAATTAAGGTCTAAATTACTTCGGACAAGTGGGCTAAAACAAAAATATCACCGTCAAAAACCTTGTAGTTTTCTGTATGACAAGCGTTAAAGTGCTGTTAATGATTACCTTAAGGCGTCGGGAAATATGGGTTGTTTCAGGGAAAATCAGAAAAAAATCAAATATTTATCTACATATCAATTGTTTACAAAGATCATCAAGGAAACTTCAAGGTACTAAAGGCTAATCAGAAAGCTCACCAGATTTTGGTCACTGCTCAGGTTGAGCTTTTTACGGATGGTATGACGCCGGCGTTCGATGGTTTCCACGGCCAGGTTCAGCAAAGCAGCAATTTCTTTAGTGGAAATATTCATTCGTAAAAGGGCTGCGATTTGCAGGTCATTTTGTGTTAAATCGGAACTCATTTCAAGCAGCTTTTCATAAAAATGGTCATGCATCTGCTTAAACATTTCCTCAAAATCAGACAGAGGCTCTTTGATGGATTCCCGGGCAATTTCCTGAATTTTTTTACTGAATAATTCCTGGTCTTTTTTACGGGATAAACGATGCGTAAAAGGACTCAGCTCATCTTTTACTTTCTTATTCAGATGTGCCAATCCGGCCTGCTTTAGGGTTTGATATACCAGTTGCTGCTCTTTAACGCGCAAATCCAGCCTGTATCGCTCTGCCTCTTCATGCTCAAGTTTTTTCTCAAGGCGCAGTTTTTCCATCTGGTCATGTTTCTGCTGGTTTTCTTTTTCCAACTGCAAAGCCTTTTGCCTTGCCACGGCATGTTTTCGCCATATCCAGATAAAAATAAGCAGACCCATTATAATCAATACACCAATTCCTAAAAACAGGTAAGCCCTTAACAGCTCATCTTTTTGTCTTTGCTTAGTCAGCTTTAAAATCTGAGCTTCCTTTTTTTGGGTTTCAAAGCGGGTTTGCAGCTCCATAATTTCCTGGTGCTTTTGTGCTTTAAAAAGGCTGTCCTGATATTCCTTGTGGATGCGAAGATATTTCAGGGCTTCACGGTATTTGCCAGCTTCGGAAAGCGCTTCATGCAGGTTGTAATAAGCCACATCAAGCTTATC
>CAYXJS010000110.1:0-8098 GCA_964465045.1 uncultured Bacteroidales bacterium | reverse complement strand
CCTGAACGGCGGGCAATGTTGTTTGACTCTTGATAATAGTACATGGCTGTATCATATTGCCCTAAGTTTTTACACGACACGCCAAAGTTGGCATAGGCATTGGCAAGATGAACAGAATCCTCCAGCTTTGCATAATAGGCTATTGCTTTACGGCCATATTCATTGATTTTTTCTTCATAACCCAGCTCAGCATTTACCATCGCTATATTGTCATACACCTTGCCGATTTCAAAGTACAAATCGGTCTTTTCCAGAATTTTAGCCGCTTCATGCAATCGCTCCAGTGCGGTTTTGTTGTGCCCTATCTCCAGCAAAGCAGAAGCTTCCCCAGAGAGTGCTTTAGCCAGCGGGACAGAGTCTTTTGCCTTGCGGTAATACTGAATAGCAGACCGGTAATAAGGAAGGGCAGAATCAGATTTATAGAGGCGATCGAATGCATTGGCCAGGTGGTAGGTTTGCCGGTATATTTTGTCTTTTTTTCCGGATTTTTGCGCCAGCTTTAGCGCTTTGCGCGATGCCTGTATGGCAGAGTCAGACTGACCAGTCTGTTCATAATAGCACCTCATCTTATCCTGGATAAAAAGTTTTTGAAGGGTGTTTAAAGCCGCCTCATTCTCCAGCACTTTTGCCTTTAGCAAATACGTGTAAAGCGAATCCGGATTCTCATCGCTAAAGTATTCAATGCGGGCCTTCAAAGCCTGCCATTCATCTCCTTTTTCAAACCTGCTCTCTTCAATAGATCCATAAACCGGCGAGGCTGAAAAAAAACTGAAAACTATACACAAAATGAAAAGCGGAAACAATCTTTTATACATTTGATAGCTTTGTTAATCTCATGACTATGTGGTCTTTATTAATCAATTGCTAAGATACGCAAATGATTTTAAAAAGAAAAACAGTGGTAGCCGAACCCTGAATATGAGCAACAAAAAAAGCCACTCTGCAATGAGTGGCTTTTTATGGTGGGATGCAGTTTCAGAGCAAATTATGCTACTGTTACTGTACCCAGATACTTGCTGTTAGCTACCTCGCTTTCATCCTCCTTACTAAAAGACAGATAAGCATGAAGCGTGTCGCCTGAAAAATCAGCAGGTACCGTCAGCGTTGCTGCGGCAGCATCACGCGAAGGTCCCTCCGTATCATACAAGACTTCTTCTTTGTCAGCATTGTAGATCAAAAGTATCGCCTTATCCGTTGCGCGGGCTGAGCCACTGCCGGAATTATCATCCCAGCTAAAAGCAACTTCACCTGCTGTCTCAGAAGAAACACTCCCGTTGAATGCACCCGTCAAATCGCCTCTTGTAACCAACAAGTTGGCATACTCCAGCGTAAAATCCGGATACGTACCGCTGATCGCATTCTTCAGGTTATACGACATCGCATTGTTAAACTCCGTCATCTTTATGGCATACTGCTTAAAACCAAGCTTTAAGAAGTCTTTCAGCGGACTTAAAAACCGCATTACCATAAGGAATTTGGTGCGTTGACTTTCCTGCGCTTCAGTGCGCGGGTTGGCCACATTTGCGGCCTTGATACGCATGTAGTCGATGCCTTTCCAGTTACCACCTACTACATTTCCTACTTTTCCTGAGAATCCACCCAGGATTCCTCTATTTATTTTTCCCATTTTTGAAAAATTTAAAAATTAAACAAACGATTTATTTCATAAAATGCTGCAGCATTTCTGCGTGCCTTCAGCCGATCCTGTTCTTTACCGGTTTAAGCGCTCAACAGTTTCCTGCTGAATAACACATTACAAACATACTTCAACTAACTGTTATTATGACTTTTACAAACACTCCCCGCAGCTTAGCGGGGAGCGGGGAGCGGCAAAAAGCTTTGTCAAATCAGCTCTTGCAATTCTTTCTCCCCGGAAATCTGATTCAGGAAAGGAGCAAACCCCACAGTGTGGAGTATTAATGGAACACCGGCTTCCAGCCGAACCTAAAGCGCCATAGGCGTATAACAAAACATGACATTATTGATTTTATCAGAGTTAAATATATTTGATACTCCGGTTGACTAACAGTCCGGTTTTCTACTCGTTTTTTGCTACTTTTGAAGTCTTAATTTTACTTAATCGGCAACAAAATATCAAAACATGTCTGACCTATCAGCACCAATAGATAAACTAAAGTCTTTTTTAAACGAACTTTTTCAATTTGAAAGCCAGGACCTTGATTTTGGAGTTTATAAAATCCTTCATCACAAACGTAAAGAGATAAAACAGTTTATTGATGAATTGCTTGAAGAAAAAGTAACGAAAGAATTTGAAACCCTTACGGCTGAAGAAAAGAAAAAATTACAACAACAGCTTGATGATCTTAAACAAGAACAATCCATAAAGAATTGGCTGGAAGCGAAAGCGGCAAATGACGGAGGCAGAATAAATATCTATGAAAAAGATTTTAAGGAAGACATAGCGAAATACAAAAAACTGGAGCAGTGGCTCAATAGTGTCTATGTTTCTGAAGAAACACAAAACCAGATATACAATCACCTATACCAGTTTTTCTCACGATACTATGATAAAGGCGATTTTATAAGTAAGCGGCGTTTTGGAAAGAATGAAAAATACATGGTGCCGTATAATGGAGAGGAGACGCATTTCTACTGGGCCAATCATGACCAATACTACATAAAATCATCTGAAACATTCCACCAGTTTTCCTTTAAAATTCCCATTGCCAGCGGCAATCTTAGCGTACGCTTTAAGCTTACCGAAGCCCGGGTTGAACAAGGTAATGTAAAAAAAGAGGATACCAACTATTTTGTTTTTTCTGATAAAGAACCGGAAATCAACCAGCAGGAGGCGGTTTTCTTTTTTGAATACCGGCCTTTAACCGATGCTGAAAAGAAAGAGGTGAAAAGCAACAACAAACAGGAAGACCTTAATAACAAAGCTTACGAAACAATAAAAGAGAAACACAAAAACAATTCGCTGCTGGCTGAATTGTGGGAGCCCGAAACACAGAATGACGAAAAACCCCGATTACTCAAAAAACTGAATCATTATACACGCAAGAATAATTACGACTTTTTCATTCATAAGGATTTGAAAGGATTTCTGCAAAGAGAACTTGATTTCTATATCAAATCGGAAATGGTCAATGTGGATGATTTGTATGTAACAGAAGCGGACAGGCACTTTGAGACGTTGAGAAATAATTTAAAGGAAATAAAAGTTTTCAAAAACATTGCTGAAACCATTATCGACTTTGTGAGCCAGATTGAAGATTTTCAGAAGAAGCTCTGGGAAAAGAAAAAGTTTGTGATTCAAACCGAGTGGGTGATTACCATCGACAGGTTAGTGGAATACGTGGGTGAAGAAGCTGCCAGGCCTGTTTTAGAAAAAGTCATTGAAAACAAAGAACAAGTCAGAGAATGGAAATACCTGTTTGGAGAAGAAGTATTTGATGACTGGGATGATATTACCATAGAGGCTTTATGCATAGAGCGCAAAGAAGCGCAGCAGGAGATGGATTTTAATGAAGATAAAAGTGATAAGATTTGGAAAAAGTTGCCTATTGATACGGTGCATTTCAATTTTTTGTTTAAAGAGAATCTTTTGAACTCATTATCGAATAATATTCTTTTGGATAGTTACTTAGACGGAATAGTATCTAATTCAGATAATTACCAAGCACTAGAATTAACAAAAGCTAAATTCAATAATAGAATTACTGGATTATATCTTGATCCCCCATACAACACAAATGCTACAGTGATTATCTATAAAAATGGTTTTAAGAATAGTTCATGGATAACTCTTATGGCAGATCGAATCCATCAAATTAATGACTTGCTTTCAAATAATGGTATGTTTTGTATAACCATTGATGATTATGAGTTTACTAATTTACAGAATCTAATCAAAAGAACTATCGCTGATAGAGATATAAGAACTACTGTAATAGAATATAATTATCGCGGTAGAGTAAAATCAAATTTTGCAACTACTCATGAATACGGTATCTGGGGCATACCTGAAAATCAAGATATAGTTACTCGGTTAAAAACAAATGCTGACGATATAAGAAGAAACCTACGTCGAACAGGTACTGGTTCTAGAAGGTATGAGTCACCCACATTATTTTATGCTATAGAGGTCGATGAAGATACTTTAGATATAATAGAGGTGCATAAACCTATAAACATAAACACATCAATATCTAATATTAATAGTTCAGAGCCAAATACTGTATTAATATGGCCAATAGATAATGATGGTATTGAGAGAAGATGGTATTATGGCCATGATAGAGTAAGGAATGAAAAAAACGATACTGTTTATGCAAAAAGGATAAATGGTGATATTCAAATCCATTATGTTAAAGAAGGTAAACCAGTAAGGAGGAAATCGGTTTGGACTGGAAAAAAATACGACGCAAGTACTTATGGAACTGAATTAATTAATGATTTATTTGGGATTACAGAATTTAAAAAATTTGATTACCCTAAAAGCATATACGCAGTGAAAGAATCTTTGGAAGCCATGACAGATGATCCTGCAGCATGGTTTATGGATTATTTTGGAGGTTCTGGTACAACTTTTCATGCTACTCAATTAATGAACTATGAGGATAACGGAAATCGTAAATGCTATATAGTAGATCAAGGAGAATATGTATATTCCGTAATCAATCCCCGCATCAAAAAAATTGCCTATACGTATGATTGGAAGGATGGGAAACCCAAAAACAGCAGCATGAATGGGCTGGGTGTATTTTTTAAATACCAGCGCCTGGAACAATATGAGGAGGCCCTGGAAAATATTTCCTTCAATCAGGATGAAAAAACTGTTCAACAAGCCATGGAGTTTGATGCTTACATGCCAAAGTACTTCCTGGAATTTGAAACTAAAGGAAGCCCCGCCCTTGTTAACACGGAACTGATGAAAGACCCGTGGAACTATCAACTCCGCATTTGGGATGGATATACTTATGACACCGAGCAGGCGGTTGATTTGGTGGAGACATTTAACTATCTCATTGGCCTTCACATGGAAAAATTTATTGCTAAAGAATTTAACAATACAAAATATAAATTCATATATGGCCACGATAACGATGCTACGAAAATCCTGGTGATATGGCGAAACGTAAAAGACTGGTCGGTTGACGAATTTAAAACCGACCGGGAAGTATTGCAACAAGAAATGGCAGAATATGAGTACGATGCTTTGTATATTAATGATCAGGCTCATATAGAAAATTACAAGCGCATCGAAAATGTATTTAAAAACAAAATGCAATCCTGATGATAAACTTGAATAATCAGTTAGTTCTTTTTCATTATATATTGAATCAGTTGGGGTATAGCGATTTTGAATCCCTACGCGAAGAATTCAACAACAAGCAAGTTGGTACAAATAATGAAGGCACCTCCTACTTTGCTTCCACATTAATTGCTAATGCCAACAGAAGATTAAGTGAAAGAGAAATTTATGAATATGATGAAGCCATACTTGAGTATGAAAACAAACTTCGTACAAATCGAGCTGAATCCGCTTTCACCTTTAAATATTACCAGTGGCTTGCATTGTTTTTTAGTGAGTTTTTCTTCGACCAGTATACCAACCAGCCCGAAAGTTTTGTTGATGAAATAGAAACTTTTCGCTCAAACCACCGCGAATTTCAAAACATCCAGTCAATATCAAAAAATGATTTAAAAAAAATGGCCTACTGGATGGCTACAGGAAGTGGAAAAACACTCTTAATGCACTGCAACTACTGGCAGGCGGAGAAATATTTTGGGGCATGGGAAAATATAATACTCATAACCCCAAATGAAGGGCTCAGCCAACAACACTATGAAGAGCTGACCAAAAGCAAAATTCCCTGCAAAAGATATTCAGGCAATGAAGAAAGCAGCATAACCAAGAGCGGCGAAATCCTTATCATTGAAATGACCAAGTTGGTAGAAGAAAAAGAAGGAGAAGGCGTTACCATAAGTGTTCAATCCTTTTCAGAATACCGGAATCTTGTTTTTATTGACGAAGGGCATAAAGGCCAAAAATCAGAGGAGCAAAAATGGAAGAAACTCCGCGACTTTCTTACCCGAAGCCATGATTCATTTACATTTGAATATTCAGCTACTTTTGGTCAGGTAATTACCGGTCATAATCATTTTCTGTATAATGAATATGGCAAATCCATCATATTTGATTATTCCTATCGCCATTTTTATACAGACGGCTACGGAAAAGATTTCGCTGTGTTTAACCTGGATGTCAGCAATGACTACAGCCTAAAAGAAAAGGAGCTTTTATTTACTGCCAGCTTATTGGGGTTTTATGAGCAAACTGTTTTATATGAAAACCATAAGCAGGAAATGCGCCGTTACAACATAGAGAAACCCCTATGGATTTTTGTAGGCAGCCGGGTTGTAGGAGCCGGCAGTCAATTAACCCAACGCGACAAGGCAAGCATTTCAGATGTTTCGCAAATCATAGAATTTGCCGCTGATGTGTTAGCTAATCCCGAAAAGCTTAAGGCTAACCTGGATAATATACTGGATGAAAATTCAGGGTTGACCGACGAAAACGGCGACATTTTTAAGCATAAGTATGCTTATTTAAAGCAAAACCGCCCGGAAGCCGAAGATCTTCTTTATAAAGTGTTTCATGGCGTAGGTAGTCTGGAAGTGCATCAAATCAAACAAGCAGAGGGAGAAATAGCGCTGAAAACCAAAACAAGCAAAAACTATTTTGCGGTAATAAACATTGGCGATGTATCACGTTATCTCAAAAAGCTTCAGGAGGATACAAAAGAGAACCTTGTAATTACAGAAGATAATTTCACACCTTCCCTTTTTCAAAACTTGTCTAATGACAGCTCTTCGGTAAACATTTTAATAGGCTCAAAGAAATTCATAGAAGGCTGGAGCTCCTGGCGAGTATCTGCAATGGGACTCATGAACATGGGAAAAGGAGAAGGAGCACAGATTATTCAACTATTCGGCAGGGGCGTGCGGTTAAAAGGGAAGGATTTTTCGTTGAAACGGGAAGATGAAAATGCCCCATATCATATCCACGCGCTGCAAACGATTTCCATTATGGGTTTGAATGCATCATATATGAACCGGTTTTTGGAAGAAATTGAAAAGGATATACCAGAGTTTACGCATCATACAATAGATATCATTTTTAACAAAAAGGATAAATGGAATAATAAGATCTTTACATTCAAAAAAGAACAAGGAAAGCAATTTAAGAATGAGATAATTGAATTAAATTATAAATACGAAATAGCGAAAAGAGTAAACATCGACCTTCGAAACAGAATCAGCATATCTTCAGGTGATTTTAAGCATGAGGTGGCAGAGGACTCAAACCCAATTTCGACGAATCTATTAGCTTATTACCTCAATTTCATTGATTTCCAGGAAGCTTCACTGGAAATCAACAGATTTAAATTGCTAAAAGGATTTACGAACCTGATTATACCTCCTGAAAGCTTATATTCTATCATAGAAAAGGGAGGTTATAATGTTATTACCCATGATAATCAGTTTACAGCTAAAGATGCTGTAACAGGTAAAATTCAGAGAATTGCAGTAAGTGTTTTAAAGGATTATATAGCTAAATTTTATGCTGAGAAAGAAAAGGATTTCCTTACCCGAAACCTAACGTTTGATATGCTTGATACTAAAAAGCATCCAGAGATGTTTCCTGACGAAAATCAAATCATTGTAAAAATCCCCAGGAAAAAGAATGAAAGGGATGCTGAGCCATTTGAAACGCTTCTTGAGGATCTGAAACAAAGCATTCAGGAGCTTTATCAGCAAGATAGTGATATTTTACCTTCATTGCATTTAGATGAGCATTTGTATTCGCCGTTGGTAATATATGGCGGTACACAAAAAAAGTTTACTGAGGTAAAAACAATTCCAACTCGTCTGAATAAAGGAGAAACCGACTTTGTAAAACAGTTAAGAGAATATGTAAGAGCCTCCAAAAAACTAAAACAATATCAAATTTACCTGCTGAGAAATATCTCCAGAAAAGGTTTGGGATTTTATATGGAAAGTTCCATGTTTTATCCCGACTTTATCATATGGGCTAAAAATAACGATAAGCAACACCTCATATTTCTTG
>CAYXJS010000109.1:0-9367 GCA_964465045.1 uncultured Bacteroidales bacterium | reverse complement strand
GAAGAAGACCTTCGTAGTTTCATTAATACACTTGTTAAGGATATCCGGCATTACCGCACCCTGTCTGATTATACTCTTGGCAGAATAGGACGGATTAAGTTAAGTACATCCCCAACAGACAAAGAGATAAAACGTCTTTTAGATTCAATCAAAGAAATTAAAACCATACTGGGAACGGATTACTTAGAAAATATTCTGAAAAATATCACCCGGCAAAAACTGGAGGTGATAATCGCTGTGGAGAACATTAAAACACAAAACACTTGATAATCAACTATATTTATGATGCATATGACACACTCCAAAATCAAGCAAATTCTGGATCATCTAAACCAGCTCGAAGAAGATCTGATAGCCCTGCCTGACGATATGTGGCTATCAAGCATTGTCATTTATGAATACAAAAAACGTATTTCATCACGATATAAAACCTGAAAATATTCTTGTTGATGCCAAAGGCGTTGCAAAAGTCAGTGATTTTGGAGCTGCTAATACTATTATTCACACACCATTATACATGCCTCCCGAGTTTTTGGAAGGCAAATCCAGAATTGACGATCCTAGAGTGGATGTGTTTTCATTGGGTTTAACCCTCCTTGAAGTAATCATCAGAGAAAAGCCGTTACTTCACCTTTCACACGAACAGCGATTAATAAAAGTAAAGAACAGAGATTTGCCTGTTGGTGGCATTCCCTTTTGGTTGCAGTTTATCATATTAAAAGCTTGTCACCCTGATAAAGATTATAGGTATCAATCAATGCAAGAGTTTACACAAGCTTTAATTGAAAAGGATATTCCTAGAATTATTTCGCCCGGCAATTTGGAAAAGGAACAATTGACAAGGCGATTATATTATCTTGTGAACAGAAAGAAATGGAGCAAGGCAAAAGATTTTATAGAAAATTATTATACAAAACTACAAGGCACTTATTCCTTTCATATTCAGTCCGGGAAACTATTTCTCAATACAAATGTGTGTATAAATAAAAACAGGCAGCCTAAAGAAACCTTTATAACTGCCTGTTTTTCAATTGTGGAGAATATCGGGCTCGAATGCCGTCAGTGAACTGACGTGCACCCTCGAAAAATCTTATTTTTCGGGGCCGATGACCTCCTGATCCACTTTTTAACTGTGGAGAATATCGGGCTCGAACCGATGACCTCCTGACTGCCAGTCAGACGCTCTAGCCAACTGAGCTAATTCCCCTGTTCTTGATAAATGAACCTTTGCTTTGATTTTAAAGCAGTGCAAAAATACAAAAATTCTTGTTCTGCGAAAACTTTTTCATCTTTGTGATAAATCTGAAACGATGAAACGACTTTTTACGGCTATACCGATCCCATTGACGGAAGAGGTGAAATCGAATATCCGCCATATGCAGCAGTCATTGAAAGATGAACGTATCCGTTGGATTCCAGCGGAGAACATGCATCTGACTTTAAAGTTCTTTGGCGATACTCCCGGAAAACAGGTGCCGGTAATTGTGCAGGCCTTGCAGCACGCTGTTGCCAGTCAGCCTTCTTTTACAATGGTGCTGAACCGCACAGGCGTTTTCGGGAGCAAACATAACCCGCGAGTGATTTGGCTGGGTTTTGAAGAAAACCGGGAGATCTATCAGCTGAAAAGCAATGTTTTGAAAGAATTGGAAGGGGTTGGTATTTATGAAGACCGGCAGAATTTTGTGCCGCACCTCTCCATTGCCCGTATCAAAAAGCTAAGCGACAGGCCCTTCTTTCAAAAAGTTCTGGATAAATACAAAGACCGCTTTTATCAGGAAATCTATTGTGATAAACTCATTCTTTATGAAAGTATCCTGGAATCTACCGGAGCCAGGTATAAAGTAATCGATACCTTTCCCCTGAAATAACAAAAGGCGATACTGCTTACAGCATCGCCTCTAATCAAGCATTCCGGTTGTTCAGATGTCTTGTTCTTCTTCGGCTTTATCTTCCTGCATCTCCTTGCGCTGGATAAAGAAATCCACTAACAAGGCGGCCCCGCCAAAGATGAATATCATAGAAAAGTATGCCACATCTTCAGATAAGATTCTCAGGCTGATTAAGATATTGGCCAGTAACAGGCCGATGCCGGCGCCGGTGAGCAATAAGCCATATTTTAATGATGACGAACCGCATTTTCTTCCTTTATCAAAGACTTTGGCATCTTTGCCGGTTTGCAACAGAGCCATACGCTCTTTTTTTCTAACTTGCAGATATACAATTGCCACGATTGCTGCGAAAAATGTTGCCGGTACAAAAACTGCTGTATAATCCATGTTTTCCTCCTTTTTGTTTGCTTTTTTGACGTGTTGTTTTGCCGCCGGTTACAATTTTGATGAAATATTCATGTAAAGTGTTGTTTATGAACGTATTGCACCTTTAATTCCATATCTATTCCCCGGATTACGGAAAATCATGTTAATTATGAAATATTTCCGATATTCGTTGGGTAATAAATGCCAGGGTTGTGAAAAACCAATATCATTATAAAACAATACCGCAATCGAGGATAGCTACTTTTGATGTTTATTCTGCGGGAATAACGAAGCATCATGTAAGTGCCTTGCTGGAGTTTGATGTGACAGAAAGCAGACGAAAATTAAGCGACTTACGAAAAGACGGGACGAATATCTCCTTTAACGGATGGCTTATCAAAGAGATCAGCAAAACACTGGAACGTTACCCAGATGCAGCTTCTTTTCTGTATAATAAAAAGAAGCTAATTGTTTTTGAGGATCATCATATATCTTTTATGGTGGAAAAGCAATTGGGGGATCAAAGAGTGCCCTTACCCATGGTTTTGGAAAAAGTAAACACAAAAAGTGCCTTAGATATCTCCCGCGAAATCGAACAGGTAAAAAGCCAGGCTATTACCGAAGGAGATATCGTGCTGGCCCAAAAGCCAAAAATTTACGAGCGCTTGTATTATCATTTTCCCGGCTTTTTAAGAAGGGTATTCTGGAGGTATATGGCGAATCATCCAAAGTTCGCTTTTAAAAAGATGGGAAATGTATCCATTACTTCTCTGGGCATGATAGGCAAAATAAAAGGTTGGTTTATTCATAAATCCATACATCCGGTGTCTTTTGGGGTTGGTTCAGTATTAAAGAAACCGGTTGTTGTGGATAATGATATGAAAGTACGGGAGGTTTTGAATGTGACCGTATTAATCGACCATGACGTAATTGATGGAGCCCCCATGGTCAGGTTCTTAAAGGAATTGACGAAAAATATCGAAACAGCAAGCGTACTTAACGAATAAACAGCATAAACATGAAATCTATAGATTGAATCGGATCTGTTTCGAAAGTATCATTACGATAATGTACCACTATAGTTACTAACACCCAAATTGAGCGATACTCTCTCACGATAAAGAAATTGTAAGCCTGAGGCGGATAAGTAAAGCGCTTTTTTCCCGAATGGTCGGGTTTCAAACCGCTCAACTTAGGTAACAGATGCATTAATCCGTTTTAACGGTTTTTCCACACATTCATTATCCCATATAAATTTTGCTTTTATGATGTCGGAATTCCGGGGTTGAATTATGTGGATAATAATACTAATTTTATCCCATTGTAACTACAAAGCAAAAACTTCGTCAAACGAACAGATGAAAGCACAGGAAGACCTTTTCTATATCGACAAAGTGCTTGAGGGCGATGCCGACGCATTTGCGCCGCTGGTAGATAAGTATAAGGATATGGTCTTCACCATCATCGTAAAAATTGTGGGCAACGCCGCCGATGCCGAGGAGCTTTCGCAGGATGTGTTCTTAAAAGTATACCATTCATTAAGCGGTTTTCAGCGTAAGTCGCGTTTTTCGACCTGGATATACCGTATTGCCTACAATACGGCCATTACCAAAACCCGGAAGAAAAAATTTGTGATGCAATCGCTGGATGAGGAGCTGACAGAAAGCTACACGCAGGATGATATCCATGAAAACGTGTACGCGCTTTCGCCGGAGCAGCAAAAAGCTTTTCTTGACAGCGTGCTGAAGAAGCTCCCGGAAAATGACTATCTGATGATTACCTTATATCATAAAGAAGAGATGAGCATAAAGGACATCAGTGAGATTACAGGGTACAGTGAATCGAACGTAAAGGTGAAGCTGCACCGCATACGTAAAAAATTACAGCAGGAAATGAACTTGCTGATGAAAGAAAATTTAATTAGCAAACAATCATGAATCAGATCAACAACAATAGCGACCCGATAAAAGACCTGGTAAAGAAGCATCAGGTGCAAAAGCCCTCCGATGACTTTACCAGTAAGGTGATGAATATGGTGAAGTTGGGGGTGATTCTGGAAGAAGATACCGAGCCGCTGATGAATATAAAGTATGCAGTAGCTGCTGCCGTCGTTTTTATTGGCTTGTTGCTGGCTACTTTTGTTTTTGATTTGTCTGTGCTGGATTCTCAGTGGGTTAAAAGCTTTGTGAATTCCCAGCAAGTCGTTAGTATTTTTAACTCTTACCAGGAGGTTACAGAAAGCCTGGCTTCAACATTTGGAAACCTGTTTAAAAATAATATCATGATTATCAGTACCCTCACCATCGGTTTCCTGGCCGGGCTAGACAAACTTCTGAGAAAAAAGTCGGGGCATGTCACCGTATTGATATAACAACAACATGCCCCGTCCAGTAAGCTTAAAAACCTGATTTATTCAGCTTAATGGTAAACCTTGTTTGATCCAAACAGCTATAATCCTGCAATGTATAGCGCATATAACTTGTCGGAACACCGGAAGCTTGCTCTCTATAAAAATCATAAAACTTAGCGTTATCGCAAAACTCGGATCCATTCAGCTCAAATACAGCAACATCTGGAGATGCCGGGTACTTAGCATCAATATTAGCCACTTTAAACCTGACAATCTCGTAGTTCTCATCAGGATAATTGCCGGTGCTACGATCTTCCCACTCAAACTCGCCATATGTAAGCTTATTGGTGGATAAATCTACATGAAATTCTGCGCGGCCCGTTTTCCGGTTAGACCCATCCACATCGTCCCACTCCATCGTAAAAACGCCGTCTTCAAAACTTCCTGTATAACCATTGTCTGAATAACCAAGTGTAGATGTATTCTCATATATAACGCTGTTTCCATCCGGTAGGTGTTCACGTAAATATTCTAGAGGAACATCATAAAAATTTGCACTGCATGTTTCCCAGAATATCTCTGGCTGGCCATTGTTCACTACCGCTTCCAGCTCCTCCTCCATATCGGTATAATACTGGTGTACTACTATGGCAATAACAACGGCGTTCTCCTGCTGAAGCTGTTTCAGGTCAGATACCTCATAGTCGCCAAATGTTGTTCCCAAAAAGGTTAAATCATTGCCTTTGAGTTTATAGATAATCTTCTTCGTGCCATGGGAGGTCTTTAGTGTCAGTTTGCTTTCATCCTGGAAATTGCTGTACTTCGGTTCTATTTTATACACTTTTGCCGATAGCCCGGGATAATTACTCTCAAATTTCTTCAGGGTATCGTCTTCGGTATTGATAGTAAACGTACCATTAATATTTTTGAGCAGGTTTGCTATGCCCAAATCGTCATAGATATTTCCGCGGATATACTGATCGATAAAATCCGGATAATAACTGCTGAGCGGATCCGGTAGCGATTCATTAAACGCTCCAAGAATATCGTTGTTACCCTGTGCACCGTATGTAAACATTTCCACCAGCTTATCCTCGCCATAATTCATCTCAATATATTTTATCAGGGCCGCCATGCCGTAACCATGCTCCTGGGTATCTTCATGCCCCCCTTTAATCATGCCCTTAAAAGGCGCCATCTGATGACCGTGCCTGATTGAAGACACATAATTCTCATCGTCGCTGAAGTGCTCCTCGATCCATACCGATGCGGCCTCCTGGAGCCAGAAATAATACGATGGTGATATCGCTTTGGTAAAGCCCCACCGCGGATCATAGAGTGCCTGCACCAGGTGGAAAAACTCATGCCCCACGGTAGTTTTCATCTCGTCAAGTTCCCCCACCTTTTTAGTATTGAATTCCATGAAGCTATGATTATCGCCAAACTTAGAGGGCACAAAATAGCCATGCACGTTGTCTGCCACCTCTTTCAGATGCGCCTTTATGGGCCATTTGGTGCGGTTGCCATAGCTGAACCCCAGCCTTTGCATACTAATCAGGGTGTGGGCTTCTTCCAGCGTATTTGCAATGTGGCTGGCCGCTGCCGACATGTTGGAAGGGGCAAACACCTCGAAGTTGTTTTTGGAGGCCACCTTCATATAATTTTTAACGAGCCCCACATGAAGTGTTAATGGCTCATCCGTGGCATTTCCCTGGTCGTCCATCACCTGCAGCGTAAAAGAATATTTCCCGTCAGCAATCACCCCCTCCTCAAACCGGAAAAAGTGCTGCTGACTATTCAGACTCGGTGCGGCCACCTCTTCTCCAATAACCATAAAAACGCCTTCATCCGTTTTATTTTCCAGCTCAATACTCAACGTTAACGGCTCGCCGAACTGGTAAGGGATGCCTTCTACCGTATAAAAATCCGAGGCCTCATCCGATCCAAAGTTAGCCCCGCCGGTAAACTCTGAAACTTCCAGTGTGTGTGTTCCCTGGAAACTGCCTTCAGTAATGTCAACTGCCAGTGTGTTCCATTCCAGAGTACCTCCGTCTTCATCAATATCTGCTGATGAAAGCGGCTCTTCCGGTATGGGGTCGTCACCATTATCTCCCGGATCTTCGGGGCCGGAAGGGTCATCATCTTTACCACAGGAATAAGCTAAAAAAACTAAGGGAATCAATAAAAAAAACAGCTTAGTCTTCATTTTTTTAAGTGTATTGGTTAGCGCCACTATTAGCGCCACTAAAGATAGTGAATATTAACTTTTAATTAACAGAATTTTACAAAAGAGAATAAAACTTTTGTAATGATTATACCCTCTACCTGATCAAATTATTTTCATCACTTAAAATTTCCTAAATTTGCACCCTTTACGAGCGCTTAGCCACCTAATGTGAGGTAGCTATCCGCTCACAGTTTAAGCATTCAATAATAAGGTGAACAGCATGGAGTACAATTTCAGGGAAATTGAAAAAAAGTGGCAGAAATACTGGGCGGATAACAAAACGTTTAAAACGGAAATTGATCATGACAAGCCAAAGTGTTATGTCCTGGATATGTTTCCTTATCCTTCGGGAGCCGGACTTCATGTAGGCCACCCGCTCGGATATATCGCCTCCGATATTTATGCCCGTTTCAGGAGACACCAGGGATACAACGTGCTTCATCCGATGGGATATGATGCTTACGGACTGCCGGCCGAACAGTATGCCATCCAAACCGGAACACATCCTGCTGTAACCACCGAAAAAAATATCAAACGATACCGCCAGCAGCTCGACCAGATTGGATTCTCCTTTGACTGGGACCGCGAGGTGCAGACCTGTGATCCAAAATATTACAAGTGGACGCAGTGGACTTTTATCCAACTTTTTAAACACTGGTTTAACACTGAAACCCAGAAAGCCGAACCCATCGAAAACCTGGTGAAACATTTTGAAGCCAATGGCAGTGGAGGCGTTACCGCTTCACGCGATGCACATGAGCCTTTTTCTGCCGGCGATTGGAAAGCGATGAGCGAGGAACAACAGCAAACCATGCTGATGAATTACCGCCTGGCTTACCTTTCTGAAACACTGGTGAACTGGTGTCCGGCGCTGGGTACGGTTTTGGCCAACGACGAGGTCAAAGACGGATACTCTGAGCGCGGCGGACATCCCGTGGAACGGAAAAAGATGAAGCAGTGGTCGCTGCGTATCAGCGCCTACGCCCAGCGCCTGCTCGACGGGCTTAACAAGGTCAATTGGTCGGAATCGATTAAGGAAGTGCAGCGCCACTGGATTGGCCGCTCGGAAGGCGCCACCATTTACTTCGATATCAAAGGTCATGATGAGGAGCTGGAAGTTTTTACCACCCGCCCCGATACCTTGTTTGGCTCTACCTTTATGGTGCTGGCGCCCGAGCATGAAATCATCGATCAGATTACGACAGACGAACATAAGGAAGAAGTAAAAAAATATGTGGAGTGGGCGAAAAACCGTTCAGAGCGCGACCGCATGTCGGAGGTGAAGAAGATCACTGGCGTGTTTACGGGAGCCTACGGCATCAATCCGGTAAACGGTGAATCAATACCGATCTGGATTGCCGACTATGTGCTGAGCGGTTACGGTAGTGGCGCCATCATGGCTGTGCCGGGTCACGACAGCCGCGACTTTGCTTTCGCCAAACATTTCGGACTTCCGATTATTCAGGTAGTGAAACAAAAGGATGAAGAGATGAGCGATCTTTCCACATGGGAAACATCTTACGATTCGAAGGACGGTATTATGGTCAACTCCGGTTTCCTTAACGGGATGGAGGTGAAAGAAGCGATTACAGCGACCATCCAAAAAATTGAAGAGCAAAAGAAAGGTTACGGCACCATCAACTACCGCCTGCGCGATGCCATTTTCAGTCGCCAGCGCTACTGGGGCGAGCCGTTCCCGGTTTATTACAAAAACGGTATTCCTTACACGCTCAACGAAAGCGAGCTGCCGCTGGAGCTTCCGGAGGTAGACAAATATCAACCCACCGAAGACGGTGATCCGCCACTGGCCCGCGCCAAAAACTGGAAAACCAAAGAGGGCTACCCGCTGGAAGTGAACACCATGCCCGGATTTGCCGGCTCAAGCGGATACTACTACCGCTACATGGACCCGCACAACGACAGGGAATATTTCTCGAAAGAAGCCAACGAATACTGGCAGAATGTGGACCTCTACATGGGAGGTGATGAGCACGCTACCGGCCACCTTATCTACGCCCGGTTCTGGAGCATGTTCCTCCACGACCTCGGGATGACCGTGAAAGAAGAACCGTTCGAGCGCCTGATTAACCAGGGGAAAATCCAGGGGCGGTCGAATTTTGTCTATCGTGTGGTAGGAACCAACAAGTTTGTTTCCTTCAACAAGCGTAAGGAGTACCAAACCCAGCGCATTCACGTGGATGTGAATATTGTGCATAACGATGTGCTGGATGTGGAGGCCTTCAAACAGTGGATGCCCGACTATAAAGACGCCGAATTTATCCTGGAGGATGACGGCACCTACGTTTGCGGCTGGGAAGTGGAGAAAATGAGTAAGTCGAAATACAACGTGCAGAATCCGGATGATTTAATTGAACAGTACGGAGCGGACACATTCCGCCTTTACGAGATGTTCCTGGGCCCGATTGAGAGCCATAAGCCGTGGGATACGCAAGGGATTGAGGGCGTTTTCCGCTTTATGAAGAAATTCTGGCGCTTGTATCACGATAACGACAACAATTTCGTTGTTACTGATGA